>JBEKNW010000200.1:0-8012 GCA_049522435.1 Xanthobacteraceae bacterium
TTCCCAGGTGAGGTGCGGCGGCTTGCGCATGAGCTGGCGCGACTGCACGCGGCAGAATTGCGCGAACGAGCCGTCCGGAGTCTCGTAGCCCCAGATGCGCTGCGACGGCGACAACAGCGGGTCGCCGCCATTGCAATCCTCGTCGTCGCCGTCGTCCTGATTGCAGTGAACGATCACTTCGTCGCCGACGTTCCAGCGCCGCACTTTCGAGCCGACCGCCCAGACGATGCCGGCGGCGTCCGAGCCGGCGACGTGAAACGGGTTCTTGTGAATGTCGAGCGGCGAGATCGGCTGCCCAAGCCCGGCCCACACGCCGTTGTAGTTGACGCCGCCGGCCATGACGTAGACCAGCGCCTCGTCATCGCCGATCGGCCAGGTCGGCACCACTTCGCGCTGCATCGCCTTCTCGGGCGGACCATGACGGTCCTTGCGGATGACCCAAGCGTGCATGTTCGCCGGCACATGACCGAGCGGCGGCACCTCGCCAATGTCATAGAGGTCCTTGAGCGGCGCCGCTGAGGGCCTCTTCTGCGCGACGGCCATGATGGACTCCCGTCAAACCGCTGATCGCAATTGTGTGGATGGCGTTGGCCGCTAGTGTGCCGCACTTGATATTGCAGTGCAATAAGTACTTCGGACGTAAGCGAGTATTTAAGCGCAAGCAAGGCTCGGCCGCCGATGGCCCTCTACGAGATGTCTGCGGAGCGCGGCGCCGGCGCCGGCGCAAGGTTGGCGCGGCCGGTAGAACTCGCGTGCTTTGCGCCAATCAAATGTGGGCTCTTGCAGTATTGGAAAGCATTGCCACGAGAGCAAGCGTGGCCACGGGGCTAGCGATTAGGAAGCCGGTCAGCATAGCGCGGGTGCGCGGCTGTTTGCTCGCGGCGAGCAACGACAGCCCGGCGAGTGGAACGAGAGCCGCCAACGGTAAGTAGTAGCGCGGATAGGCGTCCATCATCCAGCCGTACGCGACATGCCGCTCATAGCTGAAGATGCCATGGATAACGAACGTCCCGGTGAAGGCCAGTGCGCCAGCCGCAACCACAATGTCGATTGGACCCTCATTTCCGCGCGCGATGCGCTGAGCCGACATCACAAGACCGACGAAGGCGCACAGCGCCGCTGCGACCGGGATCACTAATGCCGCGTAATTCAGCGCGTTGCGTGACATCAGAGTTGGCAGCCATCCAAGGACGAATTCCGCGACAAAATGCACCGCGTAGGCGGCAGGCGACATCCGCTCGGCACCATCCCAGCCGGCGGCGTGCGCGACTGTCTTCAACATCGCGATTTGTCCCGGTGTGTTCGGTGCCGGGCTGCCGTATTGTGCGAAGAATGCGACATAAGGCGAGATCGCCAGCAGCGCGGCAATCGCGATCAACACGATCCATCGGGGGCTGCAAGCGCCCGCGCCATAGAAGCCAGGCCAAAACGCCGCTAACCAATCCGCCTACAAGTAGCAGCCCGGTGAGCTTCGCCCATGACGCGACGATAATGCCGCCGAGCGTAGCTATTAGCGACGCACGGCTCCCGGTGGCCATGAGCTGCCATGCGGACAGCGTGGCAATTCCCCCGCCGGCGAATGCAGCGTTGTCGTTGTTAATGGAGCCCGCAAGCGGCGCCAGCACGGGGATGCAAGCGAGCGGGACGACATAGGCATAGAGCGTGAACCGCGACAGCCGCGCGAGGAGCCCAATCGCCATCAGAGCCGCGAGCCCAATCGCAGCCAACGCGACGTTGAACAGCCGATAGACGATGAGCGCTCCGGGATAGCCTTCGAGATTGGGGCCTAGGTGCGCCAGCAGCACGTAATAGGGTGAGGGATGGTTAAGATAGTTCGGCTCGCTGGTGAAGCGGAAGCTCGATGGATCAAGCATCCGCATGTCTTCAAGGGCGGGCCACGTCTCACCGGAGTGTTATAGATACGCGATATAAGATGCGTGCGCGACTTCGTCGAAGCCTAGTGTCACGTCCCTACGCATAGCGTTGAGCGTGGCGGCAAGAATAAAGAGAAAAAAGATGAAGGCGCAAACGCGCCAGTTGGTATTGGCCGAGACCGCACTCTCTTGATCGTGCTATGGTGCGTATAAATTATTGATCGCGGACACCGCGCCAGTGTAGCCAGCACTCGTTAAGCAAATCCTATGTGACCGAGTGAGAGCGTGAGTAGTTCTCAGGTCCGCAACCGGGCAGGGAAGCCGCCGCGGTTCGCAGCATTCGGGGCGGCGCGGAATTTTCAGTTGGTCGGCGAATGAAATTTGAAAATCGCGGCGCGAAATTTTCTGATTAGGAAAACCTACGCAAGCGAGCGCGATCCTGGGGGTGGCGTAAGGGTCCCCCCGTCTATTGGCAGACCATCCTGATCGCCGGCAATAAAACCTGGTCGATTGATTGCTCTGATACGCCGGAACGGATCGGACTACGGTGCGCCTCGTGCAAGCTCATCAGAACCACTGCCATCGACCACGGGCGAACTGGTGGAGCGGGAATTGGGCTTCGACGTGCTGGAAAACCGATCTCAGCGCCGCACGCGATAGACAGCAAGATCAGTACCGTCGAACGGAATCCTCTCCAGGAAGCTGGGGACATCGCTTCGGCTCAGTGCCGCCACCAAGCTGGCGGGAGCGCTGGCGACGTAATTGTAGCGCTCCGGGGCACCTGGACAGAACGCGACATAATCGATACCGCGCGCGGCCATCCGAACTTTGGCGTCATTCGGCGCAGCCAAGAACATGTCGAGCATGGCGATATTGCCGGCTTGATTGCGGTGATAGGGAGCCGCCAGTACGGCGTCTGCGGATTCCATGAGAATGAACGGGCCGGAATCGATAAAGGCAAGCACGCGCCCGCCGGGAAGGGTGGCGAGCGGTGTGTAGTCGGCAGCGCGCTGGCATGTGCCAGCGTCGCCGCTGGTGACGATTCGCTGCGTCCTAACGGCAGCGGCCGCGACAGCGTGTGCTGCGCCGCTGCCGAGCGCCAACAGCGTAATGGGGTTGAGAAACAGCATGGCGACCAACGCTAAGCGGGGGATGCCGAAATACGATGCGCGGCCTTCCGGTGCTGGGATCAATTGCAGCAGCGCAGCGGGGACGAGCACGGCACCCAATGCGTTGGCGCCACCGGCGCCACGCAATTCCCAAACGGAGACCAGCGCAAACGCCGCCTGTGCTGCGGTGCAGGCGATCCAGTTCCACCGCTGCTGTCCGTTTTCCCGCACGCACTGGATTGTGCCGAGGACGAGCGCAGCAAGCGGAATGCCATAATATGCGGGAACCTGCTGCGGCAGATCGCGCATCATCGAGAACAGATTGCGGGCCTCGGCGACCGAGGAGAGCCACAAATCGGCAAGACGGGGATCGAGTTGCGCGTAGGGGTCGCCGAGGCATTGTGGGGCGCCGAGTTTGACGTAGGCGGCGAGCAATGCCGCCAAGCCGCCCGCAACAACCACTCGGCTGGCGATGGAATTCAAGCGCGGCAACATGGCGAGAGCGGCAAGACCAAAGCCGCCGAGAACGAGAG
This sequence comes from Xanthobacteraceae bacterium, assembly GCA_049522435.1. GTDB lineage: Bacteria > Pseudomonadota > Alphaproteobacteria > Rhizobiales > Xanthobacteraceae > BOG-931. The sequence continues at coordinate 3,517 of JBEKNW010000200.1, forward strand.
CACCGACCTGGGCGATCGAGATCGCATCGCATTCGACGGTGAGGTAGCTGCCGGGTGCGATCGTTGCGACGCCGAGGATGATCGCTCCTGCCGCCAGCGCGACCGCATAGGCTACGGTCGTGCCTTTGCATCTGTCGCCATCGACGACCCAGCGCAAAGCCACGACGGCGGCGAGCATTGCGACCGCCGGAACCATTTGCTGTCCGATCGCGACGGAGAGCGCGCAAAGAAAGCCGGCAATGGCGCCGTCGCGCGGGCGTGCCGGCATGCGCGCGAAAAAGGCCAGCGCCCAGATTGTCAGCGCGAGTTGCACATTGTGGTGATGGATAGCGCCAGAACGAAAATTCTGCAGTACCGGCGCCATGAGGACGGCGAAAACCAGCGCTATGCGCGCCGCAGTGTGGCCGGCAAGTTCATATGCGAGCCGCGAAACTCCGGCGAGAAAGACAAGCAGCAGCGTCGTGGGCCATGCGATGAGAGCAATCTTCTCGGCAACAGCCGTTGACACAAACATCGAACCGAATTTGATCATCAGCGCGAGCGGAAGGTCGATCAAACGCGACCAATGTGTCGCGACGCCGGTCGGCGGGTCCAGGCGATATTGCGTCATATCGAACCAGCTTTGTCCCGCGAGAAGATCGCGAACTTCAACCAGTCTCATGGCGTCGTCGGTGGACAGGCTGTTGATGCCCGAAGTCATGTATAGCGAAAACACGGTGACGGCCCAGATCAGCAATAGGAAATTGCGGGTGCCGTTCCGTGGATCTCGGGAGACTCCAGGATAAATCGCTGGCAAGGACATCGGGAGGGAGGCTCCGCGTTGGCGTTACCCGACAAGGCTAGGATTCCAGCCTTAAAACTCGATGAAGTTCGTGCCTCGATGCGTGGCGCGCAGGCTCAGATGGAGCGTGGGCACGCCCGCGCCATGAGGCTCACTCGGCCGGCACGGCGGCGGGGATGAGCGCGGCCACAGCGCGACCGACTTGTCGTCGAGCGATGATCTGTCCGACCCGGAGAGCCGCGACGATCGCCAGCACCGCGATTACCAGACCCGCGACAAGGTCGATGAAATAGTGACCCCCAACGATTGGCGTCGCCGCCAGCATGGCGCCGTTCGCCAACACGACGATAGGCCGCATCCATTTGGCAGGCCACAACGCCCAGGAATAGAGCACGGCGGAGGCTGCATGAAAGCTCGGAAAAGTTACGATGCCGGCGAGACCCGATAGTTCGAGATCGCGCAAGCTGCCCGCGCGCGTCGGCGCCAAGTCGCGCAGCTGTTCGAGATAGGCTCCCGCTTCGATGTTTTTCAGCGTTCCGGGATCGAGCCCGATCTGCTGATAAACGCCGATCGCCGGCACCAGCGCGGAAACGATCGTGGTCGCGATCAAGGCCACGCCGAAGGCGAAGATGAATTCTTCGATGCGCTGATAACGCCGCTTCGCCGCCAGCACGACCGGGATGGCGAAGATCGGCCAGCGGATCATGGTGTAACCGTAGCTCAGCCAAGCGGCGAGCGTCGGGTGATCGTTGACGAAATTCACATAGGCCGCCCAGTCGAGGCCCAATGCCCGGTCGAGAGCGAGAAGATTTGCATCTTGCAGCGGCAGGTTTGTTGATGCGGCAACGTAGGTGAGCGGCGTCATCACCGCGGTGATCAGGACAAGCTGTGCCGTGCCGCCGAGCACGAACATCACTTGCGGATCGCGCCGCTTGCGCGAACGGGCATTGGCATAAGAAAAGCCGCTATAGACGCCGACAAAGCCGACGCCGATGGCGATGCCCGGCAGATCGATGGTGAAGTTGGTGAACACGAGACTGACGGCGAGCGCCGCGGCCATGGCGCCGGCGAGCAGCCAGTTCAGCAGCAGAAACCGCCAAGCGGTCTCAACCTCCCCCCTCGGCGCCATGTTTGGTACTTGCATGCCCGCCATTGTGGCCGAGGGGCCGTTAAGGCCGGAAGAATCGCCACGGTTAAAATCCGGTTTCGCAGCTATCTTATTGCATCGCTGCAACAATCCTGTGCGTCCGCGGGCGACCACACGCTCGCCGAGACTTTTCCGGCTGGCGCGATGCGCCGCCGTCGGTGCGAGAGTAATTTGTCGTGACATTGTCGGGCAAATCGTCGATCCTTCAACTCAGGAGGCAAAATGACCCGACGCACCAATCGGACGGAAAAGCTCGATCTTCGGCTGAGCCGGGCAGCGAAACAGACCTTGCAGGCAGCGGCAGCCGCCGAACGCAAGTCCGTCAGCGAATTCGTGCTCGACACCGCGCTGCGCGAGGCCGAGGAGCGGCTCGCCGATCGGCGCGTGTTCACGCTCGATGGCAAGAGATGGGACGCCTTCGTGGCCGCGCTCGATGCGCCGCCGCGCCGTCATCCGCGCCTGGAGCGGCTGTTTCGCGAGCCTTCGGTGTTCGATCGCAAAAGCGAGCCGTGACGCATTCGCTTCATATCGAAAAGCTGCATCGCACTCACGCCGTCGAGCCATTCACCTGCGGGCAACCGGAGCTTGATCGCTTCCTTATCCGTCACGCGCTGCAAGCGCAACACGCCAACGCGTCACAGACCTATGTCGCCGTGAGCGACAACGAGGTTGTCGGCTTCTACACGATCGTCGCCGGCGAGGTTTTGCACGCGCAAGCTCCCGAGCGCGTCGTCAAGGGCATGCCCCGCCATCCGATCCCGCTCTTGGTGCTCGCGCGCCTCGCCGTCCATACCAAGGCGCAAGGCCGCGGCATCGGTTCCGGCCTGCTGCTCGATGCGTTCGGGCGCACACTGCAGGTCGCCGACCTGATCGGTGTGCGCGCGCTCGCGGTTCATGCCAAGGACGACCGCGCCGTCGCGTTCTACCGGCACTTTGGCTTCACGCCGTCGCCGACCGACGCGCGGCACCTGTTCATGATCATCAAGGATATCCGGCTGGCGGCGGGACAGAAGCCGTAAGAGAATGCCGGATGATACTTCAAACTCAGGGAGAGGACGAATGTCTGCGAAATGGCGATGGCGCGGCTTAGCGGGCCTGGCGGGCGCGGCCGCGGCGCTGATGGTCATGGCCGCGGTGCCGGCCAAAGCGGCCGATCCGATCAGGATCGGCTTTGGCATGTCGCTCTCCGGCAAGCTCGCCGCCAACGGCAAAATGGCGCTGGTGGCCATGCAGATCTGGGAAGACGACGTCAATGCCAAGGGCGGGCTCAACGGCCGGCCGGTCAAGCTCGTTTACTACGACGATCAGAGCGATCCGGCGCAGGTTCCCGGTATCTATTCAAAGCTGCTCGACATCGACAAGGTCGATCTGATCGTCTCTGGCTATGCCTCGACCCAGATCGCCGCGGCCATGCCGATCGCGATCGAGAGGAAAAAGTTGCTCATCGGTCTGTCCGGCTCCGGCATCAACGAGGCGTTCCAATATCCGAGGTATTTCTCGATGATCCCGACCGGCCCGGACTCGAAGCCGGCCTTCACGCTCGGCTTCTTCAAGGTGGCGCAGGCGCAAAACCCCAAACCGGAGACCGTCGCCTTGGCTTATGCCGACGCCGAGTTCGGGCAGAACGCGTGCGCCGGCGCGCGCGAGAACGCCAAGGCGTCCGCATTCAAGATCGTCTACGACAAGAGCTATCCGCCGTCGACGGTCGATTTCACCTCGATCGTGCGCGCGATCGAGGCGCGCAATCCGGACCTGCTGGTGATCTGCTCCTATCCGCTCGACACCGTCGGCATGATCAAGGCGATCCGCGAAACGGGCTTCAAGCCGAAGATGTGGGGCGGCGCGATGGTTGGTTTGCAATCGACCGCGCTCAAGACCCAGCTTGGGCCGCTGCTCAACGGCATCGTCAATTTTGAGACCTGGTTGCCGGTCAAAGGGACGGAATCTTCGGGCGCCGGCGATTTCCTGAATAAATACCAGGCGCGCGCCAAGGCCGCCGGGACCGACGCGCTCGCCTACTATCCGGTTATGCCCTATGCCGATCTGCAGGTGCTCGGCGACGCCATCGCCGCGACCAACAGCCTCAATGACGACGTGCTTGCCGCCTATCTGCACAAGGCCACGTTCCAGACCGTGATCGGCGACATAAAATTCGGCAAGGAAGGCGAATGGGCGGAAGAGCGCATGCTGGCGGCCCAGTTCCAGAACATCAAGAGCAACAGCGTCGACGAGTTCCGCGATCTGAAAACGGAGGTTGTCGTCTACCCCCCGCAATTCAAGAGCGGCGAGGTGATCTATCCGTATGAGAAGGCGATAGGGAAATAGATCGCCGCTGCCGTAGGGTGGGCTGAGCCAACGGGACCGGCCTGAAGTGGCCGGCCCGATGACAGGCTCCGCGAAGCCCACGCGGAACTGCCGGCAACGCACGACGTGGGCATGGCGCTTCGCGCCTTTGCCCACCCTTGTATGGGGCTCTTTCTGTCAAGTGCTTTTTTGCAGCATGTCACTTCTGGTGTCGCATTTTCTTCGCTCTCTGTTCAGTTTCTTTGTTCGACCTGAGGGGCGTTT
>JBEKNW010000201.1:0-7488 GCA_049522435.1 Xanthobacteraceae bacterium
GCCGAGGTCGCCCAGGTCGGCACCATCTCCTCCAACGGCGATGCGACCATCGGCAAGATGATTGCCAACGCGATGCAAAAGGTCGGCAACGAGGGCGTGATCACGGTCGAAGAGGCCAAGTCGCTCGAGACCGACGTCGAGATCGTCGAGGGCATGCAGTTCGACCGCGGTTATCTCTCGCCCTACTTCATCACCAATGCCGAGAAGATGGTGGCCGAGCTCGAGGACGCTTACGTGCTGCTGCACGAGAAGAAGCTCTCCTCGCTGCAGGCGATGCTGCCGGTGCTCGAAGCGGTGGTGCAGGCGGGCAAGCCGCTGCTCATCGTCGCCGAGGACATCGAGGGCGAGGCGCTGGCCACGCTCGTGGTCAACAAGCTGCGCGGGGGTTTGAAGGTCGCGGCGGTGAAGGCTCCAGGCTTTGGTGATCGCCGCAAGGCCATGCTCGAGGACATCGCGGTGCTTACCGGCGGCCAGCTCATCTCCGAGGATCTCGGCATCAAGCTCGAAAACGTCACGGTCGCGATGCTCGGCCGCGCCAAGAAGGTAGTGATCGATAAGGAGAAGACCACGATCATCGACGGCGCCGGCAAGAAGAAGGACATCGAGGGCCGCGTGCAGCAGATCAAGTCGCAGATCGAGGAGACCACCTCCGATTACGATCGCGAGAAGCTGCAGGAGCGGCTAGCCAAGCTGGCCGGCGGCGTCGCGGTGATCCGCGTCGGCGGCGCCACCGAGGTCGAGGTGAAGGAGAAGAAGGATCGCGTCGAGGACGCGCTTAACGCCACCCGCGCCGCAGTCGAGGAGGGCATCGTGCCCGGCGGCGGCGTCGCCTTGCTGCGCGCCAAGAAAACGATCGGCAAGCTCCACAACGACAACGCCGACGTCCAGGCCGGCATCAACATCATCCTCAAGGCGTTGGAGACCCCGGCGCGCCAGATCGCCGAGAATTCCGGCGTCGAAGGTTCGATCGTGGTCAACAAGATCCTGGAGAACAAGTCGGAGACGTTCGGCTTCGACGCGCAGACCGAGGAGTATGTCGACATGGTCGAGAAGGGCATCGTCGACCCGGCCAAGGTCGTGCGCGCGGCGCTGCAGGATGCGGCCTCCATCGCCGGCCTTTTGGTCACGACCGAAGCCATGGTCGCCGAAACGCCGAAGGAGCAGCCGGCGATGCCGGCGATGCCGGGCGGCGGCGGCGGCATGGGCGGGATGGGTTTCTGATTTCTTCGCTCGCCGGATGAGGAAGGGCGCGGTGCAAACCGCGCCCTTTTTGTTGATGTGGGCGTTGTCTTTCACCGCGGCCAGGGAAACAGCTACCGATTGCATAACGGGCTGCGTACAATTATAATGCGGTTCTTCGTCCATTGCGAATATAGCCATCGGGAGGACTTTCCATGCGCAAGGCTTTGCTGCTCGGCGTCGTTGCTGCGACGCTGGCGATCGCTCCAGCGAGCGCCCAATCGCTGACCCAATTCTTCCAGTCCGCGAACCTCGATCCGCTCGCGCACAGTCCGATGTTGCTGAACCTGGAAGCGCAGAGCGCGAGCAAGACGGCTCAGCCGGACGTCAACGCGTTCGATGATTTCTTCTTGATCAACGGCCCGGGCAAGCTGGTGGTGAATTTCGACACGCAATTGCAGAACAAGGGCGACGTCCCGCTCCCGGGCTGGATCGGCGTCGCGCAATATTCCAATCACGCCATCACGGCCGATCTGCAGGAGGGATTCGAGAAGGTGAAGGCGCATTACAAGATGCCGAACGCCAAGGCCGGCCACGTCACCGTATACAAGACCCTCAACACGGGACAGCTTGTGTACGACTACGCGGTGCAGCGGACGCCGGGCGCGCCGAGCTGCCAGGAATATCTGTTCACGCCGTCGACCGGAGGCTTCCAGCTCGGGATGCAGACCGGCTGCTACTGGAGCCTACAGAATTTCCGGCCGCGTACCGCGTCAGGCAAGCTGAGCAGGACGTGAGCTGACACGATCGAGCAAACGTCAGCGCCGCCCGCCGTGACGGCCGTCAATGCGTTGCCCCGCTCCTTGCGCGGGGAAGGTTTGAGGGGGTGGCGCGCGAAGCGGCGCAGCGCAGACCCGGGATCGCCGGCCAAAATCGAGACCGATAACGGGCGCGGTGCAAACCGCGCCCTTTTTCCTCTGTTTCCTTCCCTCCCTTGCGGGTAGGTTCGGCGCCGTCTACACGCGCGCCGACCGGCTGTGCCAGAGGCCTTTCGACAGCGCGCAGGCCGAACGTCGCGTGGGAAGAGACGATGACGACTGCGAATGCCGATCCATACGCGAAGTTCAAGGCGGCCCAGCGCGAAGCCTGGGCGTTGTTTGCACCGATGGAAACGTTCACCACCATGCCGGCAGCGAAGTTGGTGAAATTCGCGCAGGTGGCTCCAGGGCAGAGAGTACTTGATGCCGCCTGTGGCACCGGCGTCGTCGCGGTCACGGCCGCCCGCCGGGGTGCAAAAGTGTCCGGGCTTGATCTATCGCCGGCGCTTCTTGAGCGGGCGCGCCGGAACGCGACTGTTGCAGCCGTCGATATCGACTTCGTTGAAGGGGATGCCGAAGCGCTGCCTTATCCGGACGCCTCGTTCGATGTCGTTCTCAGCCAATACGGCCACATCTTCGCCCCGCGTCCCGCCGTGGCAGTGCAAGAGATGCTGCGGGTGCTCAAGGCCGGGGGTCGTATTGCGTTCTCAACCTGGCCGCCGGAGCTATTCATGGGGCGTCAGTTTACCTTCATAGCGCGCTATTTGCCGCCGCCTCCCTCGGCAGTTGCTGCAGCGCCATCGCCGGCCTTGTGGGGCGACCCTGACGTCATTCGCGAGCGACTCGGCGAGTCGGTGACCGACCTCCTGTTTGAGCGCGACACCATGATCATGCCCAGCCTCAGCCCGCAGCACACCCGCATTGCACAAGAGGCCACGATCGCCGCGCTGGTAAAGGTCGTCGATTCGCTTAAGAACGATCCGGCCAAGCTTGCTCAGCTCCGCGCCGAATACGAGGCGATGATCAGCGAGGTCTTCGAAGACAACGCCATCCATCTGCACTTCATCATGGCGCGCGCGGTCAAATTGTGATCGCCGGAGCGTGGCGCATCAATTCGTCATCAATCGGAAGCGCAGCGTGGTTGCGCCTTGGAGTTCGATGATGTCGCCGCGGCGGCGCCAGTTCGTGACCTGCGCGAGCGCCGCCAGCAAATTCTCGTCGCCGCTTTGGCGCTCCGGCGCGCACTGCGCCGGTTGAACCTCGCCCGCCACAATGGTGATCGTATCCTCGCCGATGTTGGCCTGACCCCGTGCACTCGCGCACCATAAATCGATCGAGGCGGCGCCGTTCTCGGCGATTTCAAGGATCGGCACGCGCTTGGAACCGGGCATGGGCGCCGCGTCGAGCATCAGCTCGCGGTCGAACGGGAACGCGTGCTCGCTGGCCATAGCCGGCCAAATCGAACTCGAAACGAGAGCGCAAACGAGACAGCCGGCAAAGCGCCGGCGCAGGCTGACCATATTCGTCTCCGCGTTGGGTGCGCATAAAAATGCGCGGCCGGGCGGTCGCGCGCAACGATTTAAAGCATGATCCCGAAAAGTGGAAGCCGGCTTTCGGAAAAGATCATGCGCAAACTGAAATCCTGAACCGCATGCCGACGGCCGGCGTCAAGTCGGTTCTTGGGAATTTCGCGGCGGGATTCCTCCCCTCACCCCAACCCTCTCCCGGCCGAAGTCGGAAACACCCGAGTTCGGCCGGAGAGGGAGTTCGCCTGAGCAAGTCCGCGTGCAGTTATGCTTTCGGCAGATCTGCGATGCCCGGGAAGAACAGATAGCAGGCCACCCCGATCAACACGAGATAGGCGAGGAGCACGAGCGTCCAGCCGAAATTGTGGCGGATCACCTCGCCTTCGTTGCGGACGTACTTGCTGGTCGACACGCCGACGCTCGCGGTTTGCGGCGCGATCGGCTTGCCGATCTCGGCGCCGACCGAGTTCAGCGTCGGCAACAGCATCAGCGGGAAGCCGAGCACTTGCCCGACCAGCGCCTGGAATTTGCCGAACATGGCGTTGGTCGAGGTGTTGCTGCCGGACAAAGCCACGCCGATGAAGCCGAGGATGGGCGCCACGACGATGAAGTATGGCCCGATCTCGGAGAAGGCTTTGGCGAGCGAGCCCGCCATGCCCGAGAAGTTAAAGACATAGGCCAGCCCGAAGATGAACACGCCGACCAGCAAGGCGCCCCACATCTGGTCCCAGGTCTTCTTGAAGATCGCGACCAGTTGCTCGCCGTTGATGCGCAGCAGCAGCGCCACCACGATCCACGACGCCAGGATCGCGCTGCCGCCGACGAACGGCGTCCAGTTGAAGATGGCGGCGATGGTGCCGCCCGGCGTCAACGTGGTGGCGGCGGTGACCTGGAGGTGGAGCACGACGATTGCCGGCAGCTTCGACCACGGGCCGGTCCAGGCGACGACGATGGCAATGAGGATGATGATCGGCAGCCAGCCCTGGAACACCTCCCCGGCCGACAGCCCATGTCCCTCAGCCTGCGCTTCCTCCGCCGCCGTTATGGGAACGCCGCCATAGCCGAGCATGCGCGCCGGGTGCCAGACCTTGAGCAGAACCAGAAGACAGCCGAAGCAGACGATCGCGCCGATCACGTCGGGCAGATATGGCCCGAGATAGACCGATGTCGGCAATTGCCCGGCGATATAGCCGAGCGAGCCGACCACGGCGAGCGGCCAGGCCGACCACATGCCTTTGCGGCCCGAGACCAGATAAAGCAGGATCCAGGGCGGCAGCAGCGCCAGGATCGCCACGATCTTGCCGACCGAGCCAGCCAAGGCAAGGAGCGGCATGCCGGTCACCGCGGCGAGCGCGATGATCGGAGCGCCCAACGCCCCGTAGGAAACCGGCGCGTTGTTGGCGATGGCCGCGACGCGGATGGCATCGAGCGCCGGAATGCCGAGCGTGATCAGAATCGGGGCGACAAAGGCCCAGGGGTAGCCGAACCCCACCAGCCCTTCGAGCAGCGCGCCGAAGGCCCAGGCGAACAGGATGGTCTGCACCCGCACGTCGCGGGTTCCCTGCTGAATGAGCCAGCGCCGCAGCTTGTCGAAGGCGCCGGTCGTGACCATGGTATTGAACAGCATCACTCCCCAAAACACGATCCAATCGACGTTCCAAACGCCGGTGGCGGAGCCGTAAACATAGGCGCGCAGGCCGTCTGCGATCGGCATCTTCCATACCCATATTGCGAGCAGGTAGGTGACGATCGAGCCGATCAGCACGGCGAGCCACGCCGATAGGCGCAGGCCCGCAAGCAGGAAAAGCAGCAGGACGACCGGAATGAGCGCAACCACCCAGGTCACGAAAAGGTTTCCGGTCGGATCGAGGATTTGCGTGAACATTGACAGTCCCTCCCAGCTGGGCCCGTAAGCGGCTTTTCTGACCTCGGCGTTCGATGGCCGAACGCGCGCCATGCAAGAATGCCCCTTGCCGTGACATGAAGAAAGCAAGATTTCTTGCTAGCCACAGGGAAATTATGCGAGTTCCGCGGCAATCGCCATCAAACGATCGTCGCAGGATGTCGCACAGGCCACCGCCCGAGCGGAGGGTTATGATAGTGCAGCGCAACATCAGGCTCCGGTCGATGGCCGAAGGCTTGTCGATCGTCTTTTCGATGCTTGTTGATCGTCCCGCATTGCCCCATGTCCATCCAGCATATGTCCATTCCGCACCAGACGGAGGTTTTTCGTGAAAGGCTTCGGCTCGACGCTCGCCACGATCTGGCGGCTGTCCATTCCTTATTACCGTTCGGAAGACCGCTGGCGGGGACGCATTCTGCTCGGTGCGGTGGTCGCGATCGAACTGTCGTTCGTCGCCCTGCAGGTGATCCTGAACGAATGGTACAATCGCTTTTACAATACTTTGCAGGACCACAACTGGACCGCCTTCGTCAGCGCCGTCCTGTTCTTCTGCGGGCTCGCCGCCGTCTATACCGTGCTCGCGGTCTATCAGCTCTATCTCAATCAGTGGTTGCAGATCCGCTGGCGGCGCTGGATGACGCAGACCTATCTGCGCCAATGGCTCAATACCGCGAACCATTATCGCATGCAGCTTCTCGGCGACGCCGCCGACAACCCGGACCAGCGCATCGCCGAAGACCTGCAGATGTTCGTGCAGTACACGCTTACGATCAGTCTCGGATTGCTCAACGCCGTCGTGACGATGTTCTCGTTCATCGTCATTTTATGGGGCTTGTCGGCGCAGGCGCCGCTGCACTTGTTCGGCGCCGCCTTCGATATACCTGGCTATCTGGTCTGGGCGGCGCTGATCTATGCCGTGATCGGCACCGCACTGACGCACCTGATCGGCTGGCGATTGATCCCGCTCAATTTCCAGCAGCAGCGCTTCGAGGCCGATTTCCGCTTCAATCTCGTGCGCACGCGCGAGAATGCCGAGCAGATCGCCGCGTTGCGCGGCGAAGCGGCCGAGCGCGAGCGGCATCTCAACCGTTTCGGCCTGGTGGTCGCCAACTGGATTGCGATCATGCAGCGGACCAAGCAGCTCACCTTCTTCACCGCGAGCTATTCGCAGGCCTCGGTGATCTTTCCCTATGTCGTGGTGAGCCCGGCCTATTTCTCCGGCGCCATGCTGCTGGGCGGCTTGATGCAGACGGCATCCGCCTTCAATAGCGTGCAGACCGCGCTGTCGTACTTCATCACGTCGTATCGGCAGATCGCCGAATGGCGCGCGGTGATCGAGCGCTTGTCCGGTTTCGAGGACGCGATCGCGGCCGGCCGCGCTGCCGCCCTGACGCCGCCGGCGATCGAGGTCGTGCCGCGCGACGCCAGTGCGGCAATCACAATTGATCATCTCGACGTGCGCCTGCCCAAGGGCGAGCCGCTCGTCAGCGCCAAACACATGGCGCTTTCCGCCGGCGAGCGCGTTCTGGTCACCGGCCCTTCGGGGGCGGGCAAATCGACCCTGTTCCGCGCCGTCGCCGGAATCTGGCCGTTCGGATCGGGCCGCGTGACCATACCGTCAGGCGCCAAGGTCATGCTGGTGCCGCAACGGCCCTATTTTCCGGTGGCGATGCTCGCCTCGGCCGTCGCCTACCCGGCCAAGATCGGCACGTTCGACGATGCTCGCATCGCCGAGGCGCTCGCCGCCGTCGGCCTTCCCGGACTGATCGGGCGGCTCAACGAGGAGGCGCACTGGAACCGCATGCTTTCGCTCGGCGAGCAGCAGCGGCTCGCCATCGCGCGGGCGCTGCTGCACGCGCCCGATTACCTGTTGCTCGACGAGGCGACGGCGTCGCTGGACGAGCCGGCCGAGGCGGCGCTCTACCGGCTGCTGCAGGATCGGCTCAAGGGCACGACCATCATCTCGATCGGCCATCGCTCGACGCTCGGCGCGTTCCACCGCCGCCGCGTCATGCTGGTGGCGGACGAGGCGTTTCATCGCCTGGAGGAGGTCGCCCTCGTT
>JBEKNW010000202.1:0-8207 GCA_049522435.1 Xanthobacteraceae bacterium
GGCCCTCGTCGCGGTCGGCCTGGGCGACCCAGTTGCGGATCGCCTGCGCCGACGGCTCGAACTCCTTCGCTAATTCCTCCGGCGTGCGACCAGCACGAACCAGTTCTATCATCTGCCGGCGAAACTCCGGCGCATAAGGGGGGTGCTTCTTTGCCATCGTGGACTCCGAAAACTCAAACACTTGGGTGTCCACGAAACCGGGTCGCCGACCATCCGCGCCAGTTCCGGCGCGACCAGATCATCTACGATCCCTGGCATTATCTGCCGGTACTGATGAAGAAGCCCGGCGCCTTGCGCAATGGCGCCCCATTCAAGGATTGGGCTCTGCCGTCCGCGCTGACCCAGGTTCGCGCCAAGCTGAAGCAACACCGACGGGGATCGACAGTTCGTCAAAGTGCTGGGCGCGGTGCTCGATCACGGCCTGGCCGCGGTCGAGGCGGCCTGTGCCGAAGCGCTCGAGGCGGGCATCGCCAGCGGCGATGCGATCCTGACCGTGCTGGCGCGCCGGCAGCAGCCTGCAGCGCCGCCCAGCATCACAACGCCCGACGCGCTTCGCCTCAAGATCGAACCCGCGGCCGATTGTGGCCGCTACGACAGCATAAGGAAGATTGCCTGATGGAACGCCATGAGATTCTGGAAGCCATGAGCGAACTGAAGCTCTACGGCATGCGCGCCAGCTTCGATGAGATTGCCGGTAAGGGTCTTGCCCGGCGCGATGAGTCCGAGAAGCTGCTGCGCCAAGATCTCATCGTCATCGACGAACTCGGCTACCTGCCGTTCAGTCAGTCCGGCGGCCAGTTGTTGTTCCACCTGATCAGCAAGCTCTATGAGAACACGTCGCTCCTGATCACCACCAATCTGGCTTCGGCGACGCCAAAATGACGACCGCCAGGCTCGATCGACTGACACACCACTGCGACATCATCGAGACCGGCAACGACAGCCGGCGCTTCAAGAACCGTGCATAACCTCTAACGCACGACTTGCGGCCCGCCGAGACCGGCTCTGCTCCGCTATGTGCGGCTCCGCGACGCCGGTCTCGGCTCCGTCAGAGCGAAGCATCCGCACGCCCGCACGGCGTCGGGACCGTGCTGAAGCAGCCCGCATTCGATTGCCTCCTCGAAGGCGCGCTCGGCGATAACGGGACTCATGCGGCATCCTCTCATCGTTCGGCTCGATCGTTGCCGGTGCTCCACCACCTACCGACGGCGCGGCCTTAGAGTCATTTTTATATTTCACAGCGATCAGCCCACGCGTGCCAGCGTCACTACGTTGTCGCCAGCAGTCCGGCCTTGCACAATCGGAACAAGGTGCGCCGCCCATGCATCGAGCGCGGCGCGTTTCTCAGCTGCCCAATCGTGCCGCTGATAGACCCCGGCAATGCCGCCACGGCTGCCGCTGATATGGTTCAAAAGGGCTTCTGTGACTTCGAGCCGCACACCGAGCCGTTGCAACCCGGTGGCGACGGTGCGTCGCAGATCATGCACGCTCCACGGGACAAGCGGCGCCGGGCTCGTACCCACTGCCGCGGCGGATTTGGCGCGGGCATTCATGATCACCTTATCGAGTGTGCGCTTCGCTTTTGACCAACCCGCGAATGGCGTACCTGCGGCGCCCGGAAGCACAAGCCCACCGCTCGCGCGCCGTTCGTTTGCATCTTCTGGCAGCACCGCCCTGAGAACATCTTGAGCCGCCGCACTAAGGGGTACGGTATGCGCCGCGCCGTTTTTCGTGCGCTCGCCCGGCAGTGTCCAGGTAGCCAAGTCGTCCGAGATTTCGTCCCACCTCACGCCCGCTACTTCGCCGCGGCGCTGGCCGGTGAGGATCAGCAGCCGAATGATCGTGCCGTAGGGCGACGCGGCGTCGCCCGTGCCGCGCCAAATCTCCGCAATTTCAGCGTCAGTGAGTACACGCTCGCGCTTCGCAATGCTCTTGTCGATCGCCAAATCCGCAAACGGATTGACGCGCACCGCGCCGCGCTTCAGTGCCCATGCAAAGGCCGCCCGCCCATAGGCAGCCGTGCGGCCAGTCATGGCGGCGCCCTTGGGCTTCTCCGCTCCGCGATCCTTGCGCCTGCGGCGCCGCGTCAGGCCGTCCAGGGCGCGCACAACGGCCGCCCGGTCTAAGTCCTCTGCGGCGTCATCCAGGTGATCAGAGAAGGCGTAATGCAGCGCGCGTACCGCTTCCGCGGCATAGCTCGGCCTCTTGCCAGCAAGACGAAGGTGGTTCCAATCCTCAATCAGCACTCGCAGCGTAAGACGATTGCGCGTGCGCCTCGCACGCTCTACCGCCGCGGCCTCCTTGCGGTCGGCTGCCGGATTCCGGCCCTTCGCCACGTCGCCCATGACGGCGGCGGCAGCTTGTCGCGCTTTGAAAAGCGCGACGGCCGAACATGAACCCAGCGGCACGCGCCATTTGTGTCCATGTAGCGTGTATTGGCACAGATAAGTCCTGCCGCCGCTCGCCGTCACGCGCACGGCAAGGCCGCGCTGTTCATCGTCGAAAACGAGCCGGTCCTTGCGACCGTGCTCGGCCGCCAGCTTCTCGATTTTCCGCTCCGTGAGCTTCATGATTGCCCCACCTTCGTCCGGGTCCGCAGCGGGTCCGCGGACCCCTAGCGGACCCCGCCGGATGACGCGCTGCTTCGTGCCGTGGCGCATCAAGTCAGAAGGTCTCACACATAATTTCACATTACAAGGACAATTTCGGGGTCCGTGACGCAGCGTGTCGGATCATGTCGGCTTGCGTCGGAGCCAGAAAACTTACTGTGGATCAGGAGGTCGGTGGTTCAACTCCACCCAGCTGTACCAGTTCGTCACCTGCACACCGAGCCCTGCTTCTGGGGCGCGCCTTCCTTTACGGCGCAGCACGTGGCGATTCACGCCCGCTTTACCTTAACGCCATAGCGCCGCGGATAGCGAGGCAACCTTAGCTATTCTCAATTATCACCTATCGAGATGCGAGTCTTTCCATTGCAGTGAATGCTGTGACACGCGCCACGACATTGACGGCGTTGCGGAATGCGGATGCGCCGGTAAACGTCCGGCTGGCGGCATTTGCTGATCGCGCCGAGGGTCTTCGCGAAGTGCCGCGGCACCTAAGCCTCCGCATCTACAGCGACTTGGCGGCGGTCGAAGCCGAATGGCGGCGCTTCGAACGCCTCGCCGATTGCACCGCGTTCCAGACGTTCGACTGGCTGGCGACGTGGCATCGACATGTTGGACTGCGTGAGGGCGTCCGACCGGTGATCGCCGTCGGCCGCTTCGGCGACGGTCAAACCGCCTTCCTGCTGCCGCTCTGCGTCGTGCCCAGGCGTTCGGCGAGGCTTCTTTGCTGGCTCGGCCAGGAGCTGTGCGACTACAACGCGCCGCTGCTCGCACGCGACTTTTCGCAATGCGTCACGCCCGATCGCTTCCTCGCGGCCTGGCGGGAGCTGCAAGAGCAAATGCAACGCGATCCGCTGCTGCGCCACGATTGGATCGAGTTCGAGAAGATGCCGCAAACAATCGGCGCCCAGGTCAATCCATTCACCTATCTCGGGGTCACGCCCAACGCCAGCGGCGTACATTTGACGCAGTTGGGTGATGATTGGGAGAAATTCTACACCGCCAAGCGCTCTTCAGCGACGCGCCGACGCGACCGCGCCAAGCGCAGGCATATGTCCGAATATGGCAAAATCCGCTTCATCACCGCGGCGGAGGCGGACGACGCCCGGCGCACGCTGGAAACGTTGATGGACCAAAAAAGCCGATCATTCGCCCGCAAGGGAATTGCCGACATCTTTGCCCGGCCGGGACACCGGGAATTCTATCTTGAGCTCGCATCGAATCCAAAAACCCGGCACCTGGTACACATCAGCCGGGTGGAGATCGGGCCGGCGTGCGCGGCGGCGAATCTCGGTATCGTTTTCGGCGACTGCTATTACCACGTGCTGGCGAGTTATGACGACGGCGAGCTATCCCACTACGGACCGGGCGCCCTGCACCTGCGCGAACTTATGGCGCACGCGATCAGGCTGGGCCTGAAGCGTTTCGATTTCACGATCGGAGACGAGCCCTACAAGCTGGACTGGTCCGATACCGACCTCAAACTGTACGATTACACGGCGACCGCGACCTGGCGCGGCCTGCCGGCGTGCTGGTCTTCGACCATGCGACGGCGGATCAAACGCTTCATCAAGCAAACGCCGCTGGTCTGGCGTTTGGTCTCGCATGCCCGGTCTGCCATTGGCTCATTGTCGCATCGGCGGCTGTCGCCACCGCATGGTCGCGGGTTGATCGCTTCACGCGCCTCGCCGGCGCCGCCGGCGCTCGCCTGCGTCATGGGCGATATCGATCTGTTGCGGCCGCTGGCGTTGGCCGGCATTCCCTGCGCGGTCGTGACCCGGCCGGGCGTTCCCTCGCTCTATTCGCGCTACGCGCAATCTCGCCTGGCCTGGGATGATTACTCAAAAAACGTCGACGGCCTCCTCGACGCCCTGGTGAGCTTCGGCAAAGCGCAGACCGAGCGTCCGGTTCTCTTCTACGAAGAGGACGGGCAGATCCTGCTGGTCTCGCGGTTCCGCGAGCGCCTGGCGCAGGCGTTCCGCTTCGTCGTTGCCGACGCGCCGCTCGTCGAAGACCTCCTCGACAAAGCGCGCTTTCAAGCACTGGCGGAACGCCACGGCCTGCCGGTGCCGGCGGCGCGCCGCTTCGATCCTGCCGGCTTCGATCCTGCCGGCCTCGAGCCTACCGATCTCGGCCTTCGCTTCCCGCTCATCATCAAGCCGCTGACCCGGCTCGAGCGCTGGAACGACAGTTGGGGATTGCGCAAAGCGCTTGGCGTCGAGAACGCTGACGCCTGGCGCAGCCTGTGGCCGCAATTGCGTACCGTCGGCCTCGAGCTCCTGGCGCAGGAATTCATCCCCGGCGCGGAAGCCAGGATCGAAAGCTATCACTGTTACGTCGATCAACGCGGCGGCGTTGTCGGCGAGTTCACCGGCCGCAAGATCCGCACCTATCCGCTGTGCTACGGCCACACCACCGCGCTCGAGATCACCGACGCCGCCGACGTGCAACGGCAAGGTCGCGCCATCGTCGAACGGCTGGCGCTGACCGGCGTCGCCAAACTCGACTTCAAGCGCGATCCGCAGGGCAACCTCCATCTCTTGGAGATCAATCCTCGCTTCAACCTGTGGCATCACCCGGGCGCAATTGCCGGCGTCAACATTCCGGCGCTGGTTTATGCCGATCTCGTGGGACTGCCGCGGCCGCCGTCAGCGCGGGCGAGAGCAGGAGTCCGCTGGTGCCGCGTGTGGAAGGATTTCCCCGCCGCCAGAGCAGGCGGCGTGCCGCTGAGGACGTGGGTGCCCTGGGTTCTCGGTTGCGAAGCGAAGTCGGCTTTGTCATGGGACGACCCGCTGCCGGTCTTGCACGCGACGCTCCATCGTCTGATCGGCCGGCACCTCGAACGAGAACAAGCGGGGGTCTGGCGCCGGCGCAATCGGTTCTCCCCGTGAAGCTGGCGCTGATTTCCGAAGTCCACGCCAATGTCGAGGCGCTGCAGGCCACGCTCAACGACATCGCGCCGCAATCGGTCGATCGCATCGTCTGTCTCGGCGACATCGTCGGATACAACACGAATCCCGGCGAATGTATTGCGCTCCTTCGCGACGTCCGCGCGCTGTGCATCGCGGGCAACCACGACCGCGCCGTCTGCGGACAGATCACGACCGAGACTTTCAGCAATACTGCCGCGCACGCCGTCGCCTGGACCCGCGAGCGCCTGATGAGCGAGGACCTCGCGTTCCTCGCCGGCCTTCCGCTCAAGGCCGACATCGAGGGCGAACTCATTGCGGTGCATGGAGCGCTGCATCCCGAGACCGGCTGCGAGATCGTCAGGCTCGACAACGACGAAAATCGGGCGCTCAGCTTCAAGGCGCTCATGGCCCATCCATCCGGCGCGCGCCTTTGCGCGTTCGGGCATACGCATGAGGTTGCGATCTATGAATTTCGCAATGGCCGAACGGTGTCGCGGCCGGAGCAGGAAGTGCGCCTGCGCGACGACGCGTACTACCTGATCAACCCCGGTACGGTCGGCGCGCCACGCGGGACGGACTGCCGCGCGACCTACATGATTGTCGATCTTGCGCGTCGGACCGCGACCATTCGCCGTATCGCGTATGATGCCTCAGCGCCCTTCGCCGCGACCCGCAAGGCCGGCCTGGCGCCGCGCTTGTCGTTTCTTCCCGCGCCGCTGCGGGGCGCGCTAAAGAGTGGATGGCGCACGGTTCGGCTCGGCAATATAGCGCGCGACTGAGCCGTCGAAGACCGATATGAGCGGGAATTCGCTTTGGCCGGACCTGCCGCTGTCGGCGTGGCGCGACACCTGCGAGACGCTGCACCGTTGGACGCAGATCGCAGGAAAGGTGCGCCTCGCGACGACCCCCCTTGTCAATCATTGGTGGAACGTCACATTGCATGTGAACTCGCGCGGCCTCGCCGCGCCCGCGAATTTTTGTGCCGGGCGCACGTTCGATATTGTCTTCGATTTCGTCGAACATCGGCTGCGCATCGTCACAAGCGACGGACGCGTGGAAAGCTTTGCGCTGCGGCCCATGTCAGTCGCGGATTTTTATGCCGAGTTCATGCGGCGATTGCGCGGCCTCGATATCGACGTGCACATCTGGACGATGCCGAGCGAGATCGAGAATGCGGCGCCGTTCGACCAGGATCGCGCGCATGCGCATTACGATGCCGAGTATGCTTCGCGCTTCCGCCAGGCGCTCACGCAATCCGCTCGGATCATGAATGAATTTCGCGCCCGCTTCATCGGTAAGGCAAGCCCGGTGCATTTCTTCTGGGGCAGCTTCGATCTCGCGGTCACGCGCTTTTCCGGCCGCACCGCGCCGCCGCCCAAGGGCGTCACGCCCAACGTCGCCAGCTGGGTGATGGCGGAAGCTTATTCGCACGAGGTCTCAAGCTGCGGCTTCTGGCCGGGAAACGGCGGCTATGGCCGCGCCGAATTTTACGTCTACGCCTATCCGGAGCCGGCCGGCTATGGCGATACGCGCCTGCGCACCGCCGAAGCCTTCTACGACAACAACCTCGGACAATTCATCTTGCCCTACGATGCAGTGAGGGATGCGCGCGATCCCGATGCGCTCGTGCTTGGATTTCTGCAGGAGACCTATGAAGCCGCGGCCGACCTGGCGAAATGGGATCGCAACGCGCTCGAGCGCGGCAAATAGGACGCGCGCTCATAAGTCGAGGTTGACGAGCAATAGTTGATCAACGTCCACCTTCCCGCACAGGACTAAACCGCTCGCGCGGTAGGGCGCTTGGTGCGGCTGGCACGGCAGTAGCACCAGTAGCGGGATGGAAGCGTGCTGTCTTGAGATCGAGGGGTCGTCAACCTCACTCAAGACAGGAGCACCTCCATGACCGACCAGGCGATGAGCCCGTTGCGCCGGCGCATGATCGAAGACATGACGGTTCGCAATTTCGTGGCCAAGACGCCATCCGATTACATTCGGCGCGTCAAGAACTTTGCCGTTTTTCTTGGTCGCACGCCCGATCGCGCGAGCCGGGAAGATGTCCGCCGCTACCTGCTTCCGAAGTCGTTGCGCTCAAGGTAAGCGATATCGACAGCGGCCGGATGATGATCCGGATCGAGCAGAGCAAGCGCCATCAAAGCCGAGGACGTGGCCGCATTCAGTGCGCAGAAGCGACAAAAAGGATCGATAACACCAAATCCTGCGCAGCAGACCTTTGAGTTCCAATGACATAGAAGGGTGCGTATTATGACGCTTGGCTGCTCGGACATACCAAGCTCGACACCACGGCGCGGCTCGACGCTCACCCACCATCCGCATGTCCACATGATCGTGCCGGGCGGCGGTATCGCGCTCGACGGCTCGCGGTGGGTGTCGTGCCGGTCCCGGTTCTTTCTGCCATGGCTCGTGCTGGCAAAACTGTTCCGCCGGCTGATGCTGGAAAAGCTTCTCGCTGCGCATGCCGCCGGTCAATTGCAGTTCTTCGGTCAGCATAGTCATCTCGCCAAGCGCGCTGCCTTCACTGCCTTGCTGGCGCCGCTGCGCAAGATCAGATGGTACGTCTACGGCAAACGGCCCTTCGCCGGACCCGAGGCGGTATTAGAGCATTTTCAGGAAAAGTGGATACCGGTTTTCCGTAGAAAATACGACCAAACAAAGAATCTAGAGCATGATC
>JBEKNW010000203.1:0-7485 GCA_049522435.1 Xanthobacteraceae bacterium
AGGCTCGCCAAGGATTGGGAGAATCTCAATCGCAAGGCGCTCACTTTCTTGCGCCTCGCTTCAATCCGCCTCATGCTACGAAAACTCTGTAATCCCATCTAATGTTTCCGGACAGACTCTCAAGACTATCTCAATAGAAGGACGATAATGACGATGATCAAGATCGTGCCGAGGCCCCCGCCAAAATAATGGTAGGGCGGTCCCAGATAGAAGCCGCCGCCACCAAAAATGAGAACCAGAATAATCAAGAGTAGAATTAGCCCCATTGTATCCTCCTGGAAAAATCCCCGCACGATGCGGGCAAACCAATGCGGTGCGAAGGCATAAGTTCCATTGGTCTGGAAAGTTCCATTTTAAATTCTAATTAGGACACCCGGCGCAATCGACTGCTTCCAAGGTGGGACCGCTAAGACGTTCATTCGATTTCACCAAAAGGGACCGGTGCAAAAATCAAAAGGGGCCAGTGGTGATGGAAAGGAGCCAGTACCAATGCGGGGGGTGCTGGCCTGCCCAGCACCAATGCGGGGTGTCGGCCCGTTTCGACCGCTAGTGGCCGGATTTGAATCTCGCTGATTTTGCGTTGCACATTGATTTGGATCAATGTGCCACTAATCCTTTCGACTAATAAACAACGTGCAAATCTAGCGGATGCTCGGAACCCTGAAATTAGGGGCAATCCGGCCCCTAAGCTGCAGTGTGGGCCTTCCGCGCGGGCAAGAGACGCCCAGGGGAGATGTCCGATGACAATGCAGAGCCAGCATCATGGCCATGGTCTGCTCAACAGCATGGCGGCGCAAATGACCTTATTGGGCGTTGCAGTCGTCGCTTTAATGGTAGTCGCGTGGATCTACGTCTGGTAACTCGCGTCAGAGGCCGTCTCAGTTGGCGGCCTCGTTTTTCTTTTCATTAGCCTGGGTACGGGCCTTTTGACCACCTCCCCGAGCGCGCTTGCCTGTTTCCAGGCCTAGTGCCGGTTTAGAATTTAAGAGTGGTCATTTTGATTTAGATCAATGCGGGCCGCAATCCCTTATGAACGAAATTACGACCAAAGACTTTAATAAGTCTGCGGATGCTGGAACCCTGAAATTAGGGGCAATCTGGCCCCTAAGCTGCGGTCTCGGTCTTCGCGGGTAAGAAACGCCCAAGGAGACGTCCGATGACTATACCTAGCGAACATCGCGGCTATAGAATCGACAGCGTAGTAGAACGGCTGGCAATAGTGGCTATAGTACTATCTGGAGTAGCGGCTACTGCAATCTGGTTTTATCTGCTTTGGTAATCAATGTACCAAAGCGGCCCGGACAGAACAAAGAAGCAGCCAGGCAGCCAACTGATGGCGGCCTCGCCCGCGGGTGCTAGCCGCTGTTCGTCCGAATGGCCTTCTTGAATTTGTGAATGGCCTATTTTAGACGATTCTGATAATCTAGCCGAAGTGCCGGATGCTGGCCGGACCAATCCTCACACCACCTTGTATCCTGGAGGATTAGGTGTTCAGCGCCAAGTGGCCGGCACTAACGGGGAGGCCCCGACCTCGGTCGGGGTCTCTTTTTGTTTCGGCGCCTCAGTTGGCGGCCTCGTCACTATAGAAGCTGCAAAATCTTCTCGTCGTGAGCGAGCAACTCTTTCGGCCTCTCCAAGCCAGCGGCGTCCACGTTCGCCGCCGCGAGGCGCCGTTCCGCAAGCAAAAGAGGCATGCGCGTGGAACTTTAGCCGGCCGGCACCAGCCGGCCGATACCTCGGTTCCGGCTCAACTTTGCCTGATTTAACGCGTCAATTACTTGCGCTATACTCGCGGGAAGGGTCAAAAGCGGGTGCACGGTTTGAAGACAATGGCTAGGGGTTAAAGGGTGAGCCTATGAGATTGCTGATCGCAGGATTGGCCATGGCGCTGACGATGGCGAGCGCGCAAGCCCAGTCTTCTCAAAGCCAACTGGGCGCCGCCAGCCAACTCGGCCAGCACGCGTCGCGCGCTTCCCAGCAGGGGGACAAGTCCGACGCGGGAAAGCTGAAAGCCAACGACAAGGCTTACAATGCGGCGCTCCGCAACTTGCCGGACAAGCAGTACGATCCTTGGCACGGCGTGCGCTGAGCGTAAGCGGCGGGGACGGCTAGAGCATGTTCAGTTTCGGTGGAAACTGATCATGCTCTAGATTCTTTGTTTGGTCGCATTTTCTACGGAAAACCGGTATCCACTTTTCCTGAAAATGCTCTAGGGCCGCGCTGCGCGGCACGCCGGACCGTAGGCCCAATTGCGATCGAGTCCGACGACGCAGAAGTTGACGCCCCAATCCATGCCGATCATGCCGGTATCTTCGGCGATCGAGTAATAGATCCGATGCCTCAGTCCGTCGTTGATCAGCGCCATGCCGCTACAGAAGCGGCGCGGAATGGATTGCGCCGCCCACGGTAGCACGGCGGTCTCGCGGATATTCTCGATGCCGACGATCTGCAGCTCGGAGTTCCAGAACCGAACCTCCTTGGTGTGGAAATTGCCGATGATGCGGTCGAGCGCGCCGGGCGAATCGCAGGCCGGCACGGCGCGATCGTAGCGCGGACCGGACAACCAGAAATTCTTCTCGAGCCAGTTCGCCGCCCGCGAATGGGAGACGGGAACGACACTGAGCGCCAATGTCAGCGCAACGCACGCGATCCGGCCGGACATTAGCCTCTGGCCCCCCCTGGCCCCTCTGGCGTAGAACCGAGCAACCGTGCCGCGCCGGGGTTTGCCGGTCAAGGGCGGTAAGCCGCAGAAGCGATAGGTTGCCGAGCCATGTGATAACGGGGCCACGCTCGATACCGGCGGCGGTCGCCAAATCCGACCCGGCGGAGCATGCCGACCTGCGATAGCGAAGCGCAATCGCGATGGGACAAAACGAGCAATACTCCGACTGTCCACAGAAATTTGCCTCGCTGCGGCTTTTGATCACAGCTTTTTTGCAACCATGGCGCGCGACCGCGCTAGCGGCATCAGGGTAGGGCTCGTAAGCTTGTTGCCTCTGATTCGTCGAAAACGCGGGCGTCGGGTGTTCAACCGCGATTTGTTGCTGCGTCTTCGCCCTCTCCCTACGCCATTGCCAGAAGTGGAATGGAAGAGAGAGGGTGAGGTCGGCAAGAAGCCGTGATTCGCGGGCAAAAGGGGATTCGCCGGCGATTCAAGCGAGAGCCTAGGACGATCTGGTCGAGAGGAGAGGTGGCCCTCCGGGGGGGAATTGGATATGGGCGAGGTGCACCAGCTCGTAACTTCCGAAGCGTCGTTTGGTCTGCAGGCAGCGGGACGCCTGATGACCAAGGTTTTTGCGCCGTGGGTACAGGACCTGGCACTGCTGGTGGAAAGCGTGGAGACGGTTCGGCCTGCGGGAGCGCTGCCCGATTGGCAGCCGGGCGCCGTCGTGCGGCTGCCATTCTCCAAGAAGATCTGTTGCGACGGCGAGGCGATCTGCAGCCAAGCGCTGATGGCGCTCGCGGACAGCGCCATGGTCATCGCCTGTTCGGCCGCCTGGAACGGCTACCGTCCGATGAGCACGATCGATCAGACCACGCATTTCCTGCGGCCGGTGATGTCTGACGTGGTCGCCGATGCGCGCGTCGTGCGCATCGGCCGCAACACCAGTTTCGGCCGCGTCATGCTGGTGGGCGCAGCAGACAAACGACCGGTCGGCATGGTCGCCAGCGCCTATTCGATGTCGTGAAAAGCGACCCGCTTTTAATTGCCGCCACGAGCCTTTAAGGTGTTTTCCGTCAGCTGGGGTGCGGGAGGCCCGTTGCGATGCGTCGGTATCTCTTGATTGTCATGGCGCTGAGCGCCCTGTTGCTCCCCTGTGCGGGCCGCGTCGCGTTAGCCGGTCTTAATGGTGCAGAATGGTGGAGGACACCGCCAGAATGGTGGATAAGAGGCAATGACACCGGCGGCATCATTCCCTATTCGCCCGGTCTGGAAGGCACCTACCGCGAGTTGGCCGCCGCCCATTGCGCGCGCTGGGGCCGCCTTTCGCACGTGACCAGCGTGCATCGCAGATACGGCGATTACATCAGTTTCGTCTGCATGGATCGTCCAGGCATGATTCACTGAAAATGTAAGGTGGGCATCGCGCCCGTGACGCGCGAACAGAGACGATTTTGCCTACCCCTACCGCCAATCGCCGATAACGGCCTGAACGAGCGCCAGCGCCGCCACCGCGGCGGTATCGGCGCGCAAAATGCGGGGGCCGAGCGAAAGGCGGACCACGTTCGGCAGCTTGAGCAATGCCGCGCGCTCGTCCTCGGCAAATCCGCCTTCGGGTCCGATCAGCACCGCAAGCGGCGAGCGCGGCACGCCGGCGAGTGCGGCTATCGGGTTGGTCGGCTCGGCATCTTCATCGCAAAACACCAGGCGACGCGCGGGGTCCCGCTCGGCAAGCAGGCGAGCGAACGCAACCGGTGCTTCAATATCCGGCAGCGAAAGAATGCCGCATTGCTCCGCGGCTTCGATGGCGTTGGCGCGCATACGCCCGGTGTTGACGCGTGTGACCTGACTATGGTGGGTGAGTACCGGCTGCAGCCGCGAGACGCCCATTTCGACCGCCTTCTGCACCATGTAGTCGAGCCGCGCGGCCTTGAGTGGCGCAAACAGGTAGTGCAAATCCGCCGGTGAGGTCTGGCCGCGGGTCTTGGCGCCGACGATCAAGGCGACCGCGCGCCTGTGCACGGCCATCGTTGCGCTCCACTCGCCGTCACGGCCGTTGAAGACGAGAACGCGGCTGCCTGATTTCAGCCGCAGGACCGTGCCAAGATAGTGCGTCTGCGCAGCACCGAGCGCCACATTTACACCCTCCTCGAGCGGCGCTTCGACGTACAGACGCGGACTGCGAAGGTCATAGCCAGGCATGGGAAAATCTGCGCAATATGAGCAACATTGCACCGCACTAGTTCCTCTGCACAGAGGATTTGACTCTTTGATTTGGCCTAATCGGACTATAGGCGTTCTCCGCCGACGGCGGCTCAACCAGTCAAAATCACTGTGTCGGGACACTAGCGTGTATCACTTTTGCGCAAATGCATCAGCGCCGCACCTGCGCCTTTGCGGACGTTCTGCCGCCTTGTCGCCGAAATCTACGAGCCATTTAGTAGCCGCCAAGGGTCGCGCAAGAGTCGCAAAGTCATGCGAATTGGGGAAGGACTTAGACCATGAAGCGAAGCCTCGCCCTGGCGCTGGCCGCGTTCGCCATTGTCACGGGTTCGCGCACCGTGCTGGCGCAGTCCGCCCCGGTGCAATGCAATGCTTTCGCGACGCTGCGGACCGACGCGCAACAAAAGGCGCTGGCCATACGCACCGCCGGCGAGCACAAGGCCGAACGCAAGGAGATTTGCGCGTTGGTGCAGCGCTTCTCTAGCGCGGAAGAAGCCGTGGTGAAATTCCTTGAAACTAACAAGACCTGGTGCGGCATTCCCGAAGAGGCGATCAAGGGGGCCAAGGCCAACCACGAAAAGACGTTGAAGTTTCGCACAGCGGCCTGCACCGAAGCGCCCGCCGCCCATCCGCGGGCACCGACGCTCAGTGATGCCATCGGCACGCCTTCCGTAGACACCGCGGGCAATACCAAAACGGGCCGGGGCACCCTCGATACGCTGAACGGCAACCCGTTGGCAAAATGAGCCCGGTGGCCGGTTCGGTCGCCGACGCGACCGGCAATTGGGTCGATTCTCTCGCCCCGGCCTGGTCGCGTCCTTATCTGCGGCTGGCGCGGCTCGACCGCCCGATCGGATCCTGGCTTTTGCTGTTACCCTGCTGGTGGTCGTCCGCCCTCGCCGCGGTCGCCGCCCACAGGGCCGCACCGAGCCTCACGCACCTCGCGCTGTTCTTTGTCGGCGCCTTCGCGATGCGCGGGGCCGGCTGTACCTGGAACGACATCGTCGATCGCGACCTCGACCGCAGCGTCGAACGTACGCGGTCGCGGCCGATCCCCTCCGGTCAGGTGAGCGTTTTTCAGGCCGCCACCTTCCTCGTCCTGCAGGCCCTGGTGGGCCTCGCAGTGCTCATTTCATTCAATGCTTTTACCATCGCGCTCGGCATCGCCTCGCTCGCGATCGTGGTGGTGTACCCGTTCATGAAGCGCATCACCTACTGGCCGCAAACCGTGCTCGGCTTGGCCTTTTCCTGGGGCGCTCTGATGGGCTGGGCGGCCGCTTTCGGCCGCCTCGATGTGCCGGCGTTCCTGCTCTATGCCGGATCGATCGCCTGGGTGATCGGCTACGACACGATCTATGCCCATCAGGATCGCGAGGACGATGCGCTTCTGGGCATCAAATCGACGGCGCTGCTGTTCGGCGCGCGCACCAAGCCGATGCTCGCTCTGTTCTACACGCTCGCCGTTATTCTCCTCGGCGCCGCGGGTTTAGCCGCCGGGGCCGGCTTCGTCTTTGGGCTTGGCCTTCTCGCCTTTGCCGCGCACCTCGCCTGGCAGATCGCCCGCCTCGATATTGCCGATCCCGTTCGCTGCCTCGCGCTGTTCAAATCCGACCGCGACGCGGGGCTGATCCTGTTTGCCGGATTGCTGCTCGACGCGGCGCTGCGCTCGCTTGGCTGAGCGCATGAAGCGTAGCCCGGATAAGCGAAGCGATATCCGGGGTCTGCCCGTCCAATCTGCCGAAGGACTCGATGCGCAATTTACCGCCAAGGCCACGCCGATGCCGCGGGCGCGGCTTGGCGCGGGGTCCTGGCAGTTCGAGGACGACAAGCTGGCGCGGCTGCGCGACAAGATCGTCAAGGCCCGTAGGATGGGTTGAGCCCTTGCGAAACCCATCATCTTGCCCGCGCGAATTTGATGGGTTTCGCTTCGCTCAACCCATCCTACGCGCTCCAGACAGGACCTCTGCGTGGGCGCTCGTTGCGCCTTTAGCCGATCGTGTGCCTTCGGTGCATGTGGCGATAGGAATGTCTGACCCATCGCCGGTGGTGATACACGCGGGGTTCCGGATAGGCGGCGTAGACCGGCCGCACTCCGAACAGACCCTCAACGCCGCCAACCACGCCGCCAACCGCGCCGCCGACGACTGCGCCGACAGGCCCGGCTGCATTGTTGCCGACATAGGCGCCGTGGGCGATGCCGTCGGGAATGCCCTGCGCTTGCGCCGCGAGCGGCGACGCGAGCGTTGCGGCGGCGGCGGCGGCGAACAAAATATGAAACTTCACGCTACACCCTCTTTCCTGTGTTGAGATGCCGCCACGTGACAGTCAATCAAGGCGTTTGCGCGGCGGTGGCGCGGCGACGCGTCGCGGCCACGGTGATTAAAACCAAAGTGAGGCAAAAGGATCACAGAGTGGAGGGGGCAGGCCGCGGCAGCCCAGTCAGATTCGAAGGAGGCGCATAGAATTACGAATTACGCAGAATTACGGTGACACCCATTAGCCGGCCCCTCGTCAAGGGGCGCGAATATTTTTTTGGCGGCGCCAGCCGCCAATTCTGTCATTGGCTTCTTCAAGCAGCCGTGTTCGAACCGCGTCCGTTT
>JBEKNW010000204.1:0-7428 GCA_049522435.1 Xanthobacteraceae bacterium
GTGATCGACATGAACCGCCGGCTCGGCGGCGACGCCTCGCTCAATGCGCCGATCCGCGAGGACGGCGATTCCGGCGAATGGATGGACTGGCTGGTCGACGACAGCGTCAGCCAGGAGAGCCGCCTTGCCGAATCCGAGCAGTCGGAGAACCGGCACAAGGCGTTGGGTGAGGCGCTCACCGTGCTCAACGATCGCGAGCGCCGCATCTTCGAGGCGCGCCGCCTCGCCGATGAGCCGATCACGCTGGAAGAGCTCGCCGACGAGTTCGGCGTCTCGCGCGAGCGGGTGCGCCAAATCGAGGTGCGGGCCTTCGAAAAAGTGCAGAAGGCGGTGAAGAGCCACATCACCGCCATGGAAAATCCTGCGGCCGTGGCCGCCGTCGCCGCGACCGCCCATTAAGCTTCTTTCTCCTTCTCCCCGCGTGCGGGGAGAGGTTTTTTATTCCCCCAACGCGCCGCGCAAGAACCAGCGCGAGGCGAAGATCGCCGCGCCGGCGAGCGCAGCGATCGCCGCAACGATGAGAAAGAACTCCGGTTTCTCCATCCGGCTCCAAAAACCGCCGAGCCATCCGGCGAGGAGGCCGCCGATGAAGCTCGTCGCCAGCCAGACGCCCATCATCATCGACAAAATGCGCGCGGGCGCGACCTTGGTCACCAGCGAAAGCCCGACCGGCGAGAGATAAAGCTCCCCGATCGTGATGATGACGAAGAAACCGAACAGCCACAGCCAGCTCGCCTTGCCGCCAGCCGCGTGAAAGCCCGCGGCCGCCATGATGAGGTACGCCATCGCCACGCCGAAACAGCCGAGCGCCATTTTGGTGACGGTCGAAGGCTCCGACCCGCGCGCCGCCTGCCGCGCCCAAAGCGCCACGACGAACGGCGTGAAGGCAAAGATCATGAATGGATTGAAGGCAAGAAACCATGTGGTTGGGATTTCAGCGCTGCGGCCAAACAGGTCGATGGTTCGGTCGGTATTCGCATCGGCCCACAAGACGATGGTATTGCCTTGCTGCTCGTAGGTCGCCCAGAACAAAGCGGTGGGAACGAACAAGACGAGGATGGCGATGACCGCGCGCCATTCGTCGCGGTCGAGCGGCCTTGCCTCGGCGTGCGCAGCTTTCGCCTTCTGCAGCTCGTCGGGCGGCAAGAGCGGCATGGCGTAAAGATAAATGCAGAGGCCGATCAGCATGCCGACGCCGGCGGCGGCGAAGCCGTAATGCCAGCCCGCCTCCTCGCCGAGCGTGCCGCAAACGAGCGGCGCCAGGAATGCGCCGACATTGATGCCGACATAGAAAATGGAATAGGCGCGGTCGCGCCGCGGGTCGCCGGGCGCATAGAGCCCGCCGACCTGGGTCGAGATATTCGGCTTGAAAGCGCCGCTGCCGAGGATCAGCGCGAGAAGCGCGAACAGGAACAGCTGCTCGACCGCCATCATGAAATGGCCGATCGCCATGAGGATCGCCCCGACCACGACGGTGCGGCGCTGGCCGAGCACACGGTCGGCGAGAAGGCCGCCGAAAATCGGGGTGAGATAGACCAGCGCCGTGTACAGACCGTAAATCTGCGACGACAACGGCTGCACGTCGAGCGGACCGAATACGGCTTCGAGCGCGCTTTTGAGGCTGGCGAGACCGAGCGCGTTGCCGGCGTGTTCCGGCACGAGCAGATATTTCGTCATGTAGAGGACGAGCAGCGCGCGCATCCCGTAATAGGAGAAACGTTCCCACATCTCGGTGGTGAACAGGAAGACGAGGCCCTTCGGGTGGCCCAACATGTCTCCCCGCGCGGCTACACCGTCATGGTGGGCGGAGTAATGGGCAGATCGAATGCGTTCAGCCAAGACAGCAGCCTCCGCCATTCTCATTGCCGACAATCGTCAGTATAAATCCACTACGCTTAATGATGGCGTGAGCTCGGACCAATCCGGCGCCTTGCCCCGATTGGACTACATCAAGGAGGAAACGCGTGAATAAATTCGGCATTGGTCAACCTGTGCCGCGGCTGGAGGATCCACGCTTCATCACTGGGCGCGGCCGCTTCGTCGACGACATCGAGCTGCCGCGTCAATGTCACGGTGTACTGGTCATGTCGCCGCACGCCCACGCGCGCATCAAGCGCGTGGACACCGCGAAGGCCAAGGCGGCCGCAGGCGTGCTCGCCGTGCTCACGGGAGCCGACGTTGCGGCCGACAAGCTCGGCAGTCTCGTGCCCGTCATGCCCGAAGACATGGGCGGCCCGAAGGGCTTCCGCACGCCGCGCCCGATCCTCACCAGCGACAGGGTGCGCGCGGTCGGCGACCGCGTCGCCTTCGTCGTAGCGGAAACGCCTGAACAAGCGCGCGATGCCGCCGAACTGATCGAGGTCGAGTACCAGCCGCTGCCGACGGTCATCACGGTCGAGGATGCGCTCAAGCCCGGCGCGCCCGCGGTGTGGGACGAGGCTCCCAACAACATCTCGGTCACGCTCATGATGGGAAACAAGGACGCAACCGACGCGGCTTTCGCCAACGCCAAGCATGTCGTTTCGCTCAAACTCATTAACAACCGCGTCATCGCCAATTCCATCGAGCCCCGTGCCGCGATCGGGCAATACCATCCCGACGGCGAAAGCTACACGCTGTACTCAACCTCGCAGAACCCGCACGGCACGCGCTCGCACGTCGCCGGCAATGTGCTGAAGATTCCCGAGAACAAATTGCGCGTGATCTCGCCCGATGTCGGCGGCGGCTTCGGCATGAAGAACGGCGGCTATCCCGAGGACGCGCTCGTTGTGTGGGCCTCGCGCCGTTGCGGCGGCCGGCCGGTCAAATGGGTGTCGACGCGTTCGGAAGCCTTCCTGAGCGACACGCATGGGCGCGACCAGGTGGTGACCGGCGAGTTGGCGCTCGACGAGCACGGAAAAATCCTCGGCCTGCGCGTAAACGCGCTCCACGACATGGGCTCGCATGTGTTCGAAGCCTCGATGGTGGTGCCGATCTTCGCGCTGCGGCTCGCGCCCGGCGTCTACAACATCCCGGCGGTGCATGCCGTCGCCAAGGCGGTGTTCACCAACACGGTGCCGCTGCATCCTTACCGCGGCGCCGGGCGGCCGGAAGCGACCTACCTCATCGAGCAATTGCTCGACCGCGCCGCGCGCGTCATCGGTGTCGATGCGATCGAGATCAGGCGGCGTAACTTCATCCCGGCCTCCGCCATGCCGTATAAGACTCAGACCGGCATGACCTACGACAGCGGCGATTTCGTCCATGTGATGGACGAATGCCTCAAGCTCGCCGACTGGAACGGATTCCCCAAACGCGCAGCCGAGTCAAAGAAGCACGGCAAGCTGCGCGGCCGCGGCATCAGTTACTTTCTCGAAGAGGCCGCGGTGTTCAACGACCGCATGGTACTGCGCTTCGATCCGAGTGGGGCGCTCACCATCATCGCCGGCACCCATTCCCACGGTCAGGGCCACCACACGACTTACGCGCAGATGGTGAGCGAGTGGCTTGGCGTGCCGTTCGAGTCGATCCGCTTCGTCCAGGGCGACACCGCCGAAGTGCCGTTCGGCCGCGGCACGTATGGCTCGCGCAGCATGCATGTCGGCGGCAACGCGCTCAAGCGCGCCGCCGACGCCATCATCGAGAAGGCAAAGCCCATGGCGGCGATGATGATGGAGGCGGCGGCCGGCGATACCGAGTTCAAGGATGGCAGCTTCCGCATCGTCGGCACCGACCGCTCGCTGCCTCTGACCGACGTGGCCAAGGCATTCTACCGCCCGGTTTTTCTGCCGCCGCAATTCGATGTCGGCCTCGAAGCCTCCGGCACATTTGCGGCGGAGCCGCCGAATTATCCCAACGGCTGCCACATCTGCGAGGTCGAGATCGATCCGGAGACCGGCGTGGTGTCACTAGCGCGTTATGCGGCGGTCGACGACGTCGGCAGGGTCATGAACCGCCTGCTCTGCGAGGGGCAGATTCACGGCGGCGTCGCGCAAGGCGTGGGCCAGGCGCTCATGGAAGCGATCGTCTTTGACGCCGAGGGGCAGCTCGTCACCGGCAGTTTTCAGGATTATGCCATGCCCCGCGCCGAGGACTTTCCCGACCTCGTCTCGGAACTGACCGAGGTACCGGCCAAAACAAATCCGCTGGGCGTCAAGGGCGCCGGCGAAGCCGGCGCAACCGGCGCGCCCCCAGCGGTCGTGAGCGCCATCCTCGATGCGCTGCGGCCGCTCGGCATCGATCACATCGACATGCCGGCGACGCCCAATCGCGTCTGGCAGGCGCTCCACGCGCGCGGAGTTACAAAGGCGGCAGCGGAGTGAAAAAGCGCAGCCCGGATTGCGCAAAGCGCAATCCGGGGCCTTGTGCGGAGTACCGATCCCGGGTTTCGCTGCGCTCAACCCGGGCTACATTTCCCTCACTCCGCGGGCGTTGCAGCCAATGCCGCATCCGAAATCGCCTCGTGCGGCGCCGAGCGATCCAGTGCAACCGCCGGGGAGCGGCTCAGCGCGAAGAGGAACACCGCCACGATCAGATAGGCGACCGCGACCGTCGGCGTCACCGCAATGCCGACCGATTCACCGTGCATGAAGCCGAAGAAGGTGAGCACGGCGCCCGCTAAAGCGAACGCGGAGGCGGCGACGAACTTCTTGTCGATGACGAAGGCGCCGATCGCGGCAAGCACCAGCCCGGTCAAGATAGCGCCACCGCCCATGACCTTCAGGCCCTCGTAGAGGACGCCGACATTGCCGAGTTTGTCCATGCCGATGGCCGCCGCGCTGGTACCGGCCGCACCCAGCGCCCCGTCCATCAACGTCGTGCACCAAGCGGCAAGATGCGGCGTCAGCGCCAGCACGATGGCGGGCGCGTGGGTCTTCGGCGTGCTTTGGAACGCCTGCGCCCCGATCAGCATGCCGATGTAGAGCAGGATCGGCG
The DNA here is from genome assembly GCA_049522435.1 of Xanthobacteraceae bacterium. Taxonomy (GTDB): domain Bacteria; phylum Pseudomonadota; class Alphaproteobacteria; order Rhizobiales; family Xanthobacteraceae; genus BOG-931. The sequence goes on from JBEKNW010000204.1 coordinate 4,915, forward strand.
AGATCGCTACGACGGGTATCACCGCCAGTAGCAGTGAGATGACGCCGAACCAGGCCAACACGATCACCATGATGCCGGTCGCCGCCGAATAGCCGATGCGGCCGCCCATCGCCTTCCAGCCGGGATGGCCGATATAGACCGCGTTGATGAACGGATTGCCCATCAGGCAGCCGATCAGGCTGACGACGCCATCGGCGGTCAGCACGCGCGTCGTCGGATAGGGATCGCCGGCGGCTTCCGCGCTCTCGACATTGTCCATCGCCTCGACCAGGTCGTAGATGCCGAACGGTATCGCGGTGATGAGGATCACCCCGAGATATTGAAAGCCCGAGAAGATGTGATCGACGGCCGGCAGCGGCACGGAGAAGCCGAAATTCGTGAAGGCATCGCCGATACCCTTCACGCTGAGCCCGCCGTAATTGAGGCCAAACGCGTTGGAGCCCCAGGCAATGACGACTCCCACCGCGATCGCCACCAGCCCGGCGGGAATACCCTTGGGATATCTAAATCCGCCGAACCAGCTCACGATGATGACGGCAAAGCAGGTCAGGCCGATCACCGGCGTCATGTACATCTGCAATGCCGGACGCATGGAGATGAAGGTGATCGACACGCCGGCCAGCGTACCGAGCAGGGCCGCGCGCGGCGTGATCTTGCGGACGATCGGAGCGATGAACCCGCCGATCATCAGGATGAAACTCTGGAAGAAGACCCACACCAGCCCCGCTTCCCAGCCTTTGATCGGATCATTGGTCTTCAGCGCGATCGGCAGCATGATCACGAAGGTGACGATGAACATGTGCGGCACGCTGACCCCCGAAGGGAGCGCGCAGACGTCGCTGCGGCCGGTCGCCCGCGCCAGCCGATAAGCGAGATAGGCGTAGTAAAACGTGGACAGGCACAGCATCAGGCCGAGCGCCGGCAGGATGCGGCCGAAGACGATCGAGTCCGGCATCTTCACCACGAACCGCAACAGGCCGGTGAGCACCAGCATGTTGACGAGGATGTTGGTGCCGAAGCCGAAAAAGGCATTCCAGTCGCCGCTCGTCCACAGCGGTGGGCGATACGCCGTTGTCGCCGTCGTGGTCGTCATCGCAGGCTCCTCTTCATGGCGAAGCTCATCGATGCGCGAAGCAATGCCCACAGGCTGTCACCCGCCCGCCTCTTCGACGAACAGTGATTTGCAGTGCAAAGCTCCCCGCCCCGGCGGTGAAAATGCGCAATCGTCGGCGATTGCGCCGTGAACCTCGCAAGTGGCGTGCCAATCGGCACACGGCACCCGAACGCCAGCGGGCGGGCGGCGTGGGAGATAGTGAAACAGCAATGGAATCAAATCGTTCGGCGCCACATCGTGCCTGACGCGGGCTTTTGCGCGTCTACACGCGAGCCGCAGAGAGAGACTGGCGATCAAATAGCAGTCATTGCCTTGTCAAAAAAAACGGCACGCCGCGCGGCGCGGGATGCAGCCGCCGGCCATGCTCGCGATCGTCACCTCGATCTACGTCGTGCTTCGATCAATGCACCGATTCCAGCGAATTGAGCAGCGGTCTCGATGCGGCGACCGAGCCGAAAATGCCGCCCTGCGCCTTGATCATGGCGAGGCCGGCTTCGTGGAATTGCGGGAAATAGGAGGCGCAGCAGTCCGACAACACGACACAGCGGAAGCCGCGATCATTGGCCTCGCGCACCGTCGTGTTCACGCACACTTCCGTGGTCACGCCACACACGAACAGCGTATCGATGCTACGGTTGCGCAGCATAAGTTCGAGGTCGGTCTGGTAGAAGGCGCCCTTGCCCGGCTTGTCGATCACCGGCTCATCCTTGAGCGGATAGAGTTCGGGAATGATGTCGTGACCGGGTTCGCCGCGCACCAGAATACGGCCCATCGGCCCGGGCGCGCCGATGCGGTTCGCCGGATCGCCACGCTCGACCTTGTGCGGCGGCGCATCGGAAAGATCGGGGCGGTGCCCTTCCCGCGTGTGAATGACCAGCATGCCGAGGCGGCGCGCGGCAGTGAGCACTTGCCGGCAGGGCGCGACAGCCGCCTGCAGGCGGGATACGTCATTGCCGAGGGCTTCACCAAAGCCGCCGGGCTCGAGGAAATCGCGCTGCATGTCGATGATCACCAGCGCAGCGCGGTCAAGATCGACGGAAAGCGGCGCCGGTTCGGCCTCGAAAGTCACGCTTGGCATGTCGGCCCCCTTGCATCGCATCGGCAAGAGATGTGCAAGAACAGGGCCAGCATGGCAAGGACAGGCAAATCCGCGCGTCGCGGCGGCCGGCTCAATGATTGAGCTTGCTTTGCTCTGCAACGCCATGCAGCGCTTGCTGGGGCTCTTGGCGCCCACCGGGGCGCGTGCAACAATTGAATCAAAGGCTTAGGTGCAATTTCGGTAAGAGGGGCAAAACCAGAGGCGGTATGATTTTACGATTCTCAGGAGGACGCGAGTCAGATTCATTCTGGGAATGTCGCCGCCCGGAGATCTTGACGGTCTGTCGCACGCCGAGCTGAAG
>JBEKNW010000205.1:0-7365 GCA_049522435.1 Xanthobacteraceae bacterium
GATCCGCGCCGCGCTCGGCGAGGCGCCGATCCGTGCGCTGCTCGATCTCGGCACCGGCACCGGCCGCATGCTCGAACTCTTCGCCAAGGACATCGAGCGCGGCCTCGGCCTCGATCTGTCGTTGGACATGCTGGCGCTCGCCCGCGCCCGTCTCGACCGCGCCGGTCTCAAGCACTGCAGCGTGCGCCACGGCGACATCTACGACCTCGCTTTGCCGCGCGATTCGTTCGATGTCGTCATCATTCACCAGGTTCTGCACTTCCTCGACGACAGCGCGCGGGCGCTGCGCGAGGCGGCGCGCGTGCTGCGCCCGGGCGGGCGCCTCCTCGTCGTCGATTTCGCGCCGCACGATCTCGAATTTTTACGCGTGGAGCACGCCCATCGCCGGCTCGGCTTCGCCGCCGAGACCGTGAGGCAGTGGCTCGAAGCCGCCGGGCTCGACCTCGTCCGGCAACAGACGTTGCCGCCCGGACCGGAAGGAAAGATCGCGGTTTCGCTTTGGCTTGGCCGCGACCCGCGCATCGTGCTCGCCGCCCCGGCAACGCGCGAGGTGGCCTGATGAGTAGCGCCCGGGCAAGCCGCTTTGCAGCGGCCGGCGCGGCCGGCGTTCCGCGCGGCATCGGCGTCTCGTTCGAGTTCTTTCCGCCCAAGACCGCGGACATGGAACAGTCGCTGTGGGAGGCGATCGCACGGCTGGCGCCGCTTGCCCCGAATTTCGTCTCCGTCACCTACGGCGCCGGCGGCTCGACCCGCGAGCGCACGCACGCGACGGTCAAGCGCATTCTCGCCGAGACGATGCTGACGCCGGCGGCGCATCTGACTTGCGTCGCCGCGACACGCGCGGAGGTGGACGCGGTGATCGCCGCCTATGCGCAAGCGGGCGTGCGTCACATCGTGGCGCTGCGCGGCGATCCGCCCGGCGGCATCGGCGAACGATTCTCGCCGCATCCCGGCGGCTACCGCAACGCCGCCGATCTCGTCGCCGGCATCAAGCGCTTGGTGGACATCAAAGGTTTGGCCGACATCGAAGTGTCGGTCTCCGCCTATCCGGAAAAACATCCGGACAGCGCCACCGTCGCGGCCGACATCGACATGCTCAAGGCCAAGGTCGATGCCGGCGCGAGCCGCGCGATCACCCAGTTCTTCTTCGAGAACGCTGTTTATTTCCGCTATCTCGACCGCGTGCGCTCAAGCGGCATCGACATCCCGATCGTGCCCGGCATCCTGCCGGTGCAGAATTTCAAGCAGACCAAGAATTTCGCCGCGCGCGCCGGCGCCTCGGTGCCCGACTGGCTCGCCGGGCGCTTCGACGGCCTCGACGACGATCCGGCGACGCGCAAGCTGATCGCTGCGGCCATCGCCGCCGAGCAGGTGCTCGATCTCGTCGACCACGGCGTCACCGATTTTCACTTCTACACCATGAACCGCGCCGACCTGGTTTATGCGATCTGCCACCTGCTGGGCCTGCGGCCAACCAGGGAACATGGCGCTCTCCCTCTCCCCGCAGGGGAGAGGGTCGGGGTGAGGGGGTTCGGGCGATGAAGGTAAACCCTAAATCTACCTCTGCCTCCGAAGCGACGCTGCGCCGTCTCGCCGCCGAGCGCATTTTGGTGCTCGACGGCGCCATGGGAACGATGATCCAGGCGCTCAGCCTCGACGAGGAGGGCTATCGCGGCGCCCGCTTCGACGCCTGGAACCGCGAAGTGCGCGGCAACAACGATCTCCTCAATCTCAGCCGGCCGGACGCCGTGCGCGCCATTCATCTCGCCTATTTCCGCGCCGGCGCCGATATCGTCTCGACCAACACGTTCTCCTCGACCCGCATCGCGCAGTCCGATTACGGCATGGCGGAGATCGCCTATGAGTTGAACCTCGAAGGCGCAAGGCTGGCGCGCGAGGCCGCTTCTATCGCCCAGGCCGAGGATGGGCGCGCGCGCTTCGTCGCCGGCGCCATCGGCCCGACCAACCGCACCGCCTCGATCTCGCCCGACGTATCCAATCCCGGTTTCCGGTCCATCACCTTCGACGCGCTGCGCCTCGCTTACGCCGAACAGGTGGGCGGCCTGATCGATGGCGGCGTCGATGTGCTGCTCATCGAGACCATCTTCGACACGCTCAATGCCAAGGCCGCGATCTTCGCCAGCGCCGAAGTGATGGAGACGCGCGGCATCAGCGTGCCAGTGATGATTTCGGGCACGATCACCGACCGCTCCGGGCGGCTTCTTTCCGGGCAGACGCCCGAGGCGTTCTGGAATTCGGTCGCCCACGCCGCGCCGCTCTCGATCGGATTGAATTGCGCGCTTGGCGCGAGCCAGATGCGCGCGCACATCGCCGAGCTGGCGCGCGTCGCCGATACGCTGATCTGCGCCTATCCCAATGCCGGCCTGCCCAACGAATTCGGTCATTACGACGAGAGCCCGCAGATCATGGCGGCGCTGATCGGCGAATTCGCCGCTTCGGGCATCGTCAATATCATCGGCGGTTGCTGCGGCACCACGCCCGATCACATCCGCGCCATCGCCGCTGCCGTCGCCGGCAAGAAGCCGCGCCAGATTTCGAGCGTCGCGCCGCTGTTACGGCTCTCCGGCCTGGAAACCTTCACGCTGGCGCCGGCGATTCCGTTCGTGAATGTCGGCGAACGCACCAACGTCACCGGCTCGGCGCGCTTCCGCAAGCTCATCACCGGCGGCGATTATGCGGCCGCGCTCGCCGTCGCGCGCGACCAGGTCGAAAACGGCGCGCAAATCCTCGACGTCAACATGGACGAGGGCCTGCTCGATTCCGAGAAGGCGATGACCACGTTCCTCAATCTCATTGCCGCCGAGCCCGACATCGCCCGCGTGCCGGTGATGATCGATTCCTCGAAGTTCTCGGTGATCGAGGCGGGTCTCAAATGCGTGCAGGGCAAGCCGGTGGTGAATTCGATCTCGCTCAAGGAGGGCGAGGACGCCTTCATCCGCCACGCCCGGCTCGTGCGCCGTTACGGCGCCGCGGTCGTGGTCATGGCGTTCGACGAAGCGGGCCAGGCCGACACGTTTGCGCGCAAGACGGCGGTCGTGGCGCGCGCCTACGACATCCTGGTCAACCGCGTCGGCTTTCCGCCGCAGGACATCATCTTCGATCCGAACATCTTTGCCGTGGCGACCGGCATGGAGGAGCACAACGGCTACGGCGTCGCCTACATCGAAGCCGCGCGCTGGATCAGGCGGCACCTGCCGCATGCTCACGTCTCCGGCGGCGTCTCCAACTTTTCCTTCTCGTTCCGCGGCAATGAACTAGTCCGCGAGGCGATGCATTCGGTCTTTCTCTATCACGCCATCGCGGCCGGGATGGATATGGGCATCGTCAATGCCGGCCAGATCGCGGTCTACGACGAACTTGATCCCGAACTGCGCGAGGCGTGCGAGGACGTCGTGCTCGACCGCCGCGCCGATGCGGCCGAACGGCTGCTCGCGCTCGCCGAACGCCACCGCGGCCACGGCAAGGAAAAGAAGGAGGCCGATCTTTCCTGGCGCGAATGGCCGGTGGAGAAGCGCCTGTCGCACGCGCTGGTAAACGGCATCACCGACTTCATCGCGGCCGATGTCGAGGAGGCGCGGTGCAAGGCGGCGCGCCCGATCGCCGTCATCGAAGGCCCGCTGATGGACGGCATGAACGTGGTCGGCGATCTGTTCGGCTCGGGCCGGATGTTTTTGCCGCAGGTGGTCAAGTCGGCGCGGGTGATGAAGCAGGCCGTCGCCTATCTGCTGCCCCACATGGAACAGGGAAAAGACGGCCGCGAGCATTCGTCTTCGAACGGCAAGATCGTGCTCGCCACGGTCAAGGGCGACGTCCACGACATCGGCAAGAACATCGTCGGCGTCGTGCTCCAATGCAACAATTACCATGTCGTCGATCTCGGCGTGATGGTGCCGGCGGAGAAAATCCTGCAGGCCGCGATTGCCGAACAGGCTGATATCGTCGGGCTCTCCGGCCTCATCACCCCTTCGCTCGACGAGATGTGCCATGTCGCGGCTGAGATGGAGCGGCAAGGATTCGACACACCCCTGCTCATCGGCGGGGCAACGACGAGCCGCGTGCATACGGCGGTGAAGATCCATCCGCATTACCGGCGCGGGCAGACAGTCTATGTCAATGACGCCAGCCGCGCCGTCGGCGTGGTCGCCTCGCTCCTATCGCGCGAGACGCGGGCGCGCACCGTCAACGAGGTGCGCGCCGAATATGCCCGCATTGCCGCCGCGCATGCCCGCGGCGAGGAGACCAAGCATCGGCTGTCGCTCGCCGACGCCCGAACCAATGCGCTGAAGCTCAATTGGTCCGGAAATTATCGGCCGCCGGTGCCGCGCCTTCTTGGCACGCATCGGCTGGCCGATATTCCGATCTCCGAGCTCATCGACTTCATCGATTGGACGCCGTTCTTCGCGACCTGGGAGCTCAACGGCAAATTCCCGGCAATCCTCGACGATGCCAATGTCGGCGAAGCCGCGCGCAGCCTGTTCGCGGACGCGCAGGAGATGTTGGCGCGCATCGCCGCCGAGCGCTGGTTTCGCGCCAGCGCGGTGATCGGCTTGTGGCCGGCGAACAGCGAGGGCGACGACATCCTGGTTTTCGCCGACGAGGGGCGCCATGCGCCGATTGCCGTGCTGCATACGCTGCGCCAGCAACTGGCGCGCCGCGAGGGCCGCGCCAACGTCGCGCTCGCCGATTTCGTCGCGCCGCGCGCCAGCGGGCTTGCCGACTATATCGGCGCCTTCGCCGTAACCGCCGGCCTGGGCGAGGAAGCGGTGGTCGAGCGCTTCAAGCATGCCAACGACGATTATTCCGCGATCATGGCCAAGGCGCTCGCCGATCGCCTCGCCGAAGCCCTCGCCGAGCGCCTGCACCAGCGTGTGCGCCGGGAATTTTGGGCTTATGCCTCCGATGAGGCGCTCGCCGCCAACGAGCTTGTCGGCGAAAAATATCGTGGCATCCGGCCGGCGCCCGGCTATCCGGCGCAGCCCGACCACAGCGAAAAGGCGACGTTGTTCACGCTGCTCGACGGCGAGCGCGAGATCGGCGTGCGGCTCACCGAAAGCTTCGCCATGTGGCCCGGCGCTTCCGTGTGCGGCCTCTATTTCAGTCATCCGGAAAGCTATTATTTCGGTGTCGGCAGGATCGAGCGCGATCAGGTCGAGGATTATGCGAAGCGCAAGAGCTGGACGCTGGCGCAAGCCGAGAAATGGCTGGCGCCGATCCTCAATTACGACCCGCTGGCGGCGGCGCGCCGCGCGGCGGAGTAAGGAACTCTATCGCCTAAGTAGTGTCCTGAAACATCACTCGTTAACTTCTTTCTTCGCGAGCGCTGTGCGAGTAATTTCGTCGGGCGCGACGCCGGCCTTTTGCATTTCCTCATACCAGCGCGCGGCGCCTTGTTCGCCCGCCGCCTTGCCCATGAGCGTATTGAAGGTGGCCACATCGGGCGCGACGCCGGCCTTTTGCATTTCCTCATACCAGCGCGCTGCGCCTTGTTCGCCCGCCGCCTTGTTGATGAGCGTATTGAAGGTGGCCACATCGGGCGCGACGCCGGCCTTTTGCATTTCCTCATACCAGCGCGCGGCGCCTTGTTCGCCCGCCGCCTTGTTGATGAGCGTATTGAAGGTGGCCACATTGGGCGCGACGCCGGCCTTTTGCATTTCCTCATACCAGCGCGCGGCGCCTTGTTCGCCCGCCGCCTTGTTGATGAGCGTAGAGAAGGTGGTCACATCGGGCGCGACGCCGGCCTTTTGCATTTCCTCATACCAGCGCGCGGCGCCTTGTTCGCCCGCCGCCTTGTTGATGAGCGTAGAGAAAGTGAACACATCGGGCGCGACGCCGGCCTTTTGCATTTCCTCATACCAGCGCGCGGCGCCTTGTTCGCCCGCCGCCTTGCCCATGAGCGTAGCGAAAGTGAACACATTGGGCGCGACGCCGGCCTTTTGCATTTCCTCATACCAGCGCGCGGCACGCGCAGCGTTCGGAGCTCTCCTGATTACGGTCGTAAAGCTGATCACATCAAATTGTCTTCGGCCGCTATTTAACAATTCAGTCAGCTTTGCTTCCATTTCATGGAAAGGAATGTCTCTGAGTCGCTTATTGAAAGCGATTACTTTCGGATCAAGCGAAGGACCATCAAAAATAGCCGACTCGAAGACCGTCGTTCGATCATGTTTTGCTTTCTGAACGCCAGTATTTCTCAAATCTGAACCTGAGAAGTCAAAGCCGCTGATATCCTGACCAGAAAGCGGCACTCCATTCAGATAAATCCCACGAAAATCGCGATTTGGATCGAGACCAGCAGCATTCGCTAAGCCTCTGACGCTCACATCCTCCGTGGTCAATATGCGTTCGATTTTTTGAAGTAGGCTCCCCAAATTCGACGGCCGAGCGGCCTGGGCCGCATCCGACGGCTGTTTTGCCTTTGGGGTCGATGGCGGCGGCTCGCTCATTCCTTATCACCCTTCGCGTTGGCGCGCGTCGTCTCCTGCTGCGGAAGTTTGGGAGCGTGAATCTCGTGTTGGCTTAGGTAAAACTCGCCGGTGAGCATCGTACCCGTTTGCGCGTGCTCCATGGTGGCGCGCTGGACACAAATGTCGATAAACGCTTTTCTCAGCGCATCCTCCTGGGATTTTGTTTCGCCCTGTCGTTGTAAGACTGAACTTGAACCGATCGTAGGTTCTGATGAGGTCGCCGCAACCTTCAGGGAACCACTCACTCCAAAAAGGGTAGCCACGATCCGTGGATCGTTCCCGTGATGGTTAGGCTTCAGGATGCATAACGCCAACGCTCCATCTTTGGCCTTGTAGCCATCGCCGCGTTCGTCGTTCCGGCCTGAGAGATACTCACCGTTCAGGCAACTCTCCAACCCGTCAGGTAAGGTCCCAACTGGCGCACGTGGATCGCCCAGGTTGGTACCGATCTGCCATCCTGTTGGCGTGACACTGACGATGGGATACGGAGCGCTTGCCTTCTGTTCCGCGCTCTCCTGGCTCTCCTTTCCGGCTTGTCCTTTGGCTCCAAAGCTAAAGAACCCAGTTATTTTCGCACCTATACCTGCTTTTACCTCGCCTGCGACATGACTGCCTTGACGGGTTTTCCAGCTCTGCGACCATCTCTCCTTGGCCAGAGTGGCTTGATATGCGCTCTCCCGGTCAAAGCTCGGATGATCGAGTTGCAACACGGCATGTGTAAGTCCGACCGCGACGCTGTATTTTCCTAAATCAAAGGACTTATACCGTTTCCAGATCAGAATGATTTGACGATGTAGGGAAAGGACGTGATGGATTTTACGGTTTTGGGATTGCGTTCGACATAGAGGATGGCTTGTTTGAGCTTGGCGCGCACGGCGTC
>JBEKNW010000206.1:0-8451 GCA_049522435.1 Xanthobacteraceae bacterium
GGGCGCGGCCGCCGCCGCGGACCAATCGCTCGTAACGCTGACGCTTCCGACAATGCCGGCGATGGTGGGGCCGCTCGTCTATGCCGTGCCGGTGCAACTTATCGCCTATCACACCGCCGTCGCCCTGGGCACCGATGTCGATCAGCCGCGCAATCTGGCCAAGTCGGTGACGGTGGAATAGACGCGTAGTTTTGAACCTTTTCACGGCCGTAGGTGGTTATTATGCGATCCACATTCCTGAAGGTAATAGGCGGCATCGCAATTGTTGCCCTCTGATTTGGGGGAACATCAGGTATTTTGCACTACTTCGATCTATCGCATGAGCAGCAGTCGGAATCAGGGAAGATGGTCGGGAGCCCTTCGGGACCGCCTGCTACTCCCGCCGGGACCGCAAGTTCAGCGGTGACGGATCCCCGAGACGCGCAGCGCAAGGCCGATTTGGGGACTCTGCAAGCGGCCATCGAGGCTTACGCCAAGGCCAACGGTAGCTATCAGGCAAAAGGAGGCGGCTCTAGGGGAACGGGGATGGGCTGGATTAATTTGCCATACCCGGGCGCGATTTCAGTGGCTAAAGCCCTGCACGACGGCGGTTATTTGGCCGCATCGAGTGTAGATGACCCCGATCCCGCCAAACGACCAGGGTACATGATTTACTTATGTAACGAAGCAAAGCAATACTCTATTTCTGCCACCCTTGAACATCCTACTGCCGCGGATGTGGCCCACGCTCAAACGACGTGCAATGGAACTGGTCCGAACGGGACCTACGCGGTTTATGGCAAAAACTACTCCGTCGGGAACTGAACCAAATTGTTGTTCTCTGCGAAGGGATCAATCGGCGATCGATGGCAACTGCCGAGAGCGGTGGCAACGCCCACGAAGTCGGGCCAAGCGTTCGGCGGCATAGATGAGAAAGGGGATGTGTCCCGTAATAGCCGGTGTCCGCCGCACCTGGTCGCTAAAATTTGCAAAATCAAATACCGAAGCGACGCTCAACTTGGCTCTTAGGGAACGCCGGAGTGCAGGAATTGAAGCTAACCCCTCCAGTCTTTGGAATGTGGATAAACCCCCATAGGTGTCCACTTGTCATCGTCAAATTCACCGATGACGTACGGAATCTTTCGCACAAATAGGTAGGGGGCTGGCGGCCCCGAATCTGCCTGAAGTGGAGGTGGCTAAACGCAACCAGGCCAGCAAGAAGGAGCCGCCATGACCGAGACTATACCGAGTCCTCTGTTTCCCTTCATCGAACGCATCTTTGCGGATGCCGGGTATCAAGGGCCGCGCTATGCCAGAACCGTCGCCGCCTTCATCCGCCTTGCCATGATCTCGCATCATGCTCAGACGCTTGACCAGACGAAGCCTTTGCGCATAAATCTCAACTTCTTGGATCGGCTCTTAGAACCAGTTCGTGATCTGGCTGCGGATGCAGTTGATCACGACCGATGACGCGGCGAAATTCTCATTGAGGTCGTAACGTGCCGTCCATTTTTGGCCGGTGACGGTCTCGATCGCCTCGACGATATTCACCACGTCCATGCCGGCGACCACGTGCGCGCCGGCTTCCACGGTCTCGGGCCGCTCGGTCGTCATGCGCAGGCTGACGCAAGGAACCTTGTAGAACAAGGCCTCCTCCGGCGCTGTTCCCGAATCCGACAGGATGCAGAAGCAATTGGCGAGCAGCTTGTTGAAATCGTGGAACCCCAGCGGCGCCATCACATTGACGTCCTTCGGCACCGCGACGTTCTTCATCTTGCTCTTCGTGCGAGGGTGCATCGGATAGACGACCTTGCGCCGATACCGGCGGGCCATCTCGCCGAACGCCTCGAACAGCCGCGCCAGATACACTGGATTATCGACGTTCTCGCTGCGGTGGGCGGTGACTAGGATGTAGCCCTTCCGCGCAAGTCCCATGCGCTCAAGCACGTCACAGGCTTCGATTCGCGGCAGGAAATGGCGCATCACCTCGAAAGTCGGATTGCCGGTCACGAAGATCTTGGAAGGATGAATGTTCTCGCGGATGAGATTCTCGCGATGATAGTTGTTGAACGGCAACAGAATGCTGCTCATGTGGTCGATCAAAATGCGGTTGCGCTGCTCGGGCATGCGCTTGTCCCAGGCGCGCATGCCTGCTTCCATGTGAAATACCTTGATTCCGCGTTGCGCAGCGGGCATCACCGAGAGGCCGCTGAAGGTGTCGCCGAGAATGAGAAGCGCGTCCGGCCTCAACTGCTCGAACAGCTCGTCCGTCTTGCGGATGACGTCGGAGACCTCGCGGCCGTAGCTCGAAGTGTCAATATCCAATTGATAGTCCGGCTCGCGCAGCTCGAGATCGCGGAAGAAGAAGTCCTTCAGCTCCGGGGTAAAGTTCTGTCCGGTGTGGACCATGATGTGTTCGAAGTTGAGCGAGTCCAGCTTCTTCAGCGTCGACCACATTTTGATCATTTCCGGGCGGGTGCCGAAGATGGAGATGACTTTCATATCGAGCTCCGCGTGGAGGCAAGAATTCCGACCGGTCAAAGGACGTCGACCTTCTTCCTAACTTGCACCGGGTAGCAATGCGGGCAGAAGCAGACCCGAAGCGAGAATTTGTCTCCTGCGCAAAGTCTATTTGCTTGAGAAAGGCGCCAGCCAGAGCCATGGGGCCAAAATCGATGATGTCTTTAGAGACCGGCCTTAACCGAAGAATGCGCAACTCGACTCCGCACGAGCGACCGAAAGCGTTCGTTCCGGCGCCACTCTCAAAATCCCATCTTCCTTGAAAATAGCATCGAAACACCGTAACTCTCGAAACCGGCCGGATCTGAGCTGCCGACGGGACAACCACAGGGTTGCGCCGAGAGCGGCAGTGTCTAGCATCTCGCCCAGTGTTGTACAAGCACTGGGCCGAAGTCGAAGGACGCAAGGGAAATTCGCCCCCGGTGCCTTGACAGGTTGGGTGTAGAACTGCAATCGGCTTGGATGCGGAGTGCATCGGGGCCGCACGTCGAGGGTTGGGCAAGCGGGTTTGGGTGGAGCGGAAGCTGTCAATGGCATCCGACGAATCAGCGATGTCGGCAGGTTCCGGACGGCGGCTCCGCGTCCTCGTGCTCGGCGGGACAGGCATGCTGGGACACAAGCTGGTCCAAAGGCTGGCGGCGCGCGGCCTGTGGGTTGCGGCGACCATCCGCTCCGCATCGGTTCCGGATGCGCCCGCCGCCAGTGCCGCCTTGAACTGTGCCGACTGCGTCCTCGCCGGCGTTGATGTCCTGCTGGACGCTGCATTGACGAAGGCGTTCGATCGCGCCGAGCCCGACGTAGTCGTCAACGCCGTGGGCGTCATTAAGCAGCTCGATGCTGCTAAAGAGCCTATTCCTTCGATTCTGACGAACTCGCTACTGCCGCATCGCATCGCAGCCATATGCGCCAAAAACGGAGCGCGTTTGATCCATCTGAGTACCGACTGTGTGTTTGCCGGACGCAAGGGCCCGTACACCGAATCGGATCCGGCCGACGCGGAAGATTTATACGGCCGCAGCAAGCTTCTCGGCGAGGTCGGCCAGTCCGGTTGCCTGACACTTCGGTCGTCGATCGTGGGACGCGAACTGCGCGGCCGATCGAGCCTGATCGAATGGTTCTTGTCACAGCGCGGCGGGCGCGCGACTGGCTATGCCGGCGCGCTCTATACGGGCATGACCACAAGCGTCATGGCCGACCTTATCGGGCTTCTTGCGACCGACTACCCGGATCTCCACGGTATTTGGCATGTTGCGTCAGACCCGATAACAAAGTACGACCTGCTCACTCTCGTCAACCGGCAATTTGGGCTCGGCATCGAGCTTTCACGTGACGAAAAATTCCTTATGGATCGCCGGCTCAACGGCGGCCGATTCCACGCGCGGACCGGCTTTTCCGCTCCGAATTGGGAGGCGATGATTGCCGAGATGCAAGCCGATTCGACACCTTACGATGCCTGACCGAGCGCGTGGCGCTCCTAAGATGGTCACTGGACCGAATTATCTGGACTGCGAGGTAATCCATGTCCAAAGCCACGAAGAAATTGTTTGACTCGAAAAGGATCCTCATCACCGGGGGCACCGGATCGCTTGGGAAGGTGCTGTTGCGACGGCTGCTGGCGGGCGATGCTGGCAGGCCTGAGCAGATCGTCGTACTCTCACGTGACGAGGCAAAGCAGCACCAAATACGCGTTGAATATCAACACCGTTATGCCGCGACGGACGAAGTCATCTATCAGAATTTTCGTGAAAGGTTGAGCTTTCGCATCGGTGATGTTCGCGACTATTCTAGCGTTTGCGCCGCGCTGAAAGAGATTGATATCGTCTTTAATGCAGCGGCACTAAAGCAAGTGCCGACATGCGAATATTTTCCTTACGAGGCCGTTCAGACCAACATACATGGCCCGGAGAATATCGTACGCGCAATTCGCGATTTCCGATTGCCGGTGCAAACCGTAATCGGAATATCCACTGACAAAGCGGTCAAACCCGTCAACGTGATGGGTATGACAAAATCCATTCAGGAGCGTATCTTTTTGCGCGGCAACCTCGAAATGCCAGAGACGCGCTTCATCGTCGTGCGTTATGGTAATGTACTCGCGTCACGCGGATCCGTGATCCCTTTGTTCCACGAACAGATTAAGAATGGCGGTCCGGTCACCATCACCCACCCGGATATGACGCGTTTCTTGTTGAGCTTGGACGAGGCGGTCGATCTGATCTTTACCGCCGTGCGCAAGGCGCGGCGCGGCGAAACGTTCATCCCCCGCGTCCCTAGTGCGCGAATTGTGGACGTTGCGGCCGCGCTAATCGGGAACCGTGATATCAAGACGCTCGTGACCGGAATCCGTCCCGGCGAGAAGCTACATGAAATTCTGATTTCTGAGGAAGAATCGCACCGGACCTTTGCTAGCAACGACGTGTACGTCATTGGGCCTATTCTGCCGGAGCTGCAGAGATCCGATATGCAAGGGCCTTTGCTCGAGAAAGAGTATAGTTCTGAAGCTGATGTGATGACGTCGGATCAGGTCAAGGAGTTGATGGTTCGCCGCGGGCTGACCGTTGGCCAGACCGAGGTCGAGCTTGAGGGCGAGTTCCTACGTTGACGTTCGCGTGTGCCACGGATTTGCCATGTGTTCTTTGCTAACTTTCGTGAAATAAATTCAGTTGAAATTTTTCCGTGGCACGCATCGACGGTGTTGGCAGGGGACTGGACTAACGCGGTTGCGGCTGGCATTGCGGACTGAAGCAAATGGGAGTTTGAATCCCCTTAGGAGCTGCTCCGTCAATCGTGCGCCATCCGGCAGGTAAACTCGGAGTTTGCCCACCGAACAACTCCGCCGAGATTGGTTAGGAATAGCCCGATCGTCACAAATCGACGTCAACCGTGCGTGCGTCCAGCACCGCCGGTTGGACCAAGATCGATGACGGCGTGCCGACGCTTATGGCCGCGGGCGATTTCCACGGCGCCAGCAACGGCTGGGAGAGGCGGCGGGTCGTAATGCTAGATGCAAATAGACCCGGCGACGGAGTTTTTTAGGGTTGATTTCCGCCCGATACGGCGAGCCTTGCGGCCAAGTAATCGCGCTCGCGATCTCCAAGGAAGATGTTTCTAGCGTTTCCGCGCCCGATCCCGGCGCGCCGCCATGCATCTGTGCCGGTCGTTTCAGCGGGTAGGGCTGGAATGATCATCCCTCGTCAGGTAACATCGGGCAACCTTGACGGAGCTTTTCATGAACATGGCAGAGTCCGCCGCCGACCAGATGTCGGGGCAGCGGCTTGGTACGATCGGAAATGAAGACTGGTGGGCGGTTGTCGTTGGCCTGGTGACGGTCATTTTCGGCTTGATCGATTACTCGCTCGGCACCGGCGTCATGAAATTTCTTGCCATCTCTCCAGCTGGGATGAAGTGGGCAACCAGCGGCGACATCGTCGCCCATTTCGCGAAGTTTTGGCCGAACTATATCGCACAGTTCATTGTCTTGGCGGTTGTGTTCGGCGGTTCGCTGCGGCTGATGGGCCGCTCATTCAGCGGATTTCTTTCGAGCTTTGTGCTTCTCTATGTCGGCATGCTCGTTCTGTCGGCGCTCGCCGGATGGAAAGATGCAAATTACTACAATCTCGAGGCGGCGCTTGTCGCCCTGATTGCCGGGCTCGTCATTGCCAACATCGTCAAGATTCCGGAGCGGCTTAAGGCGGCATTGCGAGTAGAATTTTACGTCAAGACTGGCATTGTCTTGCTCGGTGCAACATTTCCAATTTCCCTCATCGCTTCAGCGGGCGGTGTTGCATTAACTCAATCAGCGATCATCTCCGTCCTCACAGCCGGCATCATCTTCTTCACGGCGACGCGGCTGTTCGGCCTCGATAACCGCTTCGCCGCGGTCCTCGGTACCGGCGGTTCGGTGTGCGGCGTCTCTGCCTCGCTCGCGGTCGCCGCATCCGTGGGAGCCCGCAAGGATGAAGTCGCGGCATCGGTGACATTGGTTGTCATCGCCGCGATCATAATGGTCGTGTTCCTGCCCTTCGTCAGTCATTGGCTCGCTCTGCCGGCGGGCGTTGGCGGCGCGTGGATTGGCTCGTCGGAATTCGCCGACGCCGCCGGCTACGCCGCCTCAAGCATCTTCGGGCAAATGAGCGGCAACGAAGCGGCTTCGATACGGGCATTCACGATGAACAAAGTCATCGGTCGCGATATCTGGATCGGTGTCTGGTCGCTTTTCTGGGCCTTTGTCGCACTTCGCTATTGGGAAAAAGGCGGCAATGGCCGCGGAATTGATCCCGGCCAATTGTGGCGGCGTTTTCCGAAATTCGTCGTCGGATTTTTCATCGCAACGGCGATCGTCTCGTTTTATTTTGGCGATACGATCACTCCCGCGCAGACCGCCGATTTCCTGCGGCCTATTAGCAGCCTCCGCGGCATCGTCTTTACGCTCTGCTTCCTGGCGATCGGCCTGACAACACGATTTTCCGAGCTTGAATCGGTAAACTGGCGGGCTACGCTCGCGTTCGCATCCGGCGCCATTGTCAACGTGATCGCCGGCTATCTGCTGTCGGCCCACGTTTTCTATGGCTATTGGTCGAAGTTCTGAAGCAACGTGCGCTTCGTGCCGCTACCGCGCCGAAAGCACTAGCAGGCTGCTGAAGAACGTGGTTTTGGGGCTAATTTTCTCGATGTCTGCGATGGCGATGAGGGGAGCGATAGGCTGCGATCGGCGCTGCGAGCGCGGTGTTGGGTATGGTTTTGCCTCATTTTCGGCGCTCCAGACGGACTCATCGCGTTTCGGCGCTCCAGACGGACTCATCGCGTCGTGGCCAAAAGCTTGGGGATGCGAACGAGATTGTAGGCGGTTGCAGTCAGGATGAAGAACCATTCCACCAGGTCGCGCCCGCGATGTCGGGTCTTGCGCAAGCCGCCGATGGTCTTGATCCAGCCGAACGGCTCTTCGATCCGTTTTCGCTTGAACATGCTGACGGCATAGCCGGGATGGCGGGTCGTCCGCCCATCGATCGCGGAGCGACGGCCGTTGTCGTTCTGCGCGACATGCGGGGTGCAGCTGCGTTCGCGGCAGCCGGCGACGAAGTCGGCGGTGTCGTAAAGTTTGTCGGCCCCCACCGTGCTGCCCGGTCCGGCATTGTCGTCGATCATGTCGAGGGCGGTGTTGCGTTCGGCCGTGCCGCTGGCCTCGGTCAGCCTGGCATCGACGATGATGTTATTGCGGTTCTCCGTCATCACATGCCCCATATGGCAAAGCTTGGCCTCCTTGCCGGCACCTTTGCGAAACAACCGTGCGTCGGGGTCGGTTGTCGAAGAATGCGTGTCATTCGTGCGTTTCTCGCCACGGAAGTTGATCTCGGCGTTGCGCCCGCCGCCTTCTCGCGACGCTGGCGGCTGGTCGCCAGCCTTGGGTACGAAGCTCTTCATGCTGGCCCAAGCCTCGATCAGCGTACCATCGACCGAGAAGTGCTCGCTCGACAGCAGCGAGCGAACTTGCGGCAGGTTCAGGACGCTGGCCATGAGCTTGCGGGCAATGTCGCCGTCGAGCAGCCGATCCCGGTTCTTGCAGAACACCGTGGGATGCCATACCTCGTCGTCCGCCGAGAGGCCAACGAACCAACGGAACAACAGATTGTAGTTGAGCTGTTCCATCAATTGCCGTTCCGAGCGCACCGAATAAAACGCCTGCAGCAAAAGCGCCCGCAGCAATCGCTCCGGCGCGATCCCCGGCCGACCGTCATCGGCGTAAAGCTTGTCGAAGGCCCGCGACAGCTCGCGCAGCGCCGCATCGACAAGGCCGCGGATCGGCCGCAAGGGATGATCCGCGGGAATCCGTGTCTCCAAACGCACGTAGCTGAAAAGACCTTCCGATCGTTGATCTTCGCCCCGCATCGCACCGCTCTCCCGCCTGGAGGTCCTCAATGCAAAGAATCACAGAGTGATAGAATCACGCTAAAA
>JBEKNW010000207.1:0-7254 GCA_049522435.1 Xanthobacteraceae bacterium
GAGATTAAGGCCATCCATCTCCGGCATATTGTAATCGGAGATGATCAAGTCGAGCGGTTGAAGCGCGGCCATCTCAAGCGCTTGGCGGCCATTCTCCGATTCATGAACATATCGGATTCCAAGTTGCTCGAGCGTCATCCGGGTCATTTGCCGCACGCTGAATTGATCGTCTACGATCAACACCTTGAGTGCTGCTGCTACAGGCATGTTCGTTACTCCGAGTGGCGGAACGTGATCGTGCGCGTGCCGCGTGATATCATTTCTTGCGTCTCTTCAAGCCGCATTCACCACTGCCAGTGCGGAAGTCGAACCGCCAGCGCGAGTTGGCGGCTTACTTTCGGCCGCCAACTCCGAGAGCTTTTCGACATCCAGGATGAAAGCAACCCGACCGTTGCCGAGAATGGTTGCCGCAGCAATCCCGGGAACAGAACCGTAACTTTCCTCGATGTTTTTGATCACAACTTGCTGATGACCGCATAATTCATCGACGACAAGCCCGAACCGCATCCTGTCGCTGGCTTCGGTAATGATAACAACACTATCGGTCGAGTCATGGGCGGTTGCATGCAAGTCAAATAGATCGGTCAGGTAGACAAGCTGAACCCATTCCCCGCGCAGTTGAATCACTCCCCGAGTACCCAGCAAATTATGCGAATCGTCGGCGCGCCGATGCATGCATTCCACGATCGTCGACATTGGCATAACGTAAGTGTTGCCTGCGACCTTGATGACCATGCCGTCCATAACGGCAAGCGTCAGCGGCAGGGCCAGCTGTATGGTCATGCCTCGCCCACGCGTCGACTTCAGCGAGATTCGCCCGCCAAGATCCTGAATATTGCGGCGAACGACGTCCATTCCCACCCCGCGGCCGGAGATGTCTGAAACCTTCTCGACGGTGGAGAACCCGGGCAGGAAGATAAGATTTGTGATGTCCTCATCGGTGAGCACAGCCTCCGGCTGGACCAATCCTTTATCGCGGGCTTTGCTGAGGACCCGCTCGCGATTCACGCCCGCACCATCGTCGCTGACTTCAATGACGAGGCGACCGCCGCGGTGTTCGGCGGCAAGGCGGATCGTGCCTTCTTCGCTCTTCCCGGCCGCCCGCCGCTCCGCCGGTGTTTCGATCCCGTGGTCGACGGAATTGCGGATGATGTGTGTCAGCGGATCGCCGAGGCGGTCGACGATCGTGCGGTCGACTTCGGTATTTTCACCGAACATTTCAAGCCGGACTTTCTTGTCAGTTTTTGCCGATAGCTCGCGGACCAGACGCGGCATTCGCTGGAACACCGCCCCGACCGGTTGAGCGCGCATCGACATCACGCTGTCCTTCAACTCGCGGGTGCGATGAATAACGTCGTCGAGCATCTGAGATAGACGTCCCGCCGCCTCGTCGGATAATCCCTGGGCGAGTTGTCCGAGCATGGCCTGCGCGATTACCAACTCGCCCACGAGATTGACGACGCGGTCGATCTTGTCGACATCAACCCGCGTTGTCGTCGGCGCCGGCTTCGCGGCCGCCGCGCGAACGCTTGTTTCGGTGTCGGGCCTTTGATCATCCTTACCCGGCGGCGCCGCGGGTGGGTTCGTGTTGTCGGGCGAAGTGGCCGCAATCGCCGATTGCTCGGCAGCCGGCACGGCAGCCGGCTCCTCGATCACCGTATCGGCGCCGGGTTGAGGCGCGAGCTCGGTAATTTCAAGCTCGCAATCGCCGATCACAAACTCGAAGACGTCTGCGACCGCACTACGCTCAGCGGCGGTGCGCAGGGTACCGGTCCATCCGATATAGGGATGACTGGGAACCAGTTCGGACAGCGGCGGCAATGCCTGGGTTTCGGGTACGAGAACGAGGTCGCCCAGTTTGCCAAGCTCGCGCAGAATGTAGAGAGGTTCGTTGGCGTTCTTCAACATTTCCGGTTTAGGCCGGAACGTGATGGCATAGGACCGAAGTGTTTCTTCATCCTCTCCGTCGAAGTCTGGCGCCCGCACCGGCGTGAACTCGATTTCAGCAAATTCAGCGGGAGCGGGTGTACCATCGTCATCGGCCGCAGCGCCGTCATTCGTTTTTCGATTGAGCTGCTCCAAGGCCGCCCGGCAGTCACTGCCATAATCGGGCGGTACGGGCTCTCCCGATCGGGCGAAACCGACAACGTCGGACAGCACGTCGCTTGCGGTCAGCAATACCGAGATGATTGCGGGCGTGGCAGCCGAACTGTCGCGCCGGAGCGTGTCGAGCACGCTCTCGAACACATGCGCGAACCCGACCAGGCTTTCAAATCCAAAAATCCCGGCGCCGCCCTTGACCGAATGAACGGCGCGAAATACCGCATGCACGGCCTCTTCCGAGCCGTTCGCATCACGCATATCGCTGAGCCCGGTTTCGATTTCCAGCAGCAGCTCGCTGCACTCATCGAAGAACGTATTCCGGAGCTCGTCTAAGGTGGCCATGGCGGGGCATCGCAGGCGGGGTTGGATGCAATCAAGGACAGACCTTGCGGATCGTCGCGACCAACTGGTCCGGGTCGAACGGCTTCACCATCCATCCGGTCGCGCCTGCTTGACGTGCGAGGTTTTTCTTTTCCGCATCGCTTTCGGTCGTGAGCACGAGAACCGGCGTCGTCTTATGGACCGGGTTGCGCCGCAATTGGCGGATGACCTCGTAGCCATCCATCTTCGGCATGTTGATATCGGTGATGACCACATCGACCCGATCGTTGCCCAATGTATCGAGGCCGTGCTGACCGTCGACCCCCTGGATGACCTCGAAGCCCGCTTCGGCCAGTGTCACCATGAGCATATCGCGCATCGTTCTCGAATCGTCGATCGTCAGGATTCGCTTTTTCATGGCATCGTCTTCCATTCGCTCCTGCAAATGATCCGGACCTTTAGCTGCTTCATGCGTCCGGGTTAGGCCGGGCTCCGAAGGAAGATCTCGGATCTCCTCCGGAATTTCCTCGCCGTCTGGCGTCCAATCCAACCCGAGGTCGTTGAAAGCCGCCACAAACTCGACGGATGGACTCGATATCGAGATTCGATCGTGCGACTTGATGGCGGCGAGGATGATCTGAACGCACGGTAGCGTGAGCGTTTCGACGCCGGACGCATCGAGTCGCAGGGGGTGACTTTGCTCGGCCTTCTTCTGCAGCATATCAAGAAAGCCATCCGCCGCCGCCAGATCGAGAACAGCCGGCAACGTGATCAGCTCGCCTCTTCCGTCACTAGACTCGGCTGCTTGCATGGCACGTCTTTCCAGCATCGTCTCTCATCAACCCGCGTGTAGCGCGCGATTCGCATGCCCGTCTCCGAGCTTCATCGCGGTACTGTCGCTGACGCACGCGTCAATGATTGCATCCGACATTCGCCCCAATGGGAATTGGCGCATGACGGCGCCGACTTCGAACGCAACCCGCGGCATGCCATAAATGAGTGACGAGTTCTCGTCTTGCCCGAGAGTTACGCCCCCGACTTGACGCAGTTCAAGCAGACCCTGGGCGCCGTCCTTGCCCATCCCGGTGAGGATGACACCGACCGCTCGCTTGGCGACGAGGCGCGCCGCCGATCGGAACAAGACATCCACCGACGGCCGATGACCCGACACCGGCGGCGCCTCATTGAGCGAACACAGGAGTTGATCGCCACGACGGGCCAGCTCGAGGTGATGCGAGCCGGGCGCAATATAGGCATGGCCGGCCTCGATCGGGTCGCCATGCGCCGCCTCGGATACCGTCATCGGACATTCGCGATTGAGGCGCTCGGCAAACGCGGTCGTGAAGCGCGGGGGCATGTGTTGGGTGATGAGAATGGGCGGACAGTCGCTTGGCAAACCCATCAACACCGCCTTTAGCGCTTCGACGCCGCCGGTCGAAGCGCCGATCACGACAATCTTTCCGGTCGAGCGGCCGAGCTTTGCGCGTTCGCGCGGTCGCGCCGTTGGCGTCACGCGGCGCGCATGAAGCCGCGTGCGGGCCGCCGCCTTGACTTTGGCTTGCAGATCCTCGGCCAATCCAGCCATCGCAGCCGCGACGTTGGAGGTCGGTTTTGCGACGAAGTCGACGGCGCCGATCTCCAGCGCTTCGAGCGTCACCTCGGCGCCGGCCTGGGTCAGGGTCGAGAACATCACCACCGGCATCGGCCGCAGCGTCATGATCTTGCGCAGGAACGTCACGCCGTCCATACCCGGCATCTCGACATCGAGTGTGATGACGTCGGGATTAAGTGCCTTGATGCGGTCGCGCGCGATGAAAGAGTCGGACGCGGTGCCCACCACCTCGATTTCGGGGTCCGCCGACAGCAAAGTCGACAGCAGCTGCCGCATGACCGCGGAATCGTCGACGATGAGAACGCGTACAGGTTTGCTCATGTTCGACATGCAATCTACCCAAAGAGCTCGATTTCGCCCGCCGTCTTTTTTGACGACAGGATCTTGGCGTATTCGGATTCTTGGCGTGTAATGCTGTAGGTCTCGCCGCCGCCGAGGAGACGTCGGATGACGCGGCCCGTCGCCGGGAAATAGTGAATGCGCCGAGGATGCTGTCCGCCGAGATCCTGGGCCGCACACTGGAGCCCTTCGGCCTTGAGATAGCGCAGAACGAATTCGGCGTTCTGACTACCGATCGCGTTGCTGGTATCGGTGACGTTGCCGCCGCCGAACACTTTTATTTCCATCGATTTGCGGGAGCAGCCGGCCTTGAGCAGCTCGTTGATGAGTTTCTCCATGGCGAAATTGCCGTAGCGCGTCGATTCGGAATCAAGAGCACCGCCCCATCCGCCTCGCTCCCCCTCCGCCAGCATGAAATGATTCATCCCGCCGATGCCTACGATAGGATCGCGAATGCAGGCCGAAACGCACGACCCCAACACCGTGACCAACACCTCGTCCGATTTCGACGTGATGAAATATTCCCCGGGAAATACCTTAACGACCCAGGAACTATTTGCGGAATCGTAGAAACGACGGCCGCTGGCCGCGTGAATGACCCCGTCATTGACCGCGCCGTCATCGACCGAATGCGATAATTGAGCCGCGCCCGTCACGCTTCCCTCCGATAGATGGTCCGGCCCATAAGCTTGAGACCCGGGTGCGCGCCGGCCAGCGACTCCGAATGGCCGATATACAGCCAGCCACCGGGCTTGATCTGCTGCGTGAAGCGCTCGATCAAATTGGCCTTGGTAGGGTTGTCGAAATAGATCATCACGTTGCGGCAAAAGATGGCGTCGAACTGCCCTTTGAACGGCCACGCCTCCATCAGGTTGAGTCGGCGGAACGCAATGAGCGAGCGTACGTCTCGTTCGACGACGACAGATTTGGCGTCATCTTCGCCGTCAGTCTCACGAAAGAACGGCAGATATGCTTTTGGAATTTGGTCGATCGACTCCTGTGGATACACGCCGCGCGCGGCCTTGGCGAGAACTTCGGTGTCGATGTCGGTCGCCAGTATGCGGGCGTCGTGGCGCAGGATGTCGGGTATCTCCTTTCGCAGCACGACCGCGATGGTGTAGGGCTCTTCCCCGGTCGAACAGCCAGCCGACCAGACCCTGAGGCGGCGTGCGCTACTGCCATGAGTGGAGCGCGCGAATGCCCCGGCGACATGGGTGCGAAAATGGTCGAAGTGGTGCGACTCGCGGAAGAACTTGGTGAGATTGGTCGAGATCGAGTTGATGAAATTTTCGATCTCGCCCTCGTTGTCGTCGCGCCCGAGGTAGTCGCGATACTGCTTGAACGACTTCAATCCAAGCGTGCGCACGCGACGCGACAGGCGGCTGTAAACGAGATTGCGCTTGCTGTCGGCGAGCGCAATTCCGGCATGCTCGTAGGCGAGCTGCGCAAGGCTTCGGAAGTCGGCCTCCGAAAAGTCGAATTCGCGGGGAGCGGCAGCGGCAGTGAGTTCCCCCGGAGGAAACACCGCCGACCTACGTTTTACTTGCGGCATCCCAGACTTCTTTCCAATCCGCGTTGTCTTTGGCCCTCCGGCCGGTAATTTGGCGCCGGAGGTACAAGCCGGCTTGGCTTTCTTGTGTCAGTTGTTGAGTGACATAGGCGACGGCACCGACAGCTTTGGTCCGGCCACGGAGGCCCCCTCGTCCTGGTCGATCTGCACCGACAAGAGGTTGGGAAGGTCGATCAGCGCGATCATGGCGCCTTCGATTGTTATGAGGCCGGCGAGGAAGTTGACGCGCGAGCCGTTGGCGATGCGCGGCACCGGCTGCACTTGCGAGGTCTCGAACGACACGATGTCAAGGACGCGGTCCGCGAGCAGGCCGACCGGTTTGGCAAAGATCTGCACGATGATGACGATGTGCAGTGGCGTCGCCTCGGTCAGGCCCTGGCCGAAGCGACAGCGCAGATCGACGATCGGCACGATCACGCCGCGCAGATTGAGCACGCCGCGCACGTAATCGGGCTGCCTGGGAAGATGGGTGATCTCCGACCAGCCCTTGATCTCGCGCACCGCCATGATGTCGACGCCGTACTGGTCGTCGCCGATGGCGAAGCTGATGACTTGGCTGGGCAGCGCCGCCGCAGCCGCGGCCCTGCCGGCGGTTGTATCGGCTGGAATTTGTTGACCGCCGCCGGGAATCGGCGCTCCGGCCGCCGAGGTTTCGATCTGCATCGTTGCGCCCGCTGCTGCCTCACAAAGACGCGGGCTGCCGTGGACGGTACCCGCGTTATTCACTGACAAAGCTCTGAGACCCCCAGGGGGTCCCGCCGAGTATTCGAGCGAAGTAAAATTAGGCGCAACTTGTTACTAAGCTGTTGATGCGTCAGCGTAATACTTGGAAGGACACTAACATGCATCAATAACATAGATCATGCGCGACCACTTCAAATGACCGTCAAGTATCATTGCGACGATAATCGAAAAACTAAACAATATTAACCTGCAATTGATCCGAGACATATCGCGGGAAAGCATTCAGCCGGTCCAACACGGGAACCGCAAATGGACTATGAGGTTCACTTTACCGACGCCTTGGCCCAGCTTCGCGACGACCGGCGTTATTGCGTCTTTGCAGAGATTGAGCGGTTGGCCGACCGCTTCCCGCGCAGGCAACCTCCGTCCTAGAATTCCTTCCAGTCGGGATCGTCCTTGATCGCAGTAGCAAGCGCAGCCTGCATGCGGCCGACCGGGCCACGCGCGGCGGCGGCAACGGCAGGCCTCGCCGCGGCGGTGGCGCCGGCCCTGGGCTTCGGTGCGCCAGCCGTCGGCTTCGTCCGCGCCACAGGCGCGGCGCCCGGGCGCCGACCAGGTGCCTTCT
>JBEKNW010000208.1:0-7103 GCA_049522435.1 Xanthobacteraceae bacterium
AGGCCAAAGTCCGCTTATCAATGCGCCAATTGCAGAACGACCCGGAGAAAATCCGATCGTTCTACCAAAAGCCATCCCTCAAATATGCCGCGTGATGGTGAACTTACTTATGGTCTGATTAACAATGGTCGACGCCGTCGAGCCGGAGCCGACAGTGCCGCTGGTGCCGAAGGCGTTTTTGACCAGCGTACATCCGGAATCGTACAGGGTGTGCAGACACGTCGGCTGGTAGACATTGCGCGGCATGTCGATGTCGAGCAGCACCAGGTCGGAATTGACCGTGAGCTTGGCGCTGGTGCGCCCGATCTGGTCGATGACGCCGAGCCGGCCCTTGAACAGCGTCACCGATCCGATCGCGGTGCCGCCGATATAATCGGAAAAGAAGACGCGGTCGCGCTCGATCTCGCAGCCGTCGAACGAGCCATCGCGCAGCGCCTGCAGGAAGGGCGCGCCACCGGAAATCGTGTCGATGGATCGCGCGGCGACGGTTATCTGTTGCTGATCGACTTCGAGCCCAAGAGCGGCCTTGTATTTCAGACCGTCGACCAGGATCGAGTTGCCAAGGTAGGTGTTACCGTTGTAGCTGAACGATATATCGACGTTGGTGTAGCTCAGGATCAGGCCGGAGCGTAACGTAAAGGTGAAGCAGTCGGCCATGAACAGCGGCACGTCGGGACTCGCGCGCGCCACGTTAAGGTAGCTGATGAGTGCTGAGGATGCCGGCTTCATGGCTTCACGCTGCGAAATTTCATGCTGTCGAGTTTCCAGAGGTTCGACATGAACTCCTCGAAATCCATCTGGTCGTCGAGGAAGCGGCAGTTGAAGGCGTAGGAGAAGTCGGCGGAGACGGTCACACCGCTGCCCGGCGCCGGCGTGAACGTCAACGTGTTCGGGGTCGCGAGGCTGTAGCTACTCCCCGACTCCGCCGTGCCGTTGAGATAGACGTTCGAGATGCTCGTGACCCAGCCGACGGGCTCGAGAAAGCCGCCAAGCGACCGCATCATCGTGAACGATGTGGTCGAGCCATCGCCCGTCGCGAACGCCTGGCCGGTGACCGTGTTGTCGTCCGGATCGGTGTAGAGGAACGTGCCGAACTGACCCTGGAGCTGCAGAAAGAAGCCCATGAGACTCTGCAAGCTGGATGATCCGAGCCCGGCAAAAGCCGCCGTCGATGAAGATGCAAGTCCGCTGTACACCGCCTCAAACTCGTAGAGCGGGTAGCTCATCAAGGCGACGCGCACTTCCCGGCCGGACACGTGCGAGGCAACACGCGTGGAAAACCCCGGCTTCTTATGTCGCGACCAGGAAAGTCCGGCGAGGCTCGGCAGTGATGGCGGAGTGGTCATGACCGCACCGTGCGCAATTTGAGCGATTGCAGCGCCTGGAGTATGGACATGAATTCTTCCAGGGTTTCGCTGTCGTCATCGAAGCGGCAAAGGAAGTACCAGTCGAAATCGGCGGTCACGGCGACGCCCGCCGCCGGCGCCGCCGTAAACGTCACGGATGGCGCCAGCGCCGTCGCGTTGACAGTGTAGCCGCTCGATTGCGCGACGCCGTTGAGATAGACCGCCGAGACCGTGCCGACATTCGCCGGCGACAGCGCGTAATCGCCGATCGACACGGCGAAGGCGAAAGTCGTTGTCGTGCCGTCACCGATGCCAAGCGCTTGCGCAGCGACCGGCGACAGCGTCGGCGGCTCGAAATAGAACGATGCGTCCTCGCCCTGACACTCCTCGAAGAAGCCGATGATCTCCTGCAACTCGGTGTTCGGAGACACCATGCGCAGCACATCGTAATTCAGCTCGATCTCCCACAGCGGGGAGATATATTTGGCCGCACGTACTTCGCGGCCGGAGACATGCAGCGCGGCGCCGATCGAAAAGATCGGCGAGAATGTTACCGACCATCCGAGCGTCGGCACTGCTGGGAATGTCGAATAAGGCCCGAGTGCCGGCGGATTGTCCGGCACGAGCGGCGTGAGCAACGGTCCCTTGCCGCCGACCCAGTTGCCGGCCGGCCAGTCGCCGGTATCGCCCCACACGCTGACGAGCTGTGGGAAGGTCGGGAACGGTCGCGCGTCCCAGTTCCAAGCCGATATGAAATCGGTCTGGAGCATCGGCACGCCGGCGCTCGATGTCTCGTTGTTGCCGTCGGTCACCCAATATTCATAGATCGCTTGCAACGCGAGCAGCTGCAGTTCGCCGTCGCGGCGCGGCCAGTAATTGCCGGCGCCGCTCTGGCTCGGGTCCCAGATCGACCAGAACGGCGTGAAGCTCTCGACCGACGCCGGATCACAAAAGACGTTCGGCTGATTGGTGCCCTTATCGCAAGCCGGGAAGCCGTACTCGGCAAAGGTGATCGACTTCGATTGCGGCACCCACTCCGTATAGGGTCCATGCGGCGACCAGCCGGTGCCGTCGCCGTCGTCATAGATCGCCTGGTGCTGATTGTTCCACCACCAGCGCAGTTGCTTGTTCGCGAGCAATTGCTGGTTCGGATAATACTGGTTCCGCGATTGCGACAGCCGATCGCCTTCGGGCAGCGAAACGTGCAGATCGGTGCCATTGGGATCGAGCCCGATGCCGAGATTGTTGCTGTCGTTGTAGAACCAATTAAAATACTGGCCGCCCTCGATGTTCGCCTTGAGATAGGCAAGGCTGTAGATCGTCGGCTGGCCGCTCATGCCGAGGCCGTTGAAAGTCTCCGGCGAGGGCGGCCAGGTGCCGGACGGCGGTGGCGCAAGCCATTTGAGTGCATCGAGCCCGCCGTCGCCGGTGGTCCAGTCCGACAGCGGCAGGTAATTGTCGAAGCTGACGAGATCGATGTTGTCGTAGGCGAAGAGCTGGTCGAGATGCGGCCACTGGCCGTTTTCGCCCGGATGCTGAAAACCCATCCACACCGACCAGTCGGCCGAATAGCTGATGAGGTTGTGCAGCCCCGTGGTGTCTTTGCTGAGCCCGGCGCCGTCGAAGACGCTGCGCACGTCGTCGGCCAGCTGCATCAGCCCGGCAACGAACGGATAGTCCCAGGTGACCTTGCCGTCGCCGCCGGTCGTGCCTGCCTGCGTCCACTCCGGCCCGCGGATCGTCTCGATGCCGCGAAGCTCGGATCCCAAGAGGAAGAGATCGACGCCGCCGGCGACCACGCACAGATTGGCGTAGTGCAGGATCATGCGCCGATAGGTGTAATCGGTCGCGTAGCCCGAATAAGCGACGGTCAGATTCATCGTGTCGCGCGTGAACTGCGAAGTCGCGGCGCTGCCGAGGAAATTATTGACCGCGGTCGTCGCCGCACTCGAGATGTCCGACCCGTTATATGTGATCCGGCCGCGCCAAGGTTCTCCGCTCGCCGTCATCAGGATGAACGGGTAGAAGACGACGCGAAGCCCGCGCGACTTCAAGTCCTGAATGCAGCGGACGATCGATTGATCGGATGGCGTGCCGCCGTAGATGAAGGCGCCGCCGCTCTGCGGAATCGGGATCAGAACGGACGACGATTGCGTCAGGCCGGAACAGCGCCAGACATCCGACCCGCCGGAGGCCTGCTGGAACGTGCCGTTGATGTACGTCGTCGACGGGTAGATTTGGCACGCCGTGATGTCGGTCGAATTTCCGAACCAAGCGACAACGATAGCGACCGTAGTGCAGCCGGGAAACTCCGACTGCAGATTGTTGATTGCGATCGTGTAGTCGGTGGTCGAGCCGGCGCCTCCCGAGGCATAGCGGTTGATCGAAGTCAGGCTCGACTCGGTCACGCGCTGACCGAGGTAAGGGATCGTGTCGTAGGTGAACTCGCCGGTTGAGGGCAGAAGATTGACACCGTTGATGTAGGTCATGGCTTGTCTGTTCCCCTCCCCCCGGGGAGGGGGTAGGGGCGGGGGGTCGAGAGGCGATACGCAAGCGTCGACGCTCTCGCCTCACCTCGCCACCCCTCCCCACCCTCCCCCACAAGGGGGGAAGGATTTGCAATGGTCACGGATGGATGGCCCGCAGCCCGAGATGCGCGCCGCGCTTCACCGCGTCATTGATCGCGCGCAGCATATGTTTTGAGTTGTCATTAAAGAAACGTGCGACGCTCTGCGAATCGAGCGCCGATACACTGATGCTCACCGGCGCGTGAATCTGCGGACCCTGATTTCCTCCGGTGTACGGCCCCGAGCCGCGCGCCGGCACGATCGTCTCGCCCTGATGAATGAGGGCGAGGCCGCCGCGAACGACGTAATCGGTGCCGACATCGAAGATCGCCGCGGCCGACACCGAGGCCTGCGCCGCCGCGGCGGGACCGGCCGCGGCCGGCCCCATCACCGGCGCGAGGAAGGCGAAGACGCCGGCGAAGGCTTGCCCGGCGCACGGCGCGGGCGCCGGACAAATCGAGCTTCTCGTCGTGTTCGAGGCTCACATGAGGTCTCCATCTTTGGCAGGTGAATGGCGAAATGGCGAATGGCGAATGGCGATCACGCCGCCCTATCCGCTATTCGCTCAGGCTGATGGTACCGATGTTGTTCGAGGAATCCGCAATCGCCTGGAAATCGAATTCGGCGACAGTGAATTTCTGATTGGAGAACGGCAGCGACAGCTTCGATGAGACGCAGGCGTTGAGCTTCACCAACAGATCCTTGCTGGTGCCGAAATAGTTGAACGTCTCCTTCAGCGAGATTTCGAACATCGGCAGCGGGCCGGTGAGCTGGTTGGCCAGGCTGATCTTGTTCCCCGAAGCGATCGTGTAGCTGTAGTAGATCAGCACCGCAGCCGCGTTGTCTGCGGAGTTGAAGGTATAGACGCCGCTCGCCACGCTGTATTGGCCCTGCGCCGGCGAAGACGCGACCGGGGAAAGCTGCGCGCCGGTCGAAGCATAGAAGACGCCGTAATCCTCGACGAAGGTCGAGTTGTTGACCACGGTGATCGATCCCGAGGCCACGGTATCGGTCTCCCCGGTCGTCATTTCCAGCATGCTGTTCGCCGTGAGCGTCTGGCCGAGGAACAGATTGTTGATCTGCGTCGACTGCAGCCGCGCGAATTTCGCCTTGCCGGTGATCTTGAATTCACCGCCGCCGGCCGCGACCGCCATGTTGTACTGGCCGAGCAGCGTCTCGATCTTGCGGTCGAAGTCGATCGAGACGGTGTCCAAGGTACCGAGCAGGCACGGCGGGGTGCCGGTCACGTCGTTGCGTTTGCCGATAAGCGTGCCACTGCCGAAGGCGTATTGGGTCATGGATATTCTCCTTTGTAGGGTGGGTTGGCCGCGCAGCGGCGTAACCCACCGTGGACCGGCGGGCTTGTTAGGCCTGTTCATCTGGATAGGGCGTGCCACGAGCATGCCGCGCCAGAGCGTTACGCGGTTGGGGATGGTGGGTTTCGCTCCGCTCAACCCACCCTACGGCGCTACGGCACGAGAATCTGGAACGGGATCGCGGCGACGGCCTTGCCGTCGATATCGCCGGTGTCAATGAACACCGGCCCGAGCGGGTAGCAATGCGCGACCAGCCCGCCGAGCGTCTGCTTGTTGCCGTTGAGCGCGCCGGCGCCGCTCGGCGCCACCGCCGCATCGACGGCGTCGAGGAGCGCGTTCATGGCGGTGTCCGGCGTGTCCTCCGGGTCCATCCCGGCGGACATATATATAAAGACATGCGCATTGATGGTGAGCGTCGGCAAGCCTTCGTTCTGCCGCCCGCGCACCTCGCCGGTCTTGAGCATGGTCAGGAACGGCATCTGCGTCTCGTTGACCTGATCCCAATGCACGAAGCGCCGGCTCGACGCGGTGAAGTTCGCCGCGCCGGCGATGAGATTGAAGAAGGCGACGGAGATTTGTTCGCGTGTGATGGCGGGCATCGGGCACTCATCATGTGGGTTAACACTCGGGGACGACAGTCAAAGGAGCAACTGTTGGTGCTATATCGCTTCCCAGGCGAACGCACCGCTGCGCTCGCCTGTCGCGAGGAAATACAGCACGATCCGGGCCACCTCATCGAAATCCAGAATGTAGCGACCAGGGATCGGCACTGGCACGTTGTCCACTCGAAACCTGACACCCCTGCTTTTGGTCCGCCGCCATGGCGGCAGAGCCATATAATAAGGCAAATCACCATCGATGCGGCGGTACTGAACAAATCCTACGCCGCTGCCAAGTCCAAGCACGAGCTTGAACCCGTTATCGGCCAAAAACTCCGCCACGAACGGTGAATTTTTTCGCCGGTCATCTAGCAGCTTAGCGAGCTCGTCGCTCCCAGCCAGCACACTCCCATTCATCGGGTCGCGCCAGTCTTGATGATTGACGTAGAAAAGCTTCACCGGCCGGGGCGATCGTTCAGGCGATGCAGACCACGCCCGGGCAGCAAGTAGCAGATCGGTGTCGGCGCGAGGACTGTGCCAACGCTCGAGCAGAAATCGCAACACATGCTGGTACGGACGTGGGCGCCATGGACCCCGCAGGTCTGGTTTGACGGCGCCAACCTGTTCCCAAGCGACCGTGTTGGTGCGCTCGCCCGTCTCGAGAAAATAAGCAGCAATCTGCATCAGCTCATCAAATCTCACGATCCATCGCGCGGCAACCGGGGTTGGCGTGTTGGCGGTGAGGAACTCGATACCCCCGCGTTTCATTGGCGGATTGGGGGAAATAGCCATCAGGTACGGCGGCATCCCATCAGAACGGCTGTGTTGCACACAGCCGACATCACGGCCAATGCCAATGCCAAGCTGAAAGCCGTTTTCGCCGGAAAGCCGCCCAAGGAAAGGCGGTTGCTTTCGTCGCGCTTCGAGTAATTCGGCAAGCTTAGAGGTATCCGCAATCTCTGCCCCGTCCATAGGATCGGAGTGAGATTGGTCATTGTTGTATCGAACTTTCATAGGATCGCTGGGGTGACTTCTCGACGGATACAACCGAAAGTTACCAGCGCGTCGATCCTTATTCCAGCGTTTCCACCATCGCTGCCGTCAGACCTTGTGAAATCTCCTGCGCCATCTCGGCCAGCGCAGAGCGCATGTAATACCGTTTCCAGATCAGAATGATTTGACGATGTAGGGAAAGGACGTGATGGATTTTACGGTTTTGGGATTGCGTTCGACATAGAGGATGGCTTGTTTGAGCTTGGCGCGCACGGCGTCGAT
>JBEKNW010000209.1:0-7056 GCA_049522435.1 Xanthobacteraceae bacterium
GGCACATCGATGCCGTCGGGGGCCGTCCACCCCAACAGGAAACGCGGTTCTAGAGCTGAGCCATCGGGGTGACAGCCGGTGGCGAGTGCCGCGGCGAAGCGCCGGAAGGCGAGCGCGCCCCGCTGGGTGCGAGCCGTGCCCGTATGGCGCGGAGGTTGGACTGATGCGCCTGCCGGCGTTCCGCTTCGCCTCTTTCATGTAGCCCGGGTGAGCGAAAGCGAAACCCGGGAGCGGCAGTGAAGCCGGAAGTTCGTTCCCGGATATCGCTCCGCTCATCCGGGCTACGAATTAGGGGGAGCGAATCAACCAAAGCTCGGGCGCGGATGCGTCGCGAGAACGAAGCTATTTGCGCGTCATTGCCAGCCAACGGGTCCGGCCCGAACTGGCCGGCCCGATGACAGGCTCCGCGAAGCATCCAGTCGGACGCCCTTAGCCAAAGCAGATTTCGAGCGCCGTGCTGTCCACGCCATCGAGGATTTGCGTGACCAGAAGATCATGCCGGCCAATGGCCGGGTGCGACACGGGCAACGTTTCGGACAGGATGGACGAATTTCGCGGCGCGTTGAAAACAACGCTGAACTGCTCGCGAAACCGCGACCCCGTGTTGAGTCGGCGACGAACGTTTCTGAGTGTCACCTCATCTTCGCCGACAGTGAAACTTCCGCCGACCAGAGGCTCGAAGTGTTCCGCTGCCAGTTTTGCCAGATTTCGCGGAACACCGGCCGAGCCTTGCCCGAGATGAGCCGCATCTGCGCCGGGCATAAGAGCCGCTGCCCAAGCCGCCCCGGAAAATAGGTTCGCGAGGACCGCATTCGAGGCAACGGCCGGCGTCACGGCGAGCAGCCGGATCGAGTCCCGACGCGTGATGGTGACGAGTGGATTTGATTTCTTCATGGCCACCTCTCAGGGATGAGTTCGTTTCAACCTTTGCACGACTACTTTCCGAGATTCAATCGTAAGTATGGGGAAAATTTGCAAATTTTGCAACCATGATCGTTTTATCCACCGAGGTTTTAGCCCCATGGAGGCGTCCCAGCGTGCTCAGTTGAACACGGCCTGATAGCTTACGCCTTCGGCATCCTTGCCGACCGGCACCAAAAAGATCGACACTTCGCCCAGGCCGTTATGCTCCATGCGGTAGATGCGCTGCGGCAGCACGCGCACGTCCCTGGCGAGAAAAATCAGCGAGAACGGCGGCCGCACCCCGCGCAAGCTCATGGCCGGGTTCAGCGGCTCGGCTTCCCTCAGGATCAGGGGAATACCGGGCACGCCTTGCTCGCTGATGGCGAAGACTTCCCCAACCTTGTCGGCGAAATCCTCGAATACGAGCGACGTTTCGGCCATTTTTGCGTCCCGAACAATTGCCTGTTGCTATGATCCATATATTCTAGCTTGCCGTGTCCTATAGTCAAATAACACTTGATGGTTGTGCTGCGGCACAAAACTTCACGGCCCTGGTCATGGCCGATGAAGCTTTGGCCGCGAGCCTTGCGGCGGTCGAGGATGCGACCGCCTTCATCGAGCAAGCCAATCGCTGCGCGCAAGCGCATGACATCGTACTGGCCGAAGCGAGCCTGCTTTCGGCAGCGCGGCCCGATGTTCTGGGGCTTGCCCGATGGTCGCAGCCGCCGCTCGTCGGATCATCGCTGCCGCCGCGGCATTGGCTGCCGATTGCGGTCGCACCGGCCTCCGGCACGATTGCCGTCGATTGGGCGCGGTTCGGGGCCGAACCGCTGCGAGCATCCTTCTACGAGGAGGAGATCCGGCGCGCCTTGGGGCTGCCGTTCAATCGCGTGTTCCGCTATCGGACCAGCTTGCACGACCTCATCGCGCATGCCGAAACGGCGGAAAGTCTCGCGCCCAGCGGCTTCATCTTTCACATGTCGCGCTGCGGTTCGACGCTCGCAGCGCAAATGCTGGCGGCGCTCTCGGACAGCATCGTGATCTCGGAAGCCGCGCCGATCGATGCCATCGTGCAGCTCAGTCGCGGCCTCTCCGATGAAGACGCCGTGCAGGCGCTCCGCGCCATGATCGCCGCTTTCGGCCGCAAGCGCGGCGGCAAGGAGCGGCGCTACGTCATCAAGCTCGATGGCTGGCACACGCTCGCTTTGCCGCTGTTCCGGCGCGCTTTTCCCGATGTCCCTTGGGTCTTCCTCTATCGCGATCCGGTCGAGGTTTTGGTCTCGCAGATGCGCCAACGCGGCATGCAAATG
Source organism: Xanthobacteraceae bacterium (assembly GCA_049522435.1). Classification (GTDB taxonomy): domain Bacteria; phylum Pseudomonadota; class Alphaproteobacteria; order Rhizobiales; family Xanthobacteraceae; genus BOG-931. Next base: position 2,214 of record JBEKNW010000209.1, read on the forward strand.
GTGCCGCAATTCCTGCCGCCGAGCCTTTTTGGCATCGCGGCGAACGAGGCCACGATGGATGAAGACTATTGCGCCCGCGTGCTCGCCGCCGTCTGCCGGGCGGTCCTCGATCATTACCAGATGGGCGGCGGGCTCGTTCTCAACTACCGCCAGCTTCCCGACGCCGTCTGCACGGCGATGCTGCCGCATTTCGGCATTTCATGCGGCGTCGAGGAGCGGCAACGCATGCGGCAAGCCGCGCAGCAAGATGCCAAGTCGCCAGGTTTGCCGTTTGCCGGCGATACCGACGCGAAACAGCGCGCGGCGACGGACAAAATCCGCCGCGCCGCCGCTCGCCACCTCGGCGAAATCTACGATCGCCTCCAGGCGTTATTGGCAAGTAGCCCGGATGAAAGAGGCCTCGGTTGAACGTGGCCTGATGGCTCCGCCTTCGGCATCCTATTAACAGGGGTCGAATTATATCCGACCAACTTTGCGGGAACCGTGCTCCGCGGCCCGGGCCAAGAAGTCGGCATAACTGCGTTCGAGCCCCACGCGCAGCGGCGTGTGAGCCTTCCAGCCCAACGCGCTCAACCTGGACACGTCGAGAAGCTTTTGCGGCGGCCCATCCGGACGCGACGGGTCGAAAACCAGCTCACCGCGATAGCCGATCACCTCGGCAACGACGCGAGCGAGGCCGGCAATCGTGATGTCCTCGCCGGTGCCGATATTGAGGTGCGATTCCCCCGAATATTGTTCCAGGACAACAAGGCAGGCCTCGGCCAAATCATCCACGAAGATAAACTCGCGCCGCGGGGTGCCGGTGCCCCACACGGTAACCGATGGGGACCCAGATTGCTTGGCCTCGTGAAAACGCCGGATCAGCGCCGCTATGACGTGACTGTTCTCCGGATGATAATTGTCTCCAGGACCGTACACATTGCATGGCATAACGGAAATGTAATCGGCGCCGTACTGGCGGCGGTAGGCCTGGCAAAGCTTGACGCCCGCGATCTTGGCGATCGCATACCACTCATTCGTGGGCTCGAGCGCTCCGCTGAGCAACTCCTCCTCAACGATCGGCTGGCGCGCGAGCTTGGGATAGATGCACGAAGACCCAAGAAACAGCAGCTTGCGCACGCCGGCGCGGAAAGCGCCATGGATCAGGTTCGTCGCAATCACAAGATTCTCATAGATGAACTCAGCGGGAAGCACGTTGTTTGCGTGGATGCCGCCGACTTTCGCGGCCGCCACGATCACCACGTCCGGCTTGATCGAACCAAGAAACCGCTCCGTATCGTCTTGCCGGAACAGATCGAGCGTCTCGCGACCGGCGGTCACGAGCGCGCTATTCCTCTGCACCAGGCGCCGAACGATCGCCGCGCCAACCATGCCGCGATGCCCGGCCACGAACACGCGCCGGTCGGACAAGTCGAACAGCTTCGACGCAGCGCCGGATTGTTGCAGCTCTGCGGATGATTCACTCAACTCGGCCATGACGCTGCTGCTCGAACCTGATCGCCGCCAGGTCGGCTTTCACCATTTCGCGCACGAGGTCGTCGAATGTCATGCGGTGACGCCAGCCAAACTTATTGTATGCCTTGCGCGGATCGCCGACCAGGAGATCGACCTCCGTCGGCCGGAAGTATCGCGGGTCGACCTCGACGAGCACCTTGCCGGAACTCTTTTCGATGCCTTTCTCTTCGACGCCCGCACCATCCCACTCGATCGTGCGACCAACCTGCGCGAACGCGTTTTCGACGAACTCGCGCACCGAATGCGCCTCCCCGGTCGCCAGCACGTAGTCGTCCGGCTCCTCCTGCTGCACGATCAGCCACATCCCCTCGACGTAGTCGCGCGCGTGGCCCCAATCCCGTTTCGCGTTCAGATTTCCGAGGAAGAGCTTTTGCTGCCGGCCGAATTCGATGGCGGCGACCGCGCGGGTGATTTTTCTGGTCACGAAAGTTTCACCGCGGATCGGGCTCTCATGGTTGAACAGAATCCCGTTCGAGGCGTGCATGCCATAGGCTTCACGATAGTTCACGGTAATCCAATGGGCGTAGAGCTTGGCGGCTGCGTAGGGTGAGCGGGGATAAAAAGGCGTCGTCTCCTTTTGCGGGACTTCTTGCGCCTTACCATAGAGCTCCGAGGTCGAGGCTTGGTAAAAGCGCGTTTGCTTCTCGCGGCCGAGGATGCGGATTGCCTCCAGGAGCCGGAGCGTGCCGAGCGCATCGGCGTTCGCCGTATATTCGGGAGTCTCGAACGAGACCTGGACGTGCGACTGAGCCGCCAGATTGTAGATCTCGTCAGGCTGGGTCTCCTGCACGATCCTAATCAAGTTCGTCGCATCCGTGACATCGCCATAATACAGATGATATCGCACGCCCTCTTCGTGTGGGTCGTGATAGAGGTGATCGACACGGCCGGTATTGAAAGAAGAAGACCGACGCTTGATGCCGTGCACCTCATATCCCTTGGCCAGCAGCAATTCTGCCAAGTAGGCGCCGTCCTGGCCGGTCGCACCGGTGATGAGAGCAGACTTGCGACGAGCCTGGTTCATTTCTTCACGATCCAATCTCCCGTCGCATTCCGGTCACATTTCTTCTATGGCAGGTGCAAAAGAGGTGCAGAAGCCCGCGGCAGTCCAGCGACCGCATATTGAAATGCGGCTATTCCACCCTGAGCGGCACTCGCCGCGCGATAATCGCCTGGTGCTGCTGCGAAACTGACTGCTGCGGTTTCGAGGGCCCCGACCGCGCTGAGTCTACCCACCAGCGTCCTTTTCGTCACTATCAAAGTGCCATGAATACGATTTCCCCTGGCGGGTCCCGGCGGCCCCTTTCCGTACACAATTCAAATCTTCCACCGCGATAACCATGTTGAGCACTTGGCACAGTAATTGTATTAGCCCTAACCAGCCATTTACGTTAGCATAACCTAAGCGGGCTTTACCCTCAGGAACGGGCGTCGATCTTTATTCGAGGGCGTTTTATTGTGGCCAAGGCAAATCACCGCCTGAAAAGGCCATCGTCTTACACGCGGCTCCTGTCTCGGGTTGCGGTGTGGGATGTTGCTTGGGGGGGAGCCAGCGCGCTTTTCGCATATTTCCTACGCGACGGCGCGATTAATCGACCTGATGTCGTCGCGGGTTACTGCGGGATAGCCCTGTTGGCTTCGCTATTCGCCTTTCAATTGTTCCAGACGAGTTCCCCGATTTCTCGATTTTACTCAATCAGGGACGCCTTGGAGCTGCTCAAGGCTTGCATCCTGATTGCGGCTCTTTCGGCTGCTTTAGTATTTATGTTTACTCGCCTCGAAGATGCGCCCCGATCTATCCCGGTCTTGCACTTCTTTTTGCTGGCATCAGGACTATTGGCGTGGAGATTGTTTTTACGACTGCACCAAACACGGCGCGAGACCAGTGTTCGGAAGGTTACGAACTCGGCGCAACATGTTCTTCTCATACAAGCGTCCGGGCTAGCGTGGTTCTTCTCGAAAATGGTCGAGGAGCTCGCCCCGGGGGAATATCAAATTGTAGCAATCCTCGATGAGCGGCCGAACCTGCAACACCGATCACTTAACGGCTACCCAATCGTCGGATCACCGGCGCATATCGAGAAGATCATTGACGCGTATGCGATGCACGGAATTAGGATCGATAAGGTCATTGCCACAACGAAACCGGAAGATATTTCACAAAGCGCTTGGGACAACGTTTCTCGCGTATGTCAGGCGCGCGAAATTGAACTCGAGGTTCTTGCCGACCGATTAATACCAGGACTATCTACGGTAAATGACAATGCCCCCGCTGAACCGTGTGCCACGGAAACTACGCCTGTTGCCTTGGGCAGTTTAGCAGCGTTATTGGCGCGGCCATTTTGGAAAATCAAGCGCATTATCGATTTCGCGATCGCATTGACCGTTGCGGTTGTGACGTTTCCTATCAGTGTCGCTGTTTTCGGGCTTGCGCTACTGGATGTGGGCATACCCGTGATCTTTTGGCAGCAGCGGGTTGGCCGCAATGGCGCTGCGCTGCATCTCTACAAGTTTCGCACTCTGCAAAGTCTTTTCGACCGCCGCACGAAAGAAAGGCGCGAAGCACAGAACCCCTCTGCTGTCGGGCAGTTCCTGCGAAAAACGCGTCTCGATGAATTGCCACAGCTCTGGAACATTCTTTCCGGCGATATGTCCTTGATCGGCCCGCGCCCATTGTTGCCAGTCGATCAGCCAAATGAACCATCGATCCGTGTAACCGTCAGACCTGGATTGTCCGGTTGGGCGCAAATTTGCGGGGGCAAACTGATATCGCCGGAGGAGAAGAATGCGCTCGATGAGTGGTATATTCGACATGCCTCACTCCAGCTCGACACCCTCATCGTTCTGCGCACTATACTGATGCTTCTCATTGGCGATCGCCGCGATGAGAAAGCAATATCGATGGCCCTTGTCGAGAAAGTTCAAGGCGAGATGGTCAACGTCTCCGACACCATCACATCATCAGTGAAAAAGGAACAGCCGCGCGGTTTCATTAAACACGCCGAAGCCGCGCGATTAGCCGATTCAACCAGTTTCAGTTCTGGCAGGGACCTTGTGTCCAGGATGTCAGACAACGCCCGATCGGCATTTTCCAGAAAAAGATCGGTCTAAAGCCGTTGCCCCGTTCCCGAAGTACATCAAAGGCGTTTTCCCACTCGACATCCCGCGTCCGCGAATACATAAGTGTGGGTCACCGGCTCATGACTCTGAGAGTCTGTCCGGAAACATTAGATGGGATTACAGAGTTTTCGTAGCATGAGGCGGATTGAAGCGAGGCGCAAGAAAGTGAGCGCCTTGCGATTGAGATTCTCCCAATCCTTGGCGAGCC
>JBEKNW010000210.1:0-6982 GCA_049522435.1 Xanthobacteraceae bacterium
GTCCGCTTATCAATGCGCCAATTGCAGAACGACCCGGAGAAAATCCGATCGTTCTACCAAAAGCCATCCCTCAAATATGCCGCGTGATGGTGAACTTACTTATGGTCTGATTAATAATGCGGTCGGCCGCAGCAACGTGACCCTGTTTCACGCCTGAGCCGACGTTCAACTGGGAAGCACACAAAAATGAAAGCCCCACATGAAAGGCCAACCGCGGCAGCAGACATAAAGAAGACCTTCACTCCCAAATCACTCTCGCGTCGCGAGCTGTTGGCTGGCTCAGCGGCGGCCGGTGCAGTGGTCGTCTTAGGTGGAGAACCAGCCGCGGCAGCGGACGGAAAGAAGACCTTCACCATCCTGCACACCAACGACCTCCACTCTAATTTGATCGGGATGGGGCCAGCCTCGGACTACACTCCTTTCACGCTCAACGATGACACAACTCGGGGCGGGTTTGCGCGTCTCGCCACCTTGATCGCGAAGAGGAAAGAGGCAAGCGCAGGTCAAGGCCCCGTCTTGGTGCTTGATGCAGGCGACTACAGCATGGGTACCGCGTTCGCTGGAGCCACCCGCGAGACTGGCTGCGAGTTGCAACTTCTGTCCCGGATGGGTTGTGACGCCACCACCTTCGGCAACCATGATTTTGATCTCGGGCCTGACGGCACGGCCAATTCCATCGCAGCGGCTGTCAAAACTGGCCGTGCTCCTGCGGTGGTCGCATCGAATACCGATTTCAGTGCGAACGACGCAACACTGGCTGGACTTCAGGGCCTAGGCAAAGATGGGTCGGTTCGCCGCTACTTCATCATCGAGCGCGGCGGTATTCGATTTGGCGTCTTCGGGTTACTCGGCAAAGAGGCGCAGCTTTATACCGACGGCGCCGGAGCGGTTAAGTTCTCCGACTCCATCGAGGCCGCACGGGAGATGGTGAAAATCCTCCGCGAGACGGAGAAGGTGGATGTAGTTATCGCACTCAGCCACGGCGGTATGGAGAAAGGAAAGGACGGACTCTTCACCGACGGCGATGACGTGCGCCTACCCAAGGCCGTACCGGGCATTGACGTTGTTATCGGCGCCCACAGCCACACCGAGCTGCACAAGGCGATCATCGTCAACGGCCGCACACCCGTGGTCCAAACCGGCAAGTATGGCGAAAACCTCGGCGAACTCGTGATTACACTGGACGGCAGCAAGCTGACGGTCGAGTCCTACAAGCTCTATCCTATCGATGACACCATCGTCGGCGACCGGGCCATCACCGACGAGATCGACAAATTCAAGAAGACCGTCAACGAAGTCGTGTTCGCGTCCCGCGGTTACAGCATCGATCAGCCGCTGGCAGTGGCGCCTCGGGATATTCCCAACACGTTCACCGACATCGCAGCCAGCACGCTGCTCGCCAACCTCTGCACTGACGCCTTTAGAAATGCTACCGAAGCCGACATCGGTTTCACCGCGAACGGAATGATGCGCTCCGGCTTTACCCGCGGGAAGTCGGGCGTGCAGACTGTTTACGACGTGTTCGCCCTGGCGCCGCTCGGCGCTGGTGTGGTGGACCCCACGCCCGGGAGTATGCTTATGACGGGCTACTTTACCGGCCAGGAATTGAAGCATGTGCTTGAGTTTTTTCTCGTGGATAACCCTGCCCATCCCGGCGAGTTTTTCCCTCGCGCTTCCGGCATGAGGTTCCGTTACGACTCGTCGCGCCCAAAGTTCGACGTCGTAACGGCCATCGAGATGGGAGACCTCGACCGCGGCTACCGCGCGATCGACATCAGCGGGAAGGATGAGCGCTTGTATAGCCTTACGTGCCCCATGATGGTCGCCATGTTTCTCGTTGGCATTCCGAAATACACCAAGGGCAAACTCGCTCTCGTCCCCAAGAACAAGGAGGGTCAACCCCTTAAATCGAAGGTCGAAGCACTCGACGACCCACGCGACGACACTCCCGATCTGCTGCCGCCGACGGGCACGACGGTGGATCGGGCCGGTGTCGACACCGTGACGGAGAAAGGCACTGTGCGGGAGATCAAGGAATGGCAAGCGATTATGGATCACCTTCGCAGCCTGCCGGCCAAGAACGCGGGCGAGCTACCAATGATCCCCGTCGATGAACGCGCTGCAGAGGTCCGGGCGATCAAAGCGGGCTGATCGGGTTTCGAGGGAACAGAAGGCAACCCAGCTTGAGTCGCCGCAGCGCTGGGGAAAATGTCCATCGCTTGTGGACATGAAGAAGGATTGGAAGCGCATCTTCGCGTTCGAGTGAGCCGCTGGCTGCCATCGGCGCTGCATTCTGTTGGACAACCGTCCCCCTTGCCGCTAAGCAGCCTCCCATGCTCCGCCGCCTTTATAATTGGTGCGTCGACGCCGCCGGCAAACCCCATGCGTCGTGGATCTTGGGTGTCGTCTCCTTCGCCGAAAGCTCGTTCTTTCCAGTTCCGCCGGACATCATGCTGATCCCGATGGCGCTGGCGCGGCCCGACAAAGCCTGGTTCTTCGCCGGCCTTTGCACCGCCACGTCGGTCACCGGCGGGTTGCTCGGTTATGTCATCGGCGCGGCGCTCTATGACACGGTTGGGCATTGGCTGATCCAGCTCTATGGCTACGGCGACAAGGTCGAGGCGTTCCGCCAGGCCTATGCGCAATACGGCGCCTTGATCATCCTGCTCAAGGGATTGACGCCCATCCCCTACAAGATCGTGACCATCACTTCGGGCTTTGCCGGCTTCAATATCGGATTGTTTATCGTGCTGTCGGTCATTACGCGCGGGATGCGGTTCTACGTCGAGGCCTTTCTGCTCAACCGCTACGGCAGTCGCGCCCGGGGCATCATCGAGGAGCGGCTCGGGCTGTGGGCAACGCTCAGCGCGCTAGCCATCGTGGTTGGCTTTATCGTCGTCGCGCGCGTATTCTGACCTTGGCGCCGCCAAATTTGGCGGGCAATGGGATCGCATGCGCCGACAAGGCGATGTCGCTCGGTCCTGAACATGCTGACCATGACGAACTCCGGTAAGCGACGCGGGTTTTGGGCGGCCGCCCGTGTTTGGCTCTTCGCAGCGGCGCTGTCGGCAGTGACGCCCGGGATAGCCATTGCCGGGGACAACCCAACGCCTCCCGGCGCTCCGACTGCGGTGCAGCCGGCGCCGGAAATGCCCGCGCCCCCCACGCCTCCCACGCCTCCCGCGCCCCCCGCACCCGCCGCGGTCGCCGCACCCCCCGCCGCGGCCGCGCCTGCGTCAATTCCGCCGCAACCCGCTGCCGTCAACAGACCGGGCTTCCTGCATGAATTGGGGCGTTGGTGGGAAGGCTCGATCGCCCATTTCAATACCAAGATGAAAGACGCGGGCAGCAAGTTCGAAGATTTCAACAAAACATCGAACGAAGCCGCAAAAGGCGCCGCCGCCGCCACGCAAGAGGCGATGAAGAGTGCGGTTGACGCGAGCAAGGATGCCGCGAGCGCGATCGTGCGGTTGCCGAACACGCGGGTGGTCGAGGTGCGCGAGCGTTGCGGGACGGCGCCGAACGGCGCGCCCGACTGCCCGGCGGCGGCGGCCAGCGCCTGCCGCGCCAAAGGTTTCAATTCCGGGCGGCCGCTGGATGTTCGTTCGTCGGAGGCATGTCCGCCCGCAATCGTGCTCTCGGGGCGAACTCCGGTCGAGGGCGAGTGTCCGGTCGAGACCGTCGTCCTCCGGGCCGTCTGTCAGTAACTGTTTTAGTGGAGCGTGATCTTTTCGGACCTTCCTTCGCCCGCCGAAGCGGGCTTCGCGAAGGCGGGAAACCGGCTTCCACCCCGGATGCAAGTCCGGGTGTCGCCCTGCAGCTTGTGTGACAGTTGTTCTACCTGACGATGAAATTATAAAATATACAACTTCTTATTGCAAAAGAGCGAGGCCCATGCTCTGATGAGTGCTCGGTCACGCCGAGGGAGAGCAACATGCGCAATTGTGGGAAGTTGACGGCTGCCAGCCTCTTCGTGCTGGCATTGTTGGGTACGCAGGCCCGCGCTGATGCGTTGACGGTGCAGTCGAGCGTGGGGATTGAGGGTTTCACCAGCACGACCACCTCGACGGGATTCCAGAGCACGGACGCGTTCGACGGTCGGCATACATGCACGACAACGAATGGCACGGGATGCACCACATCGAACGGCTACGACCACCCGCCCAAGAACATCCATGAATGGCTCTGCATTCCTGCGGCAATGCAGTATCAGTTGACGAGCGGCTGTTCGACGCTGGTCAACCGTAACGATGACGGCGACTGCCACGGCAACGACCCGGCCGATTACTGCATTGGCAGCCAGGGCGTCGGCCCGGTTTGTCAATGGCGGACCATGTCGTCGGGCACGGCGTCCTGGAAGTGGACGGTCGCCTACCGGTCGAGCGCTCCCTACAGCATCGACTGCAACAACGACGGCTATAGCGGCACGCACTGAAGCAGCCAGCCCAACCCATCCCTCCTCCGCGAGGCGGAGGAGGGGATCGGAGGGGGACCGTCTTGAACATCCGTCGCCGCGGCGCAATCATGCTGGAGGCAAGGGCGGCGCGGTGGCGGGTTGATCGTGTTCCCCGGAGACTACAAGCGTTGGCAATGTGAGCGTTGGATTTTGGCCGCCGCGGCGATCTTCTTGTCGGCGACCATCCTCTATGCGGCGCTGCCGACGGCGCCGGACGTTTCCGGCCCCACCTCATTTGCCGGCCAGCTCCTGATCGCGTCGCCCGATTTGCGTCAGCCTGCCTTCGATCACGCCGTCATTCTGCTGGCGCAGCACGGCCGTAACGGCGCGCTTGGCGTCGTCATCAATCGACCCGCCGGCCAGCGCCCCATCGCCGGCCTCCTCGCGGCAGTCGGGGCCGACGCAAGCGGCGTGACCGCCAGCGTGCGCGTTTTTGTCGGCGGGCCGGTCAGCCCGGACGTCGGCCTGGTGATCCACAGCACCGATTATCGTCGTCCCGACACATTGGACATCGACGGCCGCGTGGCGCTCAGCGCGGCCCCCGACGTTCTGCGCGACATCGGTCTCGGCAACGGCCCGAAGAAGAGCCTCCTCGCCTTCGGCTATGCCGGCTGGGCGCCGGCGCAGCTCGAGAACGAGCTGGCGCACGGCGTCTGGGTGACGGTGCCGGAAGACCCGGCGCTGGTCTTCGACGACGATCGATCCAAGGTATGGGCCGAGGCGCTGGCGCGATATAGACTGGGCCGCTGAGCCCGTTTCCTGTCATTCCGGGCTCGCGCCGGAGCCTGTCATCGGGCCGGCCGGAGGCCGGACCCGGTGGCTCGGCCCTGGAATGACGAACGCTTCCGGCCCCGCGTTGACACCCCGCCCTATCGGCCTACATTAAAGGAGTTCCGAGGGGAGCTCCCTAGGAGGGAGCTGAGATCTCGCTGATCCGAGGCCGCAGGAGGGTTCGGACGTCGCGAAAAACCCTTTGAACCTGATCCGGGTCATGCCGGCGAAGGGACAGGAATTACCTTCCACTGCCCGCATGTCCGGAGACGAGAATCCGAAACCGCGATTGCGATGGCGCGTCGCGGTAGGCACCGCGGAGATGCGCCATGGAACCCGCCGTTTTCATCGCCAGGCTCGTCGGTCCGCTGTTTGTCGCGCTCGGCGTTGGCATATTGCTGAACCTGGCGCTCTATACCGACATGATCGCGGAGGCCGTGCAGATACCCACGCTGATTTACATTTGGGGGGTGCTTGCCCTCACCGCTGGCCTCGCCATGCTCAATGTCTATCGGGCCTGGACCTCGGACTGGCGCGTGATCGTCACTGTGCTGGGGTGGCTATTCGTTATCGCCGGCGTCATCCGCATCGTGCTGCCGCGGGTGACCGCGACCATGGCGACGACGATCTTTTCCGGACCGACCGCCATGGCGATCACCGCCGTCATCGTTCTCGTAGTCGGCGGCTTTCTCAGTTTCGAGGGTTATCGCCGCCAGGCCGGCGACTGACGATCAAACAAACGGGAGCGTGACATGCTGACATCGGTCTTCCTTGCCCGGCTGCTCGGGCCGCTTCTGCTGGTCCCCGGCCTCGGCCTCCTGCTCAATCCCCGCGCCTATCGCACGATAGCGGCGGAAGTGGTGGGCAGCGTGACGCGGGTCTATCTGTTCGGCGTCCTCGATTTCGCCGCCGGCCTCGTCATCGTCCTGACCCATAATTTGTGGATGGCGAACTGGTCCGTGCTCATCACCCTCATCGGCTGGGTGCTGTTGCTGCGCGGCGTGGCGCGCATTCTGCTGCCGGATACGATCATGGGCTACGCGGCGAAGTTCGTCCGCAACAATCAATTCTATCTGGTGGCCGGCATCGTCCTCGTCATTCTCGGCCTCGTGCTCTGCTATTTCGGCTACGTGGCCTAGTGCATGATCCCGAAAAGTGGGAACCGGTTTTCGGAAAAGATCATGCGCAAACGAAAACTAGCGACCATTGATCCGCTTGAATTGGATCACGGTCTGAGTGCCTAAAGGAGCGAACCATGAACAAGCCCCTCTCCGAATCCGATTTCGCCACGCCCAAGGTGACGACCGGCCCGATTGCGGGTTCGCGCAAGAAATACTCGGTGCCGGAGACGGCGGGCGACCTGCGCGTGCCGCTGCGCGAAATCGCGCTCGATGCCTCCGCGGGCGAGCCGCCGTTCCCGGTCTACGATCCGTCCGGGCCCTATACCGACCCCGATGCGGCGATCGACGTGGAGCGCGGCCTTTTACGCACGCGGCTTGCGTGGGTGAAGGAGCGCGGCGGTGTCGAGGAATACGACGGCCGGCCGATCAAGCCGGTCGACAACGGCAACGTCTCGGGAAAACATCTCGCGCGCAATTTCCCCAACACGCCGAAGCCGCTGCACGGCAGAGGTCAGATGTCAGATGTCGGAGGTCGCGGCAGAGATCAGATATCAGAGGTCGGAGGTCGGAATCCGTCATCCGATATCCGTCATCCGACATCTGACATCCGACCTCCGTCATCCGCCCTCACCCA
>JBEKNW010000211.1:0-6974 GCA_049522435.1 Xanthobacteraceae bacterium
TGAGGCAAAACCATACCCAACACCGCGCTCGCAGCGCCGATCGCAGCCTATCGCTCCCCTCATCGCCATCGCAGACATCGAGAAAATTAGCCCAAAACCCACGTTCTTCAGCAGCCTGCTAGTGCCGTGCGTGGGAGCCAGGCCTGCCCAATTCGTCTTGCTGCCGATATTCCGCGTCATAATTCATAACTTCACGCGTCAGCTGTTCGATCATATTTTGGCGGCCCGCGGCATCTTGGCCGCAAGTCAGTTCCGCCACCGTTTTTGCGAGCGCGGTGATGACTTCGTCCGGATCGACCGTTTCCGGCTCATCGGCTGAAACGGGATACTCTGCAAAGAAGTCGTCGATCACTTCGACAATCAGGCAATGCAGGCACGGCCGTTCCTCATTTTCGTTTTGATCTGACATGGCCGTCCTTTGCTTTGTTTGGTATGTGAGGATGCGCGCGAGATCTACCGTGATCGGAACCGGTTCGATCGTCTATTTGGCGGCCCGATTGCCGCTGCCGTGCGGCTTGCTCCGATCGAGCTCCACAGCGAGCCGCGCAAATAGCGGATTGTCGCGCGTGTACACGTAATCGAGGGCGGCGACCGAGACCGCCTCGGCGCCGTGCTCGCGCAGAAAACTGGCGAGCGCATGCACATGCTTGGGCGGGCAGTGCAGCGTGAGCATGCCGGAGGAGGTCGGGCCGCCGAACGGCGCGGCAACGCCGAAACGGTCCCGCGCAGCGATGAGCAGCGCCTCGTTCATGGCGGCAAAGCGTGTGCGCACTTCGCGAAACGAGTGGGCGCGTTTTTGCGCCGCCATGCGGTCGAGCAGGAGGCGGGCGGTTTCGCGCTGCGCGGCGTCCCAGGATGCACCCCGCGCGGCGACGAGGTTGGCCTGCGAGCGCAGGATCACCCCGTCCTCGATCACCTTGAGGCCGTTGGCCGCGAGCGTGGCGCCGGTCGTGGTGATATCGACGATCAATTCGGCGGTACCGGCCGCGGGCGCGCCTTCGGTCGCGCCCGCGCTTTCCACGATGCGGTAATCGACGACGCCGTGCTCGGCAAAGAAGGCGCGCGTAAGATTGGCGTATTTGGTGGCGAGCCGCATTTTGCGCTCGTGCTTGAGCCGGAAGGCGGTGGCGACATCGTCGAGATCGGCCATGCTGCGCACGTCGATCCAGGCCTGCGGCACGGCGACGGCGACATTGGCGAAACCGAAGCCGAGCTGGTCGATGAACACGACCTCTCGATCGGCGTCGGGGATCATCTCGCGCAGGAGGTCCTCGCCGGTGACGCCGAGATGGACGGCGCCTTGTCCGACTTGCGTGGTGATCTCCGCCGCCGAGAGATAAGCGATCTCCACGCCGTCGAATCCGGCCATGGCGCCGCGATACTCGCGCGCCCCGCGTGGCTTGACGAGTTCGAGCCCGCAGCGCGCGAACAAGGCTTCGGCGTTCTGCTGCAGGCGGCCCTTCGACGGCACGGCGAGAATGAGCGGCGCGCTCATGCGACGCCTCCGCAGGCCGCGAGCTCCTCGATCGAGGCCGCAAAACCGACCGCCGGGATCATCTCGCGCGCGCCGAGCCGCGTCAACAGGCCGTCATAGCGTCCGCCGGCGATGAGCGGGCCCTTGGCGCGCGCATCGTGCAGCTCGAACACGAAGCCGGTGTAGTAATCGAAGCCGCGCCCGAACGCGGTCGAAAAATGGATCGCGCCCACGTTGACGCCGCGGGCGGCGAGAAAGCCGGTGCGCGTCTCGAACAGATCGAGCGCGGGCCCGAGCGAAATTTTGGCGTCGGCGGCGAGTGCGCGGAGCGCGCCGGCGGCTTCGTCCGGATCGCCGCGCACGGCGAGGAAACGCTCGATCAGCGCCCGGGTCTCGCGCGGCAGCCGCGTCCCGGCGCCGAGCGCGGCTTGTTCGAGAAAGCGCTCGGCAATCTCGGCAACGGAGCGGCCGCCGACCGCCTCGATGCCGGCGATCGAGAGAAGATCGGTGACGAGGTGATGCGCGGCCTTGGGATCGGAGCCGGCGAGCGCGGCGAGCACGCCCTGGTATTCCGGCGGTCCGCTCGCGGCGGCGAGCGCGAGCTGATCGAGATCGTGCGCCAGCGACCATTTCCGGTTGAAATCCTTGACCAGGCGGCGCTTCCAGGCCGGCGCCAGATCGAGCGCGGCGACGAAGGCGGAAAACAGTCCGACATCGCCGACGCGGATTTCCGGCGCGGTCAATCCATAAAGCGTGGTCGCTTCGAGCCCCAGCGCCAGCATTTCGGCGTCGGCCGCCGCTTTGTCGTGCCGGGCGAAGGATTCGATACCGGCCTGGAGGAATTCCGCGGTTACGCCCTCGCGGTGGCGAAAGACTGCTCCGAGATAGCAGAAGGCGGCCGCCTTGCCGGCCGCCGGCGATTGCAGATAGGCGCGCGAGACCGGAATGGTGAGGTCGGGCCGCAGGCACAATTCGCGCCCGAGCGGATCGCTGGTGAGAAACATGCGCCGGCGGATGTCCTCGCCGGAAAGGTCGAGGAACGGCTCCGCAGGCTGCAGGATCGGCGGCTCGATCGGGGCGTAGCCGGCCCGCACATAGGAGGCGACGAGCTTCTGCACGCGCAGGTCCGGGGCGGTCGTTGCCATGCTCGACATGATGATCATATCCACGCCGGCGTGTGGTCAGTTCATGCCACATGCGCGGCGGCTGCGCTGCTTCGGCGGCCCTTTAGCACGGCCAGAGGCGCGTTTCGACGAAGATTGGCGTGAGCCGTTAATGCTTGCCCGGCGCGCCGGAACAAGACGCGCCGGCCCAACCGCGCGCTGGATCGTCGCGCCGACCCTTATCCTGCACCCCCCTTGCGTGTTGCAACGTTATAACGTTACAATTTCCCTTACCAAGGGGGAGATCGGGAATGGCGGGGACATCCTCACCGTATTCACAATCGAAAACGGTAACGGCGGGCAGTTCGGCTCCGGAGGACTGTCGCTCCGATGCCACAGCATGCGCCAATCGATCCAGTGGGAGGCTCATTGCAATCCGATTGCGTTGTGTGAAGTCGGCTCTCGCATAGACTGACGGGGTGTGGCCGCGGCTCCCCGTGATGGGTTGATTTTGCGCGATGCGTTGGATCCTTCACAACAGACGGTTTGGAAGTTGTCTGGCGCTCGCCGCGCTGGCGCTGCAGATCGCCGTTTCATTCGGGCACGTCCACCTCGACGGCGTTCATCGCGCCTTCGCTCCTGTTACTGTCGCCGGCTCGGACGCGCAGGCGTCGCAGCTTCCGGCGCCGCACCCCGGCGATGACGGGGACGATTATTGCGCGATCTGCGCCACGATCTATCTCGCCGCGAACTCTTTCCTGCCGCCGGCGCCGCAATTGCCGGTGCCGTTTGCTTCTCGACCCATCGAGCATTTCGATCGCGTCGCGGCCGTTTTCATCGCGTCGCGGCGCGCGGCATTCCAATCGCGCGCTCCGCCGCTGGCCTGACCTCCGGTTGGTGCTGATCTTCGGCATTGCTGCGCTTTTTTTGCGCCGGCGATGTCCGCAGGATTGAACGCGGCCATCTCCTTCACCTTTCGATGCGCCGCGACAGCACCGACCACCAACAGGCCGGCCGTATGGCCATCCCTTGCAGCATTAGGGCGGAGCGTCATGTCTGTTTGTGCTCATCGCGCGTGTCGCGCGTCTTTCCTGGCTGGCTCAACATTGCTGGCGCTGATCGGCCTCGGCGGGGCAGCAATCGCGCAAGTGCAGCTTCCCGAGGTCGTCGTCTCAGGGGCAAAACCGAAGCCGAAACCGCGGCGAGCGCGCGTTGCCGCGCCGGCGCCCGCGGCGCCAGTCACGCCGGCCGCTCAGCTTAACGCCAAAGCCGATGCTTTCGACCAGGCGCGCAGCAATCTCTACACGACCGTCGGCACGACTTCCGACACGATCAGCCATGACACCATCGACGTGCTCCCCCAAGGCACCAACACGACAGTCGAGAAAGTGCTGCTGCAGGCCCCCGGCGTCGCGCAAGATTCCGCGGCCAGCGGCCTGCTCCACGTCCGCAACGATCACGCCAATGTGCAATTCCGGATCAATGGGGTCATGCTGCCCGACGGCGTCACCGGCTTCGGTAGCATTTTTGAAACCGGCTTGATCGGCAGTATGGCGCTGGTCACCGGCGCGCTGCCGGCCGAGTTCGGGCTGCGCACGGTGGGCCTCGTCGACATCACCACCCGCACCGACGCCTTCAACAACAGCGGCAGTGTCAGCCTTTACGGCGGCAGCCAAGGAACCTTCACGCCGAGCATCGAATATGGCGGCACATTCGGCAGCAACTGCCCCTCGACCGCGCCGGTTGTTGGAAAGTCGGCGCCGTCAATCTCGACTGCGTCGGCCGCGGACTGTTCTGCCGGCGTCCAATACTTCTTCACCGGCCGCTATCTGCAGACCAATGAGGGGATCGAAAATCCGACGCCTGCCTATAGCGCCATCCACGATTTCTCCCGGCAGGAAAAAGGCTTCGCCTACATGTCGACCTTCATCGACCCCAGCACTCGGCTGAGCCTGATCGCGGGAACCGCTACCAGCACATTCCAGATTCCCAACGTACCCGGCCAGCCGGTCGGGCAGATGGGAAATCCGCCGGTCACCAACGCATTCGGGATTACCAGTTTCAATTCAGCGCTGCTCAACGAGAACCAGTTCGAGGACACCCAATTCGCCGTGCTGGCGCTGCAGAAATCGGTGAACGGCTTCGATGGACAGTTATCCTATTTCACCCGCTACAACTATCTGCACTTCACGCCGGACCCGGTCGGCGACCTCCTGATTAACGGCATTGCCTCGGACATCGCCCGCCAATCATATACCAACGGCCTTCAGGGCGACGGCTCCTATCAGATCAACCCGGCGCATACGCTTCGCGCCGGCTTTACCGTCAGCGCCGAACAGACCTCCGTCGCCAATTCATCGCTGGTCGAGCCCTGCACCATCTGCGACGGCTCCGACAACGGAGCGCCGGAGACGATAACCGACGATGTCGCGAAGCTCGGCTGGCTCCTGGGTGTCTATGCCCAGGACGAGTGGAAGGTCACCGACAAGTTCACGATCAATGCCGGTCTGCGCTTCGACCAGATGTATCAATACGTCGACGCCAACCAGCTGAGCCCGCGTCTGAGCTTCACCTACAAGCCGTTCGAGACCACGACGTTTCACGCCGGCTATGCGCGCTATTTTACGCCGCCGGTGCTGGTCGAGGCGGCGCCGGCCGATATCGCGCTGTTCAACAGCACGACGGGAGCGCCGCCGGCCGGCCAGCCGAATAGTCCGGTGCTGCCGGAGCGCTCGCATTATTTCGATGCCGGCGTCGATCAGAAGATACCGTTCGGCTGCAGCGCGCCGGCAGCGAGGGACTGCACCACCCTCGATCTCGGCGTCGACGCCTATTACAAGATCGCAACCGACCTCATCGACAACGGAAATTTCGGCCAGGCGCTGGTGCTCAGCGCCTTCAATTACGCGGAGGGCATCAACGAGGGCATCGAGTTCAGCGCAAAATTCAAGAGCGGCAATTTCCAGGCTTACGGCAACCTCGCCGTCGCCCAGCAGAAAGCCACCGACCCGGTGTCGAACCAATATCTGTTCGACAACGCCACGCCGCTCGCCGATCTCGGCGGCTTGACCGCGTACCAGTACGCGCAGACTCACTGGATCATCACGGATCACAGTCAGACTGTGACCGGGTCGGCCGGCGCCGCCTATCAGTTCTGCGGGCGGCCGGCCTATGCAGGAGAGTCGTTCGGTGGCCTTCCCGGAGCCGATGGACCGTCGTGGTGCGGAATAAGACTCAGCTCCAACATGATCTATGGCACCGGGTTGCGCACCGGCGACGACAATATCGACCATGAACCTCCTTATGCGCAGTTCAATGCCGGGATTGCGCGCGAGTTTCTGCTGCCCAACGATGCGAAGCCGATGACGGTGCGCTTCGACGTCGTCAACGTCTTCGACACGATCTATCAGATCAGAAGCGGCACCGGCATCGGCGTGTTCGCTCCGCAATACGGCCCGCGCCGCGGCTATTTCCTTGGCGTATCGAAGAAGTTTTGAGCATCCCTCCCTCCTTGTGGGGGAGGGTAGGGTGGGGGGCCGGGAAGCAAAATCTCCGCCGTTGACGAATGCTCAGCGCCTATCTGCGCCGAGTGCTGATCCTCCCGACCCCCACCCCTTCCCCCCACAAGGGGGAGGGGAAGATCACTTCGGCAAATCCGCGCCGCGCACCGCCGCGACAATCGCCGGAACGGCGCGAGGGTCCGTGGTCATCTCGATATGGCTGAGCCCGGGGATGACGGTCACCGGAATGTCGGTCCTGACCGCGGCGATGGTCGGGGCAAACTTGGCGGCGTCAAAGAGCTCGTCCTTTTCCCCGACCAGGACGGAGATCGGCGAGGACGCATGGCGCAGGTCGGCGGCGTAATCGTTGGTCGCGAAGGCGCGCGTGAGCAGCCACGAATAGCGGCTGGCGAGGATATCGGCGCGGCTTGGATCAATGGCGAAGGCCAGCACGATTAAATGGTCGAATGCGTGAATCCCGATGCGATTGAGGAGCGCCAGCGCAATGATCCGCGGGATGAACGGCTTCGCCCACATTTCACCTGATCTGTACGTCGGCGCTCTGGCGCCGAGCATCGGCGACAGCAGCACGGTGCGCTCGAACATTTTCCCGAGCGGCGTGGCTGCCGCATGCAGTGCGAAGCCGCCGCCGGAAGAGAAGCCGAGCAGCACCAGCTTCGCATTCGCATGCCGCGCGCGAACCGCGTCTACAAAATCGGCGAGGTCGTCATCGAGTTGGCCCGGGTAGTCGATGTCACCGCGCGAGCCGGTTGCGCCATGGCCGCGAATGTCGGGCGCGTAGACCGGGATTCCCTGCGCGCTGAGCGCCTTCGCCAGCGGATGCAGGCTGGAGCTCGATGCCGACGAGCCGTGGATGGCGATCACGACTAGCGCGGG
>JBEKNW010000212.1:0-6962 GCA_049522435.1 Xanthobacteraceae bacterium
CGAGACGCACCATCCGCTATCGTTGCGAGACCCATATCAGCCCTCCGCCGATCTGTGAATCTCGCCAAATACCTGATTCTCAACAACAAACGACTGCGACTTTCTGACTCAGTCGTACTAACTAACCCGCCTTCCGCTTCGCTTGCGCCCGCTCGACCGCATCGCGGACGAGAACCAAACGATCGTTGCCGAAATACATGTCGGTGCCGTCGACGAAGATGGTGGGCGAGCCGAAGCCGCCGCGGCGGATCAGCTCTTCGGTGTTGGCGCGCAGCTTGTCCTTGATCGACTGTTCGCCCAGTCCGGCGAACAAATAGGCGGGATTGACGCTGGCGCGCGCGCAGACGCGGGCGAGCACGGCGTCCTGGGAAATATCCTCGTCCTCGCCCCAATAGGCTTCGAACGCCGCGCGCGCGAAGGCAACCAGCTTGCGGTCGGCTTCGAGCAGCATGCAGCCGCGCATCGCCTTGACGCTGTTGATGGGAAACACAAGCGGCGGAAACACGATTTTGAGCCCGGCGAGGCGGGCCCAGTCGGCGATGTCCTTGCGCATATAGGCCGCCTTGGCCGGCACCGGGTTGTCCCGCGCCGCGTAGACGCTGGGATTGACGGCGTTGAACACGCCGCCGACGAGGATCGGCCGCCACGCGATCGCAACGCCGAGTTCCGCCGCCATGGGCTGGATGTTGTGGAAGGCGAGATACGTCCACGGGCTCGAGCAGTCGAAGAAGAACTCGATCATGAAGATTCACACCGCGCGCTGGGCGCGGTCCTTCTCGTTCTGCGCCTTGATGGCTTCGCGGGCGGCCTGCCATTGCGCGTCGGTCCAGTGGCGCAGCTCGTAGAAATTGCCGCCGGTCGCGAGACTTTGTCCGCCGTCCATGGCGATGGTCTGGCCGGTCAGCCATTCGCAGCCGTCGGAGAGGAGGAACGTCGCGAGGTTTTGCAGTTCCTCGATGCGGCCGACCCGTCCCATCGGGTTGATGCGCTCGGTGCGCGAGCCCGCCGCGTCGCCCGGATTGAGGCGCTTGCTCGCGCCCTCGGTCGGGATTTCGCCCGGCGCGATGGCGTTGAGCCTGATCCCGTGGCGCCCCCATTCGGTCGCCAGCGACATGGTCATGGTGTGGACCGCAGCCTTGCTCATGGCCGACGGCACCACATACGGGCTGCCGTTGCGGACCCACGTCACCACGATCGAGACGACGTTGCCGCGGTGCCCGCCCGCGATCCAGCGGCGGCCGACCGCGTGGGTGACGTAAAAGGTTCCGTGCATCACGATATTGGCGATCGCGTCGAAACCGCGTGGGCTCAGATCTTCGGTACGCGAGATAAAATTTCCGGCGGCGTTGTTGACGAGGTCCGTGAGCGGACCCGAGGCGAAGATGTCGCCCACCATGGCGTCGACCGCGGCCGCGTCGCGGATGTCGACCGCGTAGGCGGTGACTTTGCCGCCGTGCTTGCCGGTGAGTTCGGCGGCGGTCGCCTCGCACAGCGATTTCCGGCGCCCGCAGATGAAAATCTCAGCGCCGAGCGCGAGAAATTTTTCAGCCATGCCCTTGCCCAGCCCGGTGCCGCCGCCGGTCACCAGGATGCGCCTGCCGCGAAACAATCCGTCTGTGAACATCACCCACCTCCCCTTTCCGGTCATCCTATCACGGCACTTCCCCCATCGCCGCGGTGGCATTGAAGCTGTGGCATTGAATTCATCATCATATGATGATATTTTCGTGCCGTCAGGAAAGGTATTCAAGATGCGAACGACTTTAGCACTCGACGACGAACTCCTGGCCAGGGCTCAGGAATTCACCGGACTGAAAGAGAAGTCCGCCCTGGTTCGCGAGGCGCTTAAGGCATTGATCGAGAGGGAGGCGGCGCGGCGATTGGCGCGGCTCGGCGGGAGCGAACCCGGTCTGGTGGCGCCGCGACGAAGGCGGCCAGTACGGAAGTGATCCTGGTCGACACCTCGGTGTGGGTCGATCACCTGCGCGCCCGCGACGAAACTCTTTTCCAGTTGCTCGATGCAGAACAGGTCTTGATCCATCCCTTCGTAATTGGCGAAGTTGCGCTCGGTCATTTGCGGCGACGACGGCTAGTTCTGGATACATTGCGCATCATTCCGCAGGCGCCCATCGCCTCGCACGGCGAAGTGCTGCATTTCATCGATGAGCATGGACTGTTTGGGTTTGGTATCGGTTATGTCGACGTGCATCTTCTGGCGTCCGCGCAACTGACCGCCGGGGTCAAGTTGTGGACACGCGACAAGCGTTTGCTTGACGCCGCAAATCGACTGGCATTGGCGGCAAATCTGCCACCATAAAGGAGTACTTTCCGGATACCCCTCCTGGTGCGATCCCCGGTGGATCGCGTGAACAGAGAACGCATGGCACAGCATCTTGAATTCGGGCTTGATACATTCGGCGACATCACTGCCGGTTCCGACGGCAGCCTGCTGACGCATGCGCAGGTCATTCGCAATGTGATCGACGAGGGCGTCCTCGCCGATGAAGTTGGCGTCGATGCCTTTGGCGTCGGCGAGCATCACCGCCCCGACTTTGCCGTGTCCGCTCCCGAAATCGTGCTCGCGGCCATTGCCGGGCGCAGCAAACGGATCCGTCTCGGCTCGGCGGTGACCGTGCTCAGCTCGGATGACCCGATTCGGGTGTTCGAGCGGTTCTCGACGCTCAACGCTGCGTCGAATGGGCGAGCCGAGGTGACCATCGGCCGCGGCTCGTTCACCGAATCCTTTCCTCTTTTCGGGTACGATCTCTCGCAGTACGAGGAGCTGTTCGAAGAAAAGCTCGACCTGTTCGCGGCGCTCGTGAAAGCGGACACCGTGACCTGGCAGGGCCACACGCGGCCGCCGTTGAAAAATCAGCGTATCTTCCCCCAGATCGAAAACGGACCGCTGCGGACCTGGATCGGTGTCGGCGGCAGCCCGGAATCCGTCATCCGCGCCGCCCGCTACGATTTTCCGCTCGCGCTCGCCATCATCGGCGGCGAGCCCAAGCGGTTTCGCCCCTATGTCGAGCTTTACCAGCGCGCCTTTGCACAGCTCGGCAGGCCGGTAAAACCTATCGCCGTCCACTCGCCCGGCTATATCGCGGAGACCGATGAGCAGGCGCGTGAGGAATTCTGGCCCGCCTACAAGGGCATGCACGACCGCATCGGCGCCGAGCGCGGCTGGCCGCCGATCGAACGCGCGCAATTCGACCAGGAAGTCACTCACGGCGCGCTCCACGTCGGCGCGCCGGAGACGGTCGCGCGCAAAATCGCCGCGACCGCGCAGGCCCTCGGCATTTCGCGCTTCGATTTAAAGTACAGCGCGGGGACGCTGGCGCACGAGAAACTCATGCGCTGCATCGAGCTTTACGGCCGCAAGGTTGTCCCGATGGTGCGGGACATGCTTGGCTGAGTAGGGAGGCGGCCGTCAAAGCACCTTAAGTCCCAACCAGCCCGTCGCAACCAAGGACCGCAAGCGTTTGGAAAATCAACGTGCTGCGTGATATCGCAAAAATGTATATGTTATTCTGGGTTGTGTTCCGATTAGGCACATAAGGGGATCACGTTCTTGGCTAAAGCTGAAGCCACCGTCGAAGAACTCGTTGGCATGATCGAGCGCGGAGAGCTGCGCCTGCCTGAGATGCAACGTCGCTATGTCTGGCGCTCGACCCGGGTACGTGACTTGCTCGATTCACTCTATCGCGGCTACCCCTCGGGCACGATCCTGCTCTGGCAGACCGATGAAGCCGTTCCGCAGCAGGAGTTCGCTGTGGCGCAGCAAGAAAATCCCTACCACAGCTCGCGGCTCCTGCTCGACGGCCAGCAACGGCTCACCTCTCTCTCTGCCGTGATCCGCGGCGAGTCGGTAAGCGTGCGTGGGCGTAAGAAACCGATAGAGTTGCTTTTTAACCTAGAACATCCCGACGAACTCGCAGTCGTAACCGAGGTGAATGAGGACGGCGACGACGAGGAGGATGAAGAAGAGCGAGCTAACGACGAGGCGGACTCAAGCGAAGACGAGCTGCAAAAGCGTTTCGACCGGATGACTTTCGTCGTGGCGACCAGAAAGCTTGAGCAAATGCCGCAGTGGGTGAAGGTTACTGACGTCTTCAAGACTAATAGCGACCTGCCGTTCCTTAAGCGCGCGGGAATCACGGACCTCGAAGATGTGCGCAGCGAGAAATACAGCAAGCGCCTCGCCAGGCTACGAGGTATCCGCAAGTACCCTTACCGCATGGACATATTGGAGCGCACACTTTCCTATGGGGAGGTCACCGAAATATTCGTCCGCGTGAATTCTCTGGGCGCCAAGCTGCGCAGCTCCGACCTCGCGCTGGCGCAGATCACCGCCAAGTGGCACGGTGCGCTGAAAACGTTCCAAGACTTCGAGAGGCAGTGTGCTAAGGCCGGTTTTGACCTCGATCTCGGCATCCACCTCAAGAACATGGTCGCCTTCGCCACTGGGCAGTCACGCTTCCTCACCGTGGGCAACTTACCCATCGAGCGACTACAGCAGGCTTGGAAGGAATGTGTGCCAGGGATGGAGTTCGCGCTCAACTTCCTCAAGAGCAACGTGGGTATCGACAGCCCGGCGCTCCTGTCGTCGCCCTTCCTACTCGTCACGCTCGGCTATTACGGGCACAAGCGGAAATACCAGATCGAAGCCAAAGAGTCGCAACGTCTTCAGCACTGGGTGCTAATTGCAAACGCCAAGGGGCGCTATTCGCGTGGATCGAGCGAAACGCTACTCGACCAGGATCTGGCAACCTTGCGCCAGGACGGTGGCGTAGATGAACTGATTGACCGCCTGCGACTTCAAGTGGGGCGTCTCGATATCGCGCCCGAAGAGTTGGCGGGTCGAAACCAGCGCAGCGCCCTTTTCAAGACCATGTTCCTGGCGTTCCGCGCCGCCGGTGCCCGCGATTGGCGCTCCAATCTGACGATTGCGCTGGACCACAAGGGTTCGCACCATCGTCTGCAGTTTCACCACATCTTTCCGAAGGCCGTGCTTAAAGGCAGCTATACGGCGCGCGAGGCCGATGACATCGCCAATCTCGCCTTCATCGGCGGCGAGACTAACCGGAAGATCAGTGACAAGCCGCCAAGCCAGTACTTCTCACCCCTGATCGAGAAGGCGGGCCTCGCCGCCTTTGAGGCCCAGTGTATTCCGACCAACTCCGCCGTCCTCGGTGTCGAAGGGTACAAAAGCTTTCTTGCCGAACGCCGGAAAGCAGTAAGCCTTCGTCTGAAGGAGTTTCTCGGAGTAGCGCCACATTGAAGCAGCTGCCATTTCTTTCAGTGGCGGGCGCCAATGGAAAAGCCCGCCAAGTTGCCCCGGTGGGCTGCCATGCTATCCTAAACCCCTCACGTCCCCTACCAGTCCGAATTGCGGGCTCGACGGCTCGGCGTTCCTGCGCTTGGCGATGCGGCCGGCGAGCCGCGACAAGCGGCCCGCTCTCGGAGTAAATCACCGCCGAAAGGGTGGCCGAGTGGTTTAAGGCAACGGTCTTGAAAACCGGCAGGGAGATTTTTCTTGCTCCCTCGCGGGTTCGAATCCGACCATGACGCGCTGCGCTATCCTAATGCCGCCAGCCGTTCGATAAACCGTTCCTTCCGGACATGTCGCTCACGGATCGTGCGAAGTCGGCGAAGGAAGTCCTCGATCGTGCCGCTCTCCTCGGCGATCGCCTTGAGATCGAACAGAAGGCTTGCCGCCTTGTCGTAGCCGCCCGGGTTGCGGCGCTCGATTTCGCTCTCGACCTCGCGCCAGCCGCTCTCACCCCGTCGCGCGACCGCGTCCAGCCGCGCCCGGCGGACTTTCTCTGCTTCCTCGGCCTGGCGTTTGCGTTCTGCGGCTGCCTTGTCGGCGTCTGCACGCTCACGGGCGAGACGGATCGCCCGGGCGCGGGCGCGCAGTTCGCCGGCGGTACGTGCGGCAACTGGTGGAGCGACGGTTTCGGGTCCCAGACGCTTGCGAACCTCGGCCCGCAGTTCGGCCGTCACATGGGGAGCACCCTCGAACAATTGCACGAGCAGCCCGGTCTTCTCGCGATCGGGCATCGCCGCAATCACGCTGCGAGCGGCATCCGCAGATATCGCGCTCCCGACAACGGAGCGTTCGGCCGCCGCATCGACAAGATCCGGATCGATGCCGAAGAACTCGGTGAAAGCTTCCAGCCCCGTCGTCATCGGCCCAATTCCGGGCATCGGCTCGAGCTCGTCCGCCGCGACGATGTCGGCCTCGACCGCCGTCAGCCAGAGCAGATAGAAGAGCCGCAGGTCGCCCGCAAGGACCTCGGCCCGCAGCGGCGTCAGGGCCGCGAGCCAGCCCGAGCCGTCATCATCCCAATCCTCGGACTCCACCTCGTCGCGCCCGATGTCCAGGATCAGGTTCTCGCCTGCGACCTTTAGCTCGGCGCAATTGACCTCTCGGAGGAATGCTTCGAGGAGATGGCGGTCGATCATCCGCGCCGGCAGCCTGATCATCATCCGGCGCGAGCCCCAGTTCGCCACATAGAGGTGGAGGTCGAACCACCGCTCCATGAGTTTGGCTGGATCGCCTTTGAAGTCGCCCCATTCATATGAGTTCGTGAAGCTCGTGGCCGTGATCCGCGCCCGTGTCGATAAATCCCGAAGCGCCCGGCGATCCGCTTCACTGAGCGGACGGTCGATCGCTTGGAACTCGTAGTACTGGTATTCGCTCATGGCTGCGGTCACCGCTTCTGTATCGAGGACGAAAATCGGCGCCGGCGCGCAACCGGGCGCAGGGGTCAGACCGGACGCAGGACCTCGTCGGTTTCGAGGATTCGCAGCGCCTCGACAAACGTCACGCCGGCGTAAAGCCGCCACCATTTGCCCGTGTGCCGCATCCAGTAAATATCAAAACGGTCTCGTCCCATGCGGTCGATGCGGGCGAAGGGCGCATCGAACTCCTCGCCACGATTGTGCGCCATGCCCGACCT
>JBEKNW010000213.1:0-6903 GCA_049522435.1 Xanthobacteraceae bacterium
GTCCCCGGCATTGGCGCCGGCAGCGAACCAAAAAAGCCCTTCCGTCGTTGCTTTAAGCCGCGTCGCCCGTGGAGAGCGGGCTATGCCGGTTTCGCCTCCGGCTGCCGGTCGCGGGAGCAAGGAAGTAGCATCTCTTCCTTAGGCGGCTGTCCGGCCTCTTGTCCGGATGCCCACCGACCGACACACGGCCACAGGCACGTGCGAAATTGGGCGATTTCCGCAATAAGCTATTGCGCCGCGCTGTCAAGCGTTTTGCTCTTAACAAAATGTTAGATTCGCTTTTTTCCACGGCGCACGCGCGATGCGACGCCGCGAAAGCGTTCAGTCCGCCGCCGTGAACGGCTCGACGCGGCGTGCCCCGCGGATAAACTGCACCATGACGACGATGCCGCACAGCACGAAGAGTCCGTCGAGAACGTGCGCGCCGACCGGCCCGAGCGCGAGCAGGTTGGCGATCGCCCAGCTCCCGGCGAAGGCGGCGCCGAACACTTCGGCGCTGATCAGGATCGCCGCGCTGACCACGGTCAGCACGTTCTGCCAGAGGATGCGCCTGGGGCGTGGCGGTAGAGGCTTGTTCATGACCCTTCCAGTGCGCCGGCACTTTCTCCGAAAGGGCCGCCAAATTCAAGACTGCAAGACATATATACCGTGCGCACCTCCACTTGGTATGACCTGCCGATGACCGATCCCAATCGATCCGAAAATCCGTTCTTCGAGCCATGGACGACCCCGGACGGAGTTCCCCCGTTCGACCGCATCGCGCCTGAGCACTTCCGGGAGGCCTACGCGCGAGCGTTCGCTGACCATGAGGCCGAGATCGCGGCCATCGCGGCGGCGGCGGAACCGCCGAGCTTCGAGGATACGGTTGCCGCGCTGGAACTTAGCGGCCGGGCGCTGGCGCGTGTCGAACACGTTTTCCACCTTCTCGCCGGCGCCCACAGCAACGATGCGCTCCTCGAGATCGAGCGCGAGACTGCCCCGCAGATCGCCCGCCACTGGAACAAAATCCGCACCAACGCGGCGCTGTTCCTGCGCATCGATGCCCTCATGCGGCAGGCCGCCACGCTCGGCCTTGATGCCGAGCAAAAGCGCGTGCTCGAGCGCTACCACGTGAGCTTCCGCCGCGCCGGCGCCGCGCTCGACCCGGCGGCGAAGGAGCGCCTCGCCGCGATCATCGAGCGCCTCGCGACGCTCGGCACCGCGTTCAGCCAGAATGTGCTCGCCGACGAGCAGGACTTCGTACTCTGTCTTGAGTCCGAAGCCGAGCTTGCCGGGCTGCCCGATTTCATGCGCGAGGCGATGAAATCCAAAGCGCAGGAACGCGGCCTCGGCGGCCACGTCGTCACGCTTTCGCGATCGAGCGTCGAGCCGTTCCTGCAGTTCGCGCAGCGGCGCGACCTCCGCGAAAAGGTCTTTCGCGGCGTGATCAAGCGCGGCGACAATGGCGGAGCGACCGACAATAAGGCAAACATCGCCGAGATGGTGCGGCTGCGGGCCGAGCGCGCGCAGCTCCTCGGCTATGCCGACTTCGCCCATTACCGGCTCGACGATGCGATGGCGAAAACGCCGGCCGCCGCGCGCCAACTACTCGATACAGTATGGTCGCGCGCGCGTAAAAAGGCGCTCGTCGATCGCGACGCCATGCAGGCGCTGGTGCAGGAGGAAGGCGGCAATTTCGCGCTCGCACCCTGGGACTGGCGCTATTACGCGGAGAAGCTGCGCCAGCGGCGCTGCGATTTCGACGAGGCCGCGATCAAGCCGTACCTCAACCTCGAGCGGATGATCGAGGCCGCCTTTTATACGGCGCAGCGCCTGTTCGGCTTAAGCTTCACCGCGCGCGCGGACGTGCCGGTCTGGCATGCCGACGTGCGCGTCTGGGAGGTGCGCTCCTCCGACGGCGGCAAGATCGGCCTGTTCTTCGGCGATTACTTCGCGCGGGCCTCGAAACGCAGCGGCGCCTGGATGACCTCGCTGCGCGATCAGGAAAAACTCGCCGGCGACATTCGCCCGCTGATCGTCAACGTGACGAATTTCGCTAAAGCCGCCGACGGCGAGCCGACGCTGCTCAGCTTCGAGGATGCGCGCACGTTGTTCCACGAGTTCGGGCATGCTCTGCACGGCCTTCTATCCGCGGTCACCTATCCGAAGATTTCCGGCACCAATGTCGCCACCGATTTCGTCGAGCTGCCATCGCAACTCTACGAGCATTGGCTCGAGCAGCCGGAGGTTCTGCGGCGCGTCGCGCTGCACTACCAGACCGGCGCGCCGATGCCGGAGCAACTGCTGCAACGGCTCATTGCCGCGGGCAATTTCAATCAGGGTTTTGCCACGGTCGAATACCTCGCCTCGGCTATCGTCGATCTCGATTTCCATTCGCTCGCTTCGCCCGGCGCCATCGATCCCACGGCGTTCGAGAAGGAGACGTGCGCGCGCATAAACATGCCGGAGGAGATCGTCATGCGCCACCGCCCGCCGCACTTCGCCCATGTCTTCTCGGGCGGCGGCTATGCCGCGGGCTATTACAGCTACATGTGGTCGGAAGTGCTCGATGCCGATGCGTTCGAAGCTTTCGAAGAGACCGGCGACATCTTCGATCCGGCGACAGCGAAGCGGCTGCGCGAGACCATCTACGCGGCCGGCGGCTTGCGCGATCCGGCCGATGCCTACAAAGCCTTCCGCGGCCGGCTGCCGAGCGCCGAGGCGCTCCTGCGCAAGCGCGGCTTGGCCGACCCGGCCCCCACCCTACCCTCCCCCGCGCGCGGGGGAGGGTAGGGTGGGGGCGAGCATGGCCGACCTGCACAGCGCCGGTCATCGCCGCGGCGTCGTCTGTGCGCCGCATTACGGCGCCGTGGAAACGGGCCGCGCGATTCTCGCCGAGGGCGGCAACGCGCTCGAAGCGATGGTGGCGATGGCCGCGTCCATCGCGGCCGTTTATCCGCACATGACCCACCTTGGCGGCGACGGATTTTGGCTCATTCGCGAACCGTCCGGCCGCGTACGCGCCATCATGGCGGCGGGCGGCGCGGGGCTGCAAGCGCGGCCGGAGCTTTACCGCGAGTACGACACGATACCGCCGCGCGGGCCGCTCGCCGCACTCACCGTGCCGGGCGCCGTCGGCGGCTGGATGTTGGCGCTCGACGCGGCGAAGGCGAATGGCGCAACGCTGCCTCTGGATGTCCTCTTTACGTCCGCCATCGGCCACGCCCGCAACGGCTATGCGGTATCGCGCAGCCAGGCGCGGCTCACGCAGGAGAAGCTTTCCGAGCTCGCGCCGGTGCCGGGCTTCGCCGACACGTTTCTGCTGGATGGCAAGCCGCCGGCGGCCGGCGCCACCTTGAAGCAAGAGGCGTTGGCCGAGACGCTCGCGCATCTGGCCCATGCCGGTCTTGACGATTTTTATCGCGGCGACGTCGGGCGTGAGCTCGCGGCCGACCTCGGGCGCATCGGCAGCCCGCTGACGCGCGACGATTTTACGCGCTATCGCGCCACGCTCGCCGAACCGCTCCGTATCGAGCTGCCCTCGGCCACTGTTTACAACACGGATGCGCCGACCCAGGGCGTCGCTTCGCTGATGATCCTGGCTTTGTTTGCTCGATTGGGTGTGACCGCGGCGGAGGGATTTGACCATATCCACGTCCTGGTTGAGGCGACCAAGCGCGCGCTGCGCGTCCGCGATCGCGTCGTCACCGACCCGGATCATCTGGCGCACGCGCTTGAGCGCTGTCTCGAGCCGCGGTTCATCGCCGGCGAGGCAATGAAAATCGACCGCCGCAAGGCGGCGCGCTGGCCGCTCGGCTACGGTGAAGGCGATACCGTGTGGATGGGCGCCGCCGATACCGGCGGCCTGGTCGTGTCCTACATCCAGTCGCTCTATTGGGAGTTCGGCTCGGGCTGCGTGCTGCCGCGCACCGGCGTTCTGATGCAGAACCGCGGCACGAGCTTTTCGCTGCAACACGGCGCGCTCAATTTGCTCGCGCCCGGCCGGCTGCCGTTCCACACGCTCAATCCGGCACTCGCGATCCTCAAAGACGGACGCATCATGGCCTACGGCGCCATGGGCGGCGACGGCCAGCCGCAGACGCAGGCCGCGCTGTTCACACGCCACGTGTTGTTCGGGCAACCGCTCGCCGCGGCGATCGATCGTCCCCGCTGGGTGCTCGGGCGGACCTGGGGCCATGCGCAAACGAAGCTGCGCCTGGAAGCGCGCTTCGACGGCAATCTCGTCGACCAACTGGCGTCGGCCGGCCATGATCTCGAAGTTCTACCCGACCCCTACTCCGACATCATGGGCCATGCCGGCGCGGTGGTGCTGCATAGCGACGGCACCTGCGAAGGCGCCCACGACCCGCGCGCCGACGGCGGCGCGGCAGGGGTGTAAAGTTATTCACGCGGCCCGAAGCGCCTTGATGCGTTTGGCATCTTCGGGTTTGAGATTCCGCCGCGCTAGCTTCAGATCGTAATGGGTCTGCAGATTCATCCAAAACTCCGGGCTGTTGCCAAAGTATAAGCTCAACCGAAGCGCAGTGTCGGCCGTGATGCGCCGCCGATTGTTGACGATCTCGGCAATCCGGTTCGGCGAAATCCCGATCGCCTTGGCGAGCCGGTTCTGCGACAGACCATACTCTGCAAGAAATTCTTCCTTCAGCATTTCGCTGGGTGTGACCGGTGCAAATTCATTCTGCGCCATCGCCGTCTCTCCTCACTATGTAATATGTACCACACGCTCCCGTCATTGCGAGGAGCGAAGCGATGAAGCAATCCAGACTTCATGGCACAAGATTGCTTCGCTTCGCTCGCAATGACGCTCGGAGACCTTGGATTCCCGCCAGCGCTGGGACGAACGGCGGCAAAGTCCCATGGCCTCCATTCCGCCCCACTCCGCGTTAGAGTGTGGCCGCCGTGTCGGGGGCGATACACGGGCGCGGGGCCGATGATCCATCGCTTAATCTTCCTCATGGCCGGACTGGCATGCCTCGTCGCGGCGGCGGGGCGCGCAGACGCGCACCCGCACGTCTGGGTGACGATGACCGAGGAGCTGCTCTACGCCGCGGACGGCTCGGTCACCGGCGTGCGCCACGCCTGGACCTTCGACGATATGTTCTCCGCCTTCGCCATCCAGGGGATCGAGCAAAAGACCGCGGGCATGTTCACGCGCGAGGAGCTTGCGCCGCTCGCCAAGGTCAACGTCGAGTCGCTCAAGGATTATGCCTACTTCACCTACGCCAAGGTGAACGGGAAACGGCAGAAGGACGCGTTCCTGGATCCGGTCGACTACTTTCTCGACTACGATCCGAAGGAGACGGTGCTCACACTCCACTTCACGCTGCCGTTCAAGACGCCGGTGAAGGCCAAGGCGATCGAGATCGAGGTCTACGATCCGGAATTCTTCATCGATTTCGGTTTCGCGGAAAAAGACCCGGTGCGGCTGGTCAGCGCGCCGGCGCAATGCACGGCCGCGATCGAGAAACCGCACGATGACAATTTCCCGATCACGCTGCGGCTCGATCAGGCGTTTCAGACCTCGGAAGCCAACATCGGCATGGGCGCGAATTTCGCCAACAGGATTGCGGTGAAGTGCCCGTGAGGACCGGCGCCACGGCGCAATTGATCCGCTGTCTTGCTCTGGCGGCGGTCATCGTCGTGCTGCTGCTGGCGACGGGCGCGCTCACAAGCGCCTTCGCGCAGGTCGGGCCGTTCGGAGGCGTTCGCCCGCCGCCGGCCGAAGGCGTCGTCGGCTGGATCCTCGCCAAGCAGGCGCTGTTCTACCGGGCGCTGTCGGGCCTCATCCGCGCCGCCAAGACCGACGGTTCGGCCTATTGGGGGCTGATGGGCGTTTCGTTCGTCTACGGCATTTTCCACGCCGCCGGCCCGGGCCACGGCAAAGCGGTGATCTCGTCCTACCTCCTCGCCAATGAGGAGACCTGGCGGCGCGGCATCGCGCTGTCGTTCGCGTCGGCGCTGCTGCAGGCGCTGACCGCCGTGGCGCTCGTCGCCATCGCCGCGGTTCTGATCGGCGCAACGGCGAAGATGATGGGCGACACGGTGCGCGTCATCGAGATCTTCAGCTACGCGCTCATCGTGCTCGTGGGAGCTCGGCTGTTTTGGGTAAAGGGGCGCGGGTTTCTTCATGCTCTGCACAATGTCAGGTCAGGGCCCGAATTGGCGGTAGCGGCGGAAGCGGCGGACCATACTCGCCACATTCACGCCGACCACGCCCATTGCCATCAACATGATTATTCGCACGACGAGCCTGCCCATCACGCGCACCAGCACGCGCACGACGACGCGCACCACCACGACGAAGAGGAGAGCGTCTTGCCTTGGGGGCATGCGCATGGACTGGAGCCGGAGGAATTGGCTGGACCGGGCGGCTGGCGCCGCGGGCTCTCGGCGATCGTCGCCGTCGGGCTGCGGCCCTGCTCGGGTGCGATCCTCGTCCTCGTCTTCGCGCTGGCGCAGGGATTGTTCTGGGCCGGCATTGCCTCGACCTTGGTGATGGGCGTCGGCACCGCGATCACCGTCGCGGCGATCGCGACGCTCGCCGTCGGCGCCAAGGCCGCGGCGAAGCGGTTCGCCGCGACGCGCGCCGGCTACGGCTCGCTCCTTCTGCGCGGCGTCGAGGTCGGCGCCGCCGTGATGGTGATGGCGTTCGGCGTGCTCCTGCTCACCGGCACCATGGTGAGCGAGCGCATGGGCATGTTTTAGGTGTTTTGTAGGGTGGGCCGAGCGCAGCGAAGCCCACGCGGAACTGCCGGCAACGCACACGTGGGCACGGCGCTTTGCGCCTTTGCCCACCCTTGTATGGGGCTCTTTCTGTCAAGTGCTTTTTTGCAGCATGTCACTTCTGGTGTCGCATTTTCTTCGCTCTCTGTTCAGTTTCTTTGTTCGACCTGAGGGGCGTTT
>JBEKNW010000214.1:0-6817 GCA_049522435.1 Xanthobacteraceae bacterium
CCGTTAAGCGATCCGGTGCTCTCCTTGTCGAAGACAAAGAACGTCGCCAAGCTGACGTCAGAGAATTCCTCCTCACCGAGAGTAATCTCGTGACCCGGTGCGATGCCTTGCGACGGCAGATTCGCTGTAGGGTAAGCGGTTGCCGCGGATGCGCCGCCCGCCATCGCCAAAGACACCCCGGCGATTCCCACCATCGGTACGGCTTTCTTTAGAAGCTTTCGTTTCGAAGCGTGCTTCGCGTGCGCCATAGTAGCGACCTCCCATACCTTCGAGAAAATGTTATAGAATAGACGCACTCAGAATAGCACTATTCGATGCGCCTTGTCCATACACTATGCAAGGCCGATTACGCGTACGTAGCGGTGCGAGAATGACAACCGGGGGCGCGCTGGTGAGCAGCCGTCCAGTACGGTCGAGAAGTTCGTTCCGCTCGACACACGCCATCAGGCCGAAAGGTCCATAGCCTTCTCAGCCGGCGGTGATAGCGGCCGTAAACATGGGTTCGGCGAACCTATCGTTGAAACTCCGGCGACGCTCTGGCATGTTTCCTCGGCGGGTATCGACTGCCTCTTCCTACATGACACGTTGGTTGCCAAAGAGCAGGTTTCACAGGTTTCTCTCCCCAATAATGCAAATGTATTCGGAAGTGGGCGCGATTGTCCGGACCGGGCTTGCAAAAGCTTAGCCGCTCCTCATCCCAGCCCCTTCTCCGCAAGCGGGGAGGGAAGGGTAGGAAGGGTCGAGGGAGAAGGCGGGCATGAAGATCGACGCATCCGCTGAGAGCCGGCGCCCCGAGGTCACAAAAAGCCGAGGACATCGGCCGTTTGCATTCCTCGCTCTCTGCATCTACGTCGTGGCCTTCCTAACCGGCGCGATCGTGATGAGTTTCGAAATGCTGGGGTCGCGCTATCTGGGTCCGTATTTCGGAAGCGGCATCTATACGTGGGCCTCGCTGATCTCGACGGTGCTGGCCGCATTGTGTGTCGGCTATTTTCTCGGCGGGTCGCTCGCCGACCGGCATCCGTCGCCCATAGTCCTTGGCGCAATTGTGACGGTCGGGTCCGTCTATCTGCTGCTGCTGCCCGCTTTCGCCGAACCGGTGCTGCAATTCTTCGTATGGAACATCGACGACATCAAGTTGGGCAGCCTCGTTTCGGCGCTGGCAATCATGTTCTTTCCTGTCACATTTCTCGGTATGTATTCGCCCTTCGCCATTCGCCTTCTGCTACGCTCGCGGCAGAGTTCGGGCGTTGTCTCGGGGACCGTTTATGGCGTCTCCACGGCCGGCAGCATCTTCGGCACGCTGGGGACGACGTTTTTCCTCATCCCTCTGATCGGGTCGCGCGCGATCACCTTCACGCTCGGGATTTTGGGAATTTTCGCGGGTGCGTTGCTCCTCGCCAATGCTTGGCCGGGGCGGCGGCGGGCGCAACTTGGCGTGCTCGCCGTGTTGCTTGCTTCACACCAACTCTATTTGCCGGTCGCGGCCGCTCACGCCGAAGAGCTGTTCAATCCGGAAATACGCGCCGAGATGCTCAAGCGGAAAGACGGCCTGATTACGCACGTGGAGACTATCTACAACGACATCTTCGTCGGCAAAGAGCAGAACGTGCTCAAACTGACCTTCCAATGGAAGGGCTGGTACTTCCAGGAATCGCAGGTGAATCTTGCGGACCCCGACGATTTGCCGATGCTCTACCCCCGTGCGATGAGCATTGCCGCAATTTATCCGCAGGACATCAAGCGCGTGCTGATACTCGGTCTCGGCGCCGGTTCCATTCCAGTCTATCTCGGCCGCTTCCTCCCGGACGCGACGATCGACACCGTCGAACTCGACCCCGGCGTGATCGACGTGGCCAAGAAATATTTTGGGCTTCTTGAAACGAACAGGTTTCATCTCATCGAGAGTGACGGCCGCGTGTTCTTGAACCGGCATACCGAGCCATACGACCTCATCATGGCCGATGCCTTCACCGGCAGCTACATTCCTTTTCACATGATGACGAACGAATTTTACCAACTTGTGCGTGATCGCCTCGCGCCGCACGGAGTGGCAGCCATCAATATCATTCCCTCCGAAAAGCTTTACGACAGCAACGTTCGGACCTTGAAGCTCGCCTTCGACAATCTCGACTTTTTCAATTCGGGCGAGCGGGTCCTTTCCGAGTCGAATGTGATCGTCCTCGGGCGGCTTGATCCATTCACCGAAGCCGAGGCGCTGCAGAAAGGTGTCGCCGCGCAAGAGCGCTACAAGTTCCGATTCGACGTTTCGCAGCTCGTCACCGCGAGGCGGATCGCTGTTCCGAAAGCGCCCACTGGCGAGGTGCTCACCGACGACTTCGCGCCGGTCGATGTTTACGACGCCTATGGTCGCCGTTACCGGCGGAACAAGTAGAGGTTCAACCTGAAGCGTTCGCATCCGCGCGCTGCGCGAGGGACCCGCGGGACTCGTGCGGATCGATGCGACCGAGGAGGTCCGCCCGCTCGACGCTACGCTTTCGCGGTGGTGGCAGGGAGGGACTCGACCGAGCGTTGCGGCTCGGCGTGGCCGATGACGCGCTGGAGGTTCGGAAATTGCCGGCGCAGGCCGCGCTCGACGCCATCGACCAGATCGTGCACCGCGCTGACCGAGAGCGCCGGATCGACCCGGCAATGGAAATTGACGATCTCGCCGTCGGCGGTCTCGCGCACGCGCACGTCGTGGATTTCGCCGAGGCCGGCGATCCCGGAGGCGAGCGCCGTGAGCGCTTCGCCGATCTCGCCGACGCGCGCGGCAACGGCGTCGCGGCCGGCGAGGACGACGGCCGGCAGCGGCTCGATATGCGTTTCGACCTCGACGTCCGGCCCAAGCTCCTGGCGGATCGCCTCCTCGAGGCGGCTGGCGATGTCGTGCGCGGCGAGGAGCGGCAGCGTTCCTTCGACTTCGAGATCGGCCGAAACCGATAAACGATCGGCGATCGCCTGGACCGCGACATGGTGGACGGCGAGCCCGCTTTTGCGCGCGATCAGATGGACGCGCTCGCGCACCGTCTCGTCGTCGAGCGCGCGCGGCTCGGTGGTGATCGTGACTTCGGCCTCGGGCATGTCGGCGCGGATGGCGCGCGTCAGCTGCTCCTTGATGGCGGCGACGCGTTCGAGCGGCAGTGCGCGGCTCACGCCGACGCCGAGATCGATGAACAGGACCGCCCCGGCCGGCCGCGCGCGCACCCGCTCGACGGCGACGATGCCGGGGACGCGCCGCGCGATCGCCGCCACGTGCTCGCTCACCCCGGCGGGCGCCGTGTCGGTCAAGGTGTCGATGGTGCGCCGGCCAAGCCGCCAGCCGGCAACGCAGATAAAGATTGCGACGACGATTGCCGCCGCCGCATCGGCCCGAAAATAGCCGAGCGCGACGCCAGCAAGTCCGATCAGGACGGCGATCGACGACCACATGTCGGAGCGGAAATGGAGCGCGTCGGCTTCGAGCGCCTGGCTCGAAGTCGCCGCGGCGACGCGCCGGAGCGTGCGCGCGCGGAAAAAATCGACGATGATCGATGCGGCGATGACGGCGAAGGCGACGGGGGTGGCCTCGACCGAATAGATGCGCTCGCCGAGGAGCCGCTGCGCCGCCTCGAAAGCCACGACGGCCGCGAGCAAAAACAGGAAAGCGGTTTCGACGAGCGCGGTTACGCTTTCCACTTTGCCGTGGCCGTATTGGTGCTCGGCATCGGCCGGCTTGCCGGAGACGCGCACGGCGATATAGGTCAGCACCGTCGCGGCGAGGTCGAGCAGCGAATGGCCGGCCTCCGACAGGATGGCGAGCGAGCCGGTCAACAAGCCGACAACGGCCTTCGCCAGCGTCAGTCCCGCCGAGGCGGCGATCGATCCGAGCGCGGCTTTTTCCTTGTCGTTCATGGGTTCAGCGCCCGTCGCGCGCCTCGCGGACGATTTTTGTGGGGGAGGTCTTCAGCCGTGTGGGCGGCAGTGCCGCAAGCCGCGCCTTGATTTCATCCAACGTCGGTCGCTCCGCGATCTTACTTACCTCGCGAACGAGATAGTCGGATAGCGACATCCCGGCGAGCGCCGCCCGAATCTTGAGCTGCCGATGTAGTGAATCCGGCACATAGAGTTGGATCGTCTTCGGCATGTGGATAAGGTAGGCGTATGTGCGGCACATGGGGAGGGGAAACCGCCTTCTATTGACGGCGAATTCATCGGGTGGAAACGGCTGGCCTGACGCCGCTCTTTAAGACATGATAGCAATATGACCTTCACCCGCATCACCATCGATCCAGCGATCTGCACCGGAAAGGCGTGTATCCGAGGGCTAAGGTTTCCGGTGGCACGTCTGCTTGGCCTTTTGGCCGCAGGAGAGACGCCCGAGCAGATTCTAAAGGCCTACCCCTATCTCGAAGCCGGCGACATCAAGGAGGCGCTGCGCTATGCAGCGTTCCTTGCCGAGGATGAGGCAATCGAGCTTGCCCCGACAGGCTGAGCCGTGAAATTTCTGGTCGACATGCCGCTTTCACCGAAACTGGCGGCATGGCTTAGGGACGAGGGACATGACGCTGTTCATGCCGCCGAATGGGGCCTCCACCGCTCATCCGACGCCGATATCCTGGCCCGCGCGAAGCACGAGAACCGGACTGTCGTCACCGCCGATCTCGACTATCCGCGCCTGCTAGCGCTTGCTCGCACGACTGATCCCAGCTTGATTTTGTTCCGCGCGGGCGACTGGAACGATGCAGACGTGATCGCCCGCATGGGCGAGATATTGCGAGCCCCGACGTCAACGGAAATTGAACGGAGCATCATCGTGGTGGATCGGCACCGCATTCGCAGACGGAAATTGCCGATCGAAAGGTAGCATAGGAGGCGGTTTCGCATTCGCATGGTGGAGCGCGGAGGGCACATGAATTGGATAATCGATGAATGCACACGGGCGGCAGCGCACGATTTTCCGCTGCCCATTGAGGCCCAGCAGCATTTATCGCAATTTGGCGGTTATCCAAATTGTAACCCGGTAGGCTGGCAGGATTGCCTACGAACAGTTGACACGTTCCTCCAATGCCCTGCGGAGGTGCCCCGAGATGCGCCGAACCAGATCATTTCAGAGATTCAGCATGGACATTACCTGCCTGCGCTGGCGCTCACGGTCTCCTGGGGTGGAATGTGGAGGACTAAGCAGAAAATCTACAGCAACCGCAATCTGCAGGAAATCCACGACACTGCTGAGAACTGCGCTCAGTCAATTACGCAAACAAATTCCATTCAGCAGTCGTGGGAGTTGTTAACAAGCAAACCTCCAGGCTTCCAATGGTCAAGTGTCATGACATCAAAGGCACTGCATTTCCTGTGCAGGGCTTTGGGCTTTAATCGGCGTCCTCCTGTTCCTATTGACCGTGGAGTCATTCGCAACCGCGTCTGGCCGTGTTTCAGACAAACAATCCCGCAAGGAGGTCGGCCGCTGAACTGGGACGGAGATGGGTTCGACGCCTATTGCCGGTACATGACCGCGATTATAACGTGGGCCGGTGCCAGGCATTGGACAACGACGCAGATGGAATCGACGATCTTCGCTGAATACAAGGACGAGTAGGCGCCCGATCGCAGCAAGCGCTATCGCTATAGGCACGATTCGGACCAGCAGCGAAACCAGTCTGCCCTCGGTGATGTTCTGACAAGAAGCCGCCGGTAAATGGCTGAAATAAAACATAAATTCTCCGTCGCGCCGATGATGGAATGGACTGACCGGCATTGCCGGTTCTTCCATCGCCTGCTCACGCGCCAGGCGCTGCTTTACACCGAAATGCTGACCACGGGCGCGGTGCTGCACGGGGATCGCGCGCGGCTTCTGCGCTGCGATGGCGCCGAACATCCGCTGGCGCTGCAGCTCGGCGGCGCCGAGCCGCAGGCGCTGGCCGCGTGCGCGCGCATCGGCGCGGAATTCGGCTTCGACGAGATCAATCTCAATGTCGGCTGCCCCTCCGACCGCGTTCGGGAAGGCCGCTTCGGCGCCTGCCTGATGGCGGAGCCCGCGTTGGTCGGGGACTGCGTGGCGGCGATGAAGGGAAGTGTCGCGATACCCGTCACGGTGAAGTGCCGCATCGGCATCGACGAGCAGGACCCGGAAGACGCGCTCGAAACTTTTACGCACGCGGTCGAACAAGCCGGCGCCGACGCGCTCATCGTGCATGCCCGCAAGGCCTGGCTCAAAGGCCTGTCGCCGAAGGAGAACCGCGAGGTCCCGCCGCTCGATTACGAACGCGTCTATCGGCTGAAAGCCGCGCACCCGCGCCTCACGGTGATTCTCAATGGCGGCATCGGCAGTGTCGAGGCGGCGCGTGCGCATCTTCCGCGCGTCGACGGCGTCATGATGGGACGCGCCGCTTATCAGGAGCCGTGGCGGCTCCTCGCCGTCGATCCGCTTTTCTTCGGCGAGGACGCGCGCGTGGCGTCGGCAAAGGAGGCCGCCAAGGCGTTGATTCCTTATATCGAGCGCGAGCTTGCGCAAGGCACGCGGCTTCACGCCATCACGCGGCATCTGCACGGCCTGTTCCGCGCCGTGCCGGGCGCCCGCGCCTTTCGCCGGCATCTCGGGCGCGCCGCAACGACGCCAATTGCGGGCGCC
Organism: Xanthobacteraceae bacterium; assembly: GCA_049522435.1. GTDB lineage: Bacteria > Pseudomonadota > Alphaproteobacteria > Rhizobiales > Xanthobacteraceae > BOG-931. Next base: position 6,611 of record JBEKNW010000214.1, read on the forward strand.
GAATTTTTTGCCGCGGCGCTTGCGCTCGTGTCAGACGGCGTCCCGGAGGGGGATCGCGAATTGGCGCATTTCGCGGCGTAAGTCTGCCGTCATTCCGGGGCCGAGCCAACGGGTCCGGCCCGAAGTGGCCGGCCCGATGATAAACTCCGCGAGGAGCCAGGAATCCATAACCGCGAACGTTGCAGAATTGGCGCTGAAGTGCTGCGA
>JBEKNW010000215.1:0-6758 GCA_049522435.1 Xanthobacteraceae bacterium
CAGCCGCACAACGTACTTCTTGACCGCAATCTCTTTCCCCGCCACGAACCACCTCCATCGCTGCATCGCGGCGACAGAGATTCAGAAAAACACCGCAGAATCAAGGACGCGGGCGACTAGAGCATGTTCAGTTTCGGTGGAAACTGATCATGCTCTAGATTCTTTGTTTGGTCGCATTTTCTACGGAAAACCGGTATCCACTTTTCCTGAAAATGCTCTAGCGCCTGCGCTGAGCACCGCCAGCAAAGAGTTTCCGCCCTGCCGCGACGGGGGGTGGCGACAAAGGCGGCAAGCCTCGGCGCAATGCGCATGGCGGCGTCAAGGCCGACGACAGCCGGACTACCCTGGTTCTCGACGTCGAGTTCGAAGCGTTCTGTGAGAAACATCGTCGCGCATCCGACGGGTACGCTGTTCTTCTTGGCGAAACGCACGGCCGACCGCTTGAGCAGAAAAACGCCGCCGGTTCGCCCCTCGGCCTCGCGCGCCACTCAGAACCCGCTTTTATTGCGCCCAATGAAGAATAGCGGGATCGATTCGCTGAGAACGCTGGGATCGGGTCGCCGCGGGAATCTGGATACCGTACCGGTCGCCGCGGGCATGGGACCGCGTCCATCGGACCCTTGTTCACTGCTTGCAACGGCGAGAGAAATGACGTCATGCAAACGCGACCGCGCGCCGTCGCGGTGTCTGGCCGGCCTGATTGTCATCGCGGTCGCGTTTGTGCGACGCGCCGCCATGACATGCGACTGATGCTTGCTTCGGCCGGCGCCATGGAACTCTTATGCATCAGCCGGCGACATCGGTCGATGTCGTGCTTGGAACGGCGCAACGTGATTTCGGGCACCGCCCGCTTCGTTCGATCGACGAAAAACTCATCGAGTGCCTGCGCAAGCCTTTGCCAGAAGCCCCGCGGCTTTGCTGCACGGTTCGCTGCGCCAGGAGGCTCATCGACAGGAATGACGCTCATCGAGCTCTCTCCTATTATTCGTTTCGTGACACCAAATGTGCTCTCGATCGCATAGGAATTCGAGACGAACTCAGACCCATTCTCATAAAGGCGGCATAGTGACGTAAACAGAAACCGGCTTGCCGCCTGTCTTTAGTGTATAGCTTCGGCAAGGCCAGGAAGTGGCACCAACTGCAAGGTCGCTTGGACCATGTTTGACGTAATCATGTTGGCGCTCGTTGTCGTCTGTTTCGTACTGGCGGCAGCCTATGCGAGCTTGTGCGATCATCTGCTCGCGCTTCCCGCCGGCAAAGATGTCTCCCCATGACAGTGACCGACTGGCTGGAGATTGCGCTCTTCGCCGCCATTGTCGGCCTGCTGACGCGTCCTCTCGGCGGTTATCTCGCGCGAGTTTATGCCGGGCAGCGCACGCTGTTGCAGCCGTTGATCGGGCTTGTCGAAACAGCGCTCTACCGCCTCGCGGGAATTAAACCAGAGACCGAACAGAGCTGGTACGGGTACGCAATCTCCCTTCTGGTTTTCCACGCAGTCGGAATTATCGCGCTCTATGGACTTCTGCGGCTGCAGTCGGTGTTGCCGCTCAACCCTCAGGACCTGACGGGGGTCGCACCAGATCTGGCGCTGAACACGGCGGTCAGCTTCGTGACCAACACGAGCTGGCAGTCCTATGGCGGTGAGACGACGCTGAGCTATGCCAGCCAGATGGCCGGCATCACCGTTCAGTCATTCCTCTCTGCCGCTTCCGGCATGGCCGTCGCCATCGCCTTGATCCGCGGCTTCGCGCGACGCCGCTCGGCCACGATCGGCAATTTCTGGGTCGATCTGACGCGCGGCACGCTGTACCTGCTGCTGCCGATCTGCGTCGTCGCCGCATTGTTTCTCCTAGCCAACGGCGTGCCGCAGACGCTGGCGTCTTCGGCTGAGGTGACAACGCTTGACGGCGGCCTGCAAGTTATCGCTCGCGGGCCGGTCGCCACGCAGGAAGCGATCAAGCTTTTGAGCGGCGATGGGGGCGGGTTCTTCAACGCCAATTCCGCGCATCCTTTCGAGAATCCGACGCCGCTCGCAAACCTCGCGGAGTTGGTGCTCATATTCGCCCTGGGCGCGGCCTTGACCAATTGCTTTGGCCGGATGGTCGGGTCCGAGCGGCAAGGGTGGATTCTGCTTTGCGTCATGGCGATCCTGTTCGGGCTCGGCGTCGGCGGCCTTTATGCAGCGGAATCCGGCGGCAATCCGGCTCTCGCGACCTTGAACGTCGACCAAATTACAAGTTCGCAACAGCCGGGCGGAAACATGGAAGGCAAGGAAGTGCGCTTCGGGATCGCCGGGTCGGCGCTTTTCGCCGACGTCTCGACCGCATCCTCGGACGGGGCGGTCAATTCCATGCACGACAGTTTCCTGCCGCTCAGCGGCGGCATTCTTCTCGCCAACATGATGGTCGACGAGGTGATCGTCGGAGCTCCCGGCTCCGGCCTCTACGGCATGCTGCTGTTCTGCATCGTCGCCGTCTTCCTTGCCGGGCTCATGATCGGCCGGACGCCCGAATACGTCGGCAAGAAGATCGGTTCATCGGAAGTCAAGATGACGATCCTCGCCCTGATCTGCATCCCGGCGGCAACGCTCGGTCTCACGGCCATCGCCTGCGTCGTCGAGCCCGGCCTTGCCGGCCTGGGCAACGCCGGACCGCATGGCTACTCGGAAATTCTCTACGCCTACACCTCCGCCGCGGCGACGAATGGCAGCGCCTTCGCCGGTCTGAGCACCAATTCACCGTTCTACAATCTCACGCTGGCGCTTGCCATGTTCATCGGTCGCTTTCTGGTCATCGTCCCGGTTCTGGCGGTCGCCGGATCGCTCGCTGCACAGCGCGTCATCCCGCGCACGACCGGCAGTCTGCCGACCGACCGAGCGCTGTTTCTCGGCTTCCTCCTCGGCGTCATCGTCATCGTCGGCGGTCTGACCTACCTGCCGGCGCTCGCGCTCGGCCCCATCATTGAAAACCTCCAGATGTTGGGCGGCATGCATTAAAGTCAAAAAGTCAAAACCCCATGCCACGGAAAAGTCAAAACCCATGCCACGGAGACTGCCTACGGCATCGCGAAAGCTGCGCCGGTCCTCGAACTCCGCCATCATTTTAGTTCATTCAAATATTTACGAACTTCATCTTGGTCTTCTCGCTGCCGATCTTTATGCAATTCCTATAACTTTATCCCCCCTGCCCTCTCGAATTCCTATGCAAACCGTGACAGCTAATCGCGCGTGAAGGAACGAACAATGTTGCGCTTTCTTGACTTAAGTCAAGGCTGCGCGCTGCCGTTCGGAATCTTCTGACGCACTGCAGCATTATAGTTCGGAGCATTCCCATGATGGACGTCGTCATGCTGGCGATCGGGTTTGTCTTTTTTGCGCTGTCGATCGGCTACGTCTACGCCTGCGACCTGCTTTGAGAGGAGCCGCCATGACCTTCGACTATTCGCTCGCCGCCCTCGTCACCCTGGGGCTGCTCGTCTACCTGACCTACGCTCTGCTTAAGCCCGAGCAGTTCTGAAGGGATAACGACCATGACCGTCATCGGCTGGGTCCAGATTCTGATCTATTGCGTAATCATCGTCGCCATCGTGCCGTTCCTTGGCGCCTATATGACGCGCGTCTTCAGCGGCGAGCGCACCTTTCTCTCGCCGATCCTGCGGCCGGTCGAGGCCGCGATCTACAAGATTGCCGGCGTCAACGAGCGCAATGAGCAGCACGCGGTCACCTATACGATCGCCATGCTGCTGTTCCACGTCGGCGGCTTTCTCATTCTTTATGCGTTGATGCGCCTGCAGGCAGGGCTGCCGTTCAACCCGGCGGAACAGTCGGCGGTCGCCCCGGATCTCTCCTTCAACACGGCGGTGAGCTTCATCACCAACACCAATTGGCAGAACTACGGCGGCGAAAGCACGATGTCCTACCTCGTGCAGATGCTCGGCCTGACGCATCAGAACTATTTGTCGGGGGCGACCGGCATCGTGCTCGCGATGGCGCTCATCCGTGGTTTCGCCCGGCATTCGGCTCGAACAGTAGGCAACTTCTGGGTCGATATCACGCGCGCTACGCTCTACATCCTCATTCCGATCTGCGTGCCCTATGCGCTGTTCCTGGTCTGGCAGGGCATGCCACAGACGCTCGGTGCCTATGTGGATGCGACGACGCTCGAGGGCGCCAAGCAGATCATCGCGGTCGGTCCGGTCGCCTCGCAGGTCGTGATAAAAATGCTGGGCACCAACGGCGGCGGCTTCTTCAACGCCAATGCCGCGCATCCGTTCGAAAATCCGACCGCCTTGTCGAACTACGTGCAGATGATCTCGATCTTCGCGATCGGAGCGGCCCTCACCAACGTCTTCGGCCGCATGGTCGGCAACCAGCGCCAAGGCTGGGCCATCCTCGCCGCGATGGGTGTCCTGTTCATCGCCGGCGTCATCGTTTGCTATGCGGCCGAGGCGCACGGCAATGACTTCCTCAACGCGCTCGGCCTCACCGGCGGCAACATGGAAGGCAAGGAGGTCCGCTTCGGCATCGTCGCCTCGGCCCTGTTTGCCGTCATCACCACTGCCGCCTCCTGCGGCGCGGTCAACGCCATGCATGACTCCTTCACCGCGCTCGGCGGCATGATCCCGCTCATCAACATCCAGCTCGGCGAGGTTATCGTCGGCGGTGTCGGCGCCGGCATGTACGGCATGCTGCTGTTCGTCATCATTTCGATCTTTGTCGCCGGCCTGATGGTCGGCCGCACGCCCGAATACGTCGGCAAGAAGATCGAGGCGAAGGAGGTCAAGATGGCGATGCTCGCCATCCTGGTCCTGCCGCTGATGTATCTCGGCTGGACCGCCGTCGCCATGCTGGTTCCGTCCGCGGTCGCCGCCATGGGCAATCCCGGCCCGCACGGCTTCACCGAAGTTCTGTACGCCTACGTCTCGCAGGACGGCAACAACGGCTCCGCTTTCGCCGGGCTCAGCGCCAACACGCTGTTCTACAATCTCAGCGGCGCGATCGCGATGCTTATCGGCCGGTTCTGGATGATCATCCCGACCATGGCAATTGCCGGCTCGCTCGCCGCCAAGAAATCGGTGCCGGCATCGACCGGCACGTTCCCGACCACGGGCGGCTTGTTCGTCGGGCTCGTCGTCGGCGTGATCGTCATCGTCGGCGGCCTCACCTTCTTTCCGGCGCTCGCGCTCGGCCCAATCGTCGAGCAGCTCGCGATCAACGCCGGCACGCTTTTCTCAGCGAACTGAGCATGATCCCGAAAAGTAGTTGCCGGTCTCCGGAAAACATCATGCTCAAACTTAAAGATTAGGCTCGGAGTCAATTCGATGGAAACCTCACAACTGCGCAAGCGAATGCCGGTATCGGCGCTCTTCGATCCGAAGATCGTGGTGCCGGCCATCGGCTCCGCCTTCGTCAAGCTCAATCCGCGGACGCTGATGAAAAATCCGGTCATGTTCGTGCTCGAGATCGTCACGGCTTTGACCACAGTCATCCTGATCCGCGACCTCGTAACCGGCGGCGGCCATATCGGATTCGAGTTCCAGATCATCCTGTGGCTGTGGTTCACCGTTCTTTTCGCCAATTTCGCCGAAGCCGTCGCTGAAGGTCGCGGCAAGGCGCAAGCTGAGACGCTGCGCCGCCAGCGCATCGAGACTCAGGCCAAGCTGCTGAGCGGCCCGGGCCGGCAGAGCTACAAGCTCGTGCCCAGCGCCAATCTGAGGGTCGGGGACATCGTTCTCGTCGAGGCCGGAGACACGATTCCCTCGGACGGCGACGTGATCGAGGGCATGGCCTCAGTCAACGAAGCAGCCATCACCGGTGAATCGGCGCCGGTGATCCGCGAGTCGGGCGGCGACCGGTCCGCGGTCACCGGCGGCACGCAAGTGCTCTCCGATTGGATTCGGGTTCGCATCACGGCCGCGCCGGGTTCGACCTTCCTCGATCGCATGATCAGGCTGGTCGAGGGCGCCGAACGGCAAAAAACGCCGAACGAGATCGCGCTGAACATCCTGCTCGTCGGCCTGACCATCATCTTCGTGTTCGCGACCGCGACGATTCCAAGCTTCGTCGCTTATGCCGGCAGCACGATCTCGGTCGTGATCCTGGTGGCGCTGTTCGTGACGCTGATCCCGACCACCATCGGCGCGCTGCTTTCGGCCATCGGCATCGCCGGCATGGATCGCCTCGTGCGCTTCAACGTGCTCGCCATGTCGGGCCGCGCGGTCGAGGCCGCGGGCGATGTCGACACGCTTCTCCTCGACAAGACCGGCACCATCACGCTGGGCAACCGCCAGGCGACGGAATTCAAGCCGGTGCGTGGGGTGAGCGAGCAGGAGTTGGCGGATGCGGCACAGCTTGCGTCACTCGCCGACGAGACGCCCGAGGGCCGCTCCATCGTGGTCCTGGCCAAGGAAAAGTATGGAATCCGCGGCCGCGAACTCGCCGAACTGCAGGCCAATTTCATCCCGTTCAGCGCCCAGACCCGAATGAGTGGCGTCGAAGTCGGCTCCTCCTGGGTCCGCAAGGGCGCAGTCGATGCGATCCTGAACTATCTCAATACGTCGGCGACTGCACCCGGCCCGGGCGGCACCGCGCAAGTGCTGCGCCCGAGCGTCAGCGCGGAGACCGTGCGCGAAATCAATGCGATCGCAGACACGATCGCAAAATCGGGCGGCACGCCGCTTGCGGTCGCCAAAGACGGGCACTTGCTCGGCGTCATTCAGCTCAAGGACATCGTCAAGGGCGGCATCCGCGAGCGCTTCGC
>JBEKNW010000216.1:0-6743 GCA_049522435.1 Xanthobacteraceae bacterium
ATCGATGCTTTCATCGCAGCCTACAACGAGACAGCCGAGCCATTCGCCTGGACCAAGAAAAAAGTCTATCAGCGGCGGTTCAAAAATCGACGTGTCACTCAACTGTGATTCCGGGTACTAGTGCACGGTGACCGATATGGACGGCCCAAAATATTGCGAAACGGACAGCACCTTTGCATCGAGTGAATTGGCGGCGCGCGTCACCTGCGCCGTCAGGTCGTATATCGGTCCGTCCCGTAAATCCCGCGTTTCCGTGAACACGCTGGCATGGATCAGTCCCTGATCGTCGATCGTTGGCTCTGGCTTATAAGAAAAGCTCAGCACATATTCGTTCGCATCCTTGACGCCTTTCATCTGCGCGCGCACCGCGGGATCGACCACTTTCACCAGATCAAACGGCCCAATCACGCCGTCGTCTTCAGTAAAGGCGAAGAGCTCTGCTGAGTCCGGCACGCCGCCGCGGCCCGCCGTTCTGATCAATAAACGGCTGTCCGGCGACCAAGCGGCGCGGAAGTATTGTCTGGGCGCATATCTGTCGCCCAGATTCCAATAGAAGCCTCGCGATTTGGCTAGTATGGCGCCGTCTTCAATGCGCACGATAAGGCTCTCAAGATCGGGATCGTTGTCGTTGGGACGAATTGTCGGGGGGCGGTTTGTAACCCGCCAAGCAAGGGCCAGTCGATGGGAAGGCGAGGTCGTTTTTGGGATGATTCTTGCCGCGCCCTCGCCCTCGCCGCAGTATGAACTCTCCTGACCGTCCCGGCGGCATGGGCCCATTTCGGAACGGACGGGAAGAATCAAAAGGACCAGAGCCGTAAAGGCAATGGCGCATGTGGCGATGCGTCGTTGACCCATCGTAATTGTCCAAAATCAAAAGGCGACGAAGCCGAGGGACAAAGCCGGGATTCAACTTTATTTCAACCCCAAGTATAGCTCTACGGCGAGCTGCCTGCCATGCCGCACCCAGCCGTTTACCTCACATTTCAGCGGCTACGACTGACCCTGCGGGTATCGCAGCGGCGCATCGTCGGCATCCACGATCATCTTGCCGATCGGCCAGAGCGCGAGCCCGGCGAGCTTCAGATGCGCCCAGGCGAACGGAATGCCGATAATCGTCACAGCAAGGAGAATGGCGGTGATGACGTGGCCCAGCGCCAGCCACCAGCCGGCGAGGATGAGCCACAGCAGATTGCCGAGGAGGCCCAGCGGACCGGTGCCAACGTCCGCACCGAGATATTCGCTGCGCGACACCGCCTTCCGGCCGAACGGCAGCAGCGTGTAGGAGGCGATGTTGAACGCCGCCCGCGCCCAAGGCAGGCCGATGACGGTGATCGCCATGATCACGGCGGCCACAAGCCAACCAATGGCCATCCAGAGGCCGCCAAAGAAGATCCACAGGAGATTCAGGAGAAGAGACAAGGGCGACATCAGAGCGGTCCGGTCGCTTGCCATCATGTGCCGGTGGCAATGCGTCATCGTGACCTAATCACGCCGGCGGCCATCCGCCAGCCCGACAGGCGCAGCCGGTTCTTGGGGCAGCCGGCATTGGCCCGCTCTTTTCGGCGCTCAGGCGCGCGGCTCTGTATTCTACGCTTATGGGACCACGTGGCATTTATAGAGAACGTTGGCTCAATGCGGGCTACTTGCTGCACCCGCGTTCTGGACCAGCGAATATGTTTATTGTTTTTAAACCACAGTCTGCGATCTGTCGTCCAAGTGTCTAGGCCGACATAACGTCCGACAGCGGGCGGTGCCGGCTTTTCGGGGTTCCTGGGGGTATTGCTGTCATGTTTCTTGGCCGCTTCCTTGGCCGCCTCAGCATTTCAGCTCGATTCCTGCTGGTTCTGGCGGTCACATTTACTTTTCAGGCCGGCATCTCCGTAGTGTCTTTCTTAGACCTGAAGCATTCGCTGGTGGAGGACCGGAAAAGCGAAGTCAAGCATCTGCTCGAGGCCGCGTACAGCACTGTGGCGTTTTACCACGATCAGGCACGCAAGGGCCTCATGACCGACGAGGCGGCGCGCCGGGCGGCAGCCGATGCCGTGCGGGCCATGCATTACGATGGCACCAACTATTTTTTCATCTGGAACCTGAACGGCACCAACATTGCGCATGGAGCTCAACCCGCCCTAGAAGGCAGGACCTTTATCAACTCGCCGGATGCGGAGAAAAATCCAGTCGTCTCCTATATGGCAAGCAGGCTGATCGAGGTGGCGAAGACTGACCAGAAAGAAGGTTTTACCACCTATCGCATCCAGAAAGGCGGCCAGGGCCAGACCATACCGGTCGATAAAATCGCCTATTCCCGGCTGTTCGAGCCTTGGGGTTGGTCGATTGGCACCGGCGCATACATTGATGACATCGACGACACGTTCCGGACTCGGGCCCTCTCGGCTTTAGGGCTGTGCATCGGCCTGATTGCCTTGGCCGGCGCCATTACCTTCGTCATTGGAGGTGACATGGCGCGAGCGATGACCAAAATCACAGCAATAATGCTTGAACTTGCCAATGGAAAAACTGACATCGTAATCGCGCACGTTGGACGCCAGGACGAGATTGGCTCAATGGCAAAGGCGGTGCAGGTTTTTAAGGAGAATAAGATTTTAGCCAACAAGCTTGCTGGCGATAGGGAGGCTGAAAATCGAGCAAAAGACAAGCGGGCAAAGGCCCTGGAAATGCTTAATTCGGGCTTTGAAGCCACGGCGAGCGCGCTCACGTCGACTCTTTCATCGGCAGCCGCCAATTTGAAAAAGAATGCCGAAACAATGTTTTCGACCACTGAGCAGACGGACGAAAAGTCAACCACCGTTAGGTATGCGGCTCGGCAGGCCTCCACGAACGTTCAGACGGTAGCGAGCGCAACTGAAGAACTTTCGTTGTCGATCGACCAAATTGGCGCCCGGGCCATTCGTTCATCGTCGATTGCAACTAAGGCGGCGGCGGATGCCAGTCGGACCAATGAGGCAGTGCAAACTCTGGCCGCAGATGCGCAGGGAATCGGCCACGTTCTCGGCTTGATTCAACAAATAGCTCAGCAGACGAATCTGCTTGCTCTCAATGCGACCATAGAAGCGGCGCGTGCTGGTCAGGCTGGCCGCGGCTTCGCTGTCGTCGCTGGGGAGGTAAAATCACTCGCGGCACAAACGCGGGATGCCACCGAAGAAATTGGAACTCAAATCGCGAAAATTCAATTAGTGACCGGGAGCGTTGTCGAAGCAATCCAGGATATCGTGACAACGATCAGAGAAATGCACGAGATCGCCATGGAGGTTGCGTCCGCGGTGGATCAGCAGAGAGTGGCGACGCGCGCAATCGCCCAGAATGCTCAGGAAGCGTCGATCAGCGCGCTTCAAGTAATTCAGACGATCGATAATGTGGAGGAATCATCAAAGGCCACCAAAACGGAAGCCAATCAGGTTCTAGATGCCGCTGGCCAGCTATCGCGACAATCTGACGATCTGCATGTCGAGTTCAATAAATTTATTGCCGGCGTCCGGGTTGCATAGGCGCACACTTTTTGACCCAGCCCGGAGTCGTCTACACATGGCCCTTTGTGACGGTTCGCTGCGAAGCAGCAATACGTCCGCAATTGCAGGCGGACATCAATTGGTCGCGCGCAGCAAAGAGGATTGTCTCGGACGCGACGCCAGAGCATGTTCAGTTTCGGTGGAAACTGATCATGCTCTAGATTCTTTGTTTGGTCGCATTTTCTACGGAAAACCGGTATCCACTTTTCCTGAAAATGCGCTAGCTGATCGCCGACGCCCCTTCCACCGCTTCCCCGCTTCGCGGGGCAGGATGAGGGATCGATCACCGCCCGGTTGATGCGGCGTTACTTCAACTGATCGGCGACCTTGTCGATCGCGGCCTTGACGCAGGCTTCGTCTTTCTCGCCGCCGGGCGCGCCGGAGGCGCCGGCCGCGCCGATGACTTCGTCGCCCAGCTTGATCGGCAGCGCGCCGGCGAAGGCGATGATGTTGGTGAGATGGACATAGCCGAGTGTCGGATCGGCTTTCAGGCGATCGACCAGAGCGGCCGAGGGACTGCGCAACGTGCGCGCGGTGTAAGCCTTGCGGAAGCTGTTCTCCATGGTATGCGGCGAGGTGTTGTCGCCGCGCACCTGCGCGATAATCTCGCCGGCGCGGCCGACCACGGTCGCCGACACGGCGTAGCCATTGGCCTTGCAGGTCTCAATCGCGGTTTGCGCGATGGTGACGGCGATGGCAGCGGTGAGGTCCTTGTGGTCGAGCAGTTGCGCGCCCGCCGGCGCGGCCCACGCGCAGACGCAGGTCGAGGCGACTGTGATGGCCGCGAGACGAAGCCCGGATGATGACATGGCGATTCTCCCTGATGTTCTTTCGCCGTTCCTTTTGTGCGGACGGCATTGGGCAGACTAGCGTGTTGGCGTTGCGCCGTCAGGATGCGCATTTCGTGTTGTCGTCTCAACGCACCTGAAAGACGAGCTTGCCGCGGAAATGGCGCGACTCGCTGAGGCGATGGGCCTCGGCGGCTTGCGATAAACGATAGAGCTTGATCTCGGGCGGGCGTATGGCGCCCGCCGCAAACAGTTGGGCGATGCGCTCGAGCGGCGCCCGGGCGCGGCCGACTGCGGGTCGCAGCGACGTCACATCGTTGCGGTCGGGCTTCGGCGCCTGCGCGCCGGAAGCGATGAAGGCCGCGCGGCCGCCCGGCTTGAGCGCGGCGAAGGATTTTTGCGCCACGTCGCCGCCGACGGTATCGAACACGGCGTCGCAGCCGCTCACGACCCGGGTGAAGTCTTGCGCATTGTAGTCGATGACTTCATCGGCGCCGAGGTCGCGCACATAGTCCACGTTCGCCGCACTGGTGGTGGTGATCACGCGGGCGCCGATATGCTTGGCCAGCTGAATGGCGAAGCTCGCGACGCCGCCGGCGCCGCCCTGAATGAGGATCGTCTCGCCGCGCTTGAGCTTCAAGGTCGCCTCGATGGCGCTGATCGCCGTCAGGCCGGTGAGCGCCAAGGCGGCGGCATTGATGTGCGAAAGCCCGTCGGGTTTTTTGGCGATAATCGCAGCCTTGACCGCAATCTTCTCGGCGCAGGCCCCCTCTTGGCCGGCGTCGCAGACGCCGAACACCGCATCGCCGATTTTCAGATCCTCGACGCCTTCGCCTATCGCGGCGACCACGCCGGAAAAATCCCGGCCGAGCACCAAGGGAAACTTGGCTTGCGAATATTGGCCGCTCCGCACCTTCCAATCGGCGCCGTTGACGCTCGCAGCAAACACATCAACCACGACCTCGCCCGGCGCCGCCACGGGATCCGGCAGGTCGCCGTATTGCAAAACTTCCGGGCCGCCAAATCGTTCAATGAAAGCCGCTTTCATGGGGTTTGCCTCTTAACGCGCAACACGCATCGTATCGAGGTCGCTGCAGCTGTTGCGGAACGCACGATACAATTCGCGGAATTTGTTTTTATATAATAGCTTGTGTGAACTATAAGATGGCGCTTAGGTACAATTACTTAACTCCTATTTTTTTTCGCGATAATTAACTGCGCTCCAGTCTACTCACTTGGCGCTTGCGTAGTCCGCCATAACGGCCGGTCGGATGGCGCGCACCGAGCATGGGTGGACCTTATGCGCAACGAAGCCCTTTTCGAGCGCGGCCCGATCCGTCCGAACCAACCGGAGTTCCAGGCGGCGGTCCGCGCTGCGCAGATCAATGCGCTCTATCACGCGCCTGCGATCATGCTGGTCAACCCGGTCAACGCAGCAATCCTTGCAGCGGTGCTCTGGCAAGACTACCCGGCGTGGATTCTCCTGCTCTGGATCGGGCTGTTCTGGGTTGTTGTGAGCGTGCGTTTAGTCGATCGGGCACGCTATCTGCGGCAACCGCACGAGAGCAAGCACGAGGTTGACTGGGCCAGGCGTTTTACCGTCGGCGCCGCCGCGACGGGTTTTCTTTGGGGCCTCTCCGGATCGGTCGTCTTCGTATCGCCGGATGCGGTCGCTCACGTCGTCGTCACGTTCGTGCTCGGCGGCATGACGGTCGGCGCGGTTTTCCAGGAATCGGCGTATCTGCCCGCCTTTTTCAGCTACGCGCTACCCGCCGTCGTTCCACAAGTCGTTTTTTATTTGGCGAAGGGAGACCGAGTCTCGATTGCGATGGGCCTGATGCTGGCGGCCTACGTCGCGGTCGTCGCATTGATGGGACGCTACATCAACCGCGTGATCGTGGAGTCCGTGCGACTGCGACTAGACCAGGCCGCCGTCAATCGCGAACTGCAGGCCGCCGTGGCCGAGAGCAAGGCTGTTCTCAACGAAATCGAGCAGATCTATCGCTATTCGCCGGTGGGCCTCTTTTTCATAGATACCAACTATCGCTATGTGCGGATCAATGAGCATATGGCGGAGATGCATGGACTGCCGGTCAGCGCGCATATCGGCCGCACGTTGCGCGAGGTCGTTCCCGGAATCGCGGACGAGCTCATGGAGATCTTCCGGCCGGTCTACGAGCGCGGCGAGCCCGTCCTGAACGTGGAGCTTCAAGGCAGGCTTGCGAATTACTTCCCGTTCCGTTCCGAATCGGGGGAAGTGATCGGCCTGATCGGGGCGGTGACCGACATCACCGATCTCAAGCAAGCGCAATTGGCATTGCGGCAAAGCGAGGAGCGCTTCCGCACCATCTTCGACTCCGTCAACGACCTCATATTCCTGCGTGACTTCGAAACCGGTGCCCTCGTCGAGGTCAATCAGCGCGTCTGC
>JBEKNW010000217.1:0-6736 GCA_049522435.1 Xanthobacteraceae bacterium
CATGGCGGTGGTGGAGGTTTTCTTTCCGCAGGTCTATGGCGGCAGCATTTTCATCGTGCTCGGCGAGGCGACGCTGCTCGGCGTATATCTGTGGCTCGCGATCTTTGCCGCGCGCGAGCGGCCAACGTGACGGACGCCGACTCTTGACCGACCCTTGGCGCCGAGGTTGATCGGGAGAATCGCCGACAGTAGCTTTTCGGCCTTCGTCCGCCCGCCACGGAGGGGGAGGGGCAGATGTCAGATCAGGACAAGATTCGCCTCGCCCTGGATTAACCGTGCTGCTATGGATTTTTGACCTTTAGCAATGATCTCGACTCGGCAATGTCAGAGTTAATTCTTGCCATTCACTCCGGCCCTCACGATTCCGTTGCGGCGCTGTTTTACGATTATGATTTGAAAGCGGCTGTCCAGCTCGAACGCCTATCGAGAATCAAGGGCGACGGCAGCAAACATCCGGACGCCTGCATCGACGAAGTGTTGGCGGTCGGCGGGGCGACGCGTGCCGATGTCGACGTGATTTCGATGTCGCGTACGCTGCTCGATACTAAATATTTTCGGCGCATGAGCGGCCTGCGCTGGCTCAGGGAAGTCGCCTTGCGGCGCAGCCGTGGCCGCGTTCTCCAATATATGACGCACGAGATGCGTCGCTACCGCTCCAAGAATTTTGACGATCTGTTCGATCTCGCTGCTTTCCGCCGTGACGGTGGTTTCCGGCCGGAGACGGCGCTGCATTTCAGCAACCACCACGAAGCGCACGCTGTAACGCCGCTGTTCTATAGTCCGTGGGATGATGCGCTGTTGGTAACCGCCGACGGCGGCGGCGACACGGTCAATTACAGCCATCGGAGTTTCTCAAACGGAGTTATCAAAACGATCTATGGCGGCGACGAATGTCTGTTCATGCCAAAGCCGGTCGACAGTCTCGGCCGCGCCTACAGTGCCGCGACACTGGCGCTCGGATTTTGCATGGATCGTCACGAAGGCAAACTCACCGGCCTCGCGGCGCTGGGCGAGCCGGCGCGCGCCGAGGAAATCGGCTCCTACTTCCGCGTGGATGAAGGCGGGCGAGTGCACTCCACCTTTTCCGGCTTCAGCCACATGCGGCGTTTTATGCGCCAAATGGCGAAAACCACGCGCTGCGAGGATCTCGCCGCCTCGGTCCAAAAGGTGCTCGAGGACACGATGCTGCGTTCGGTCAAGAACCTGCTGGCACATTATCCGAGCAAGCACCTGGGTCTTGCCGGCGGCGTTTTCGCCAATGTGAGACTCAACCGGTCGTTGGTCGAGTGCCTGGGGCTCGATGAGATTTTCATTTTTCCGGCGATGGGCGACGAGGGATTGCCGGTCGGCAGCGCGTTGATCTATCTGCTGGAGCGCGACGGTCTCAAATCCTGGCTCGACCGGCGGCGTCCGCTCGGCCCGATTTATCTTGGCCGCGATTACACCAGCGCGATTGATTCCGCGCTTGCGGCATTGCCGAATGTGCGGCGGGTAGAAGGCGCGCCGGTTGCAGAAGCCGTGCGCCGGCTGGTCAAAGGCGAAATCGGCGCGATCTTTACCGGCCGCATGGAATACGGACCGCGCGCGCTTGGTGCACGTTCGATCCTGGCCAATCCATCGCGGCGCGAGACCCACGATCTGCTCAATCACCGTCTCGCACGGACTGAGTTCATGCCTTTTGCGCCGGTGATTGCGGTCGAACGGGCGGCAGACGTATTCGAGATCAATGCGGCGAATGCCCGCGCGTGCCAGTACATGACCATTGCCTGCGGCGTCCATCCGCAATGGCGCGACCGCATCCCCGCCGTTGTGCACGTGGACGGCTCGGCGCGGCCGCAGACCATCCGGCGCGAGGACAACCAACTCTACTACGACATCGTGCGCGGCTTCGAGGCCGCGAGCGATCTGCCGGCCCTGGTCAACACCAGCTTCAACGTGCATGAAGAGCCGATCGTGAATTCACCGACCGAATGCGCGAAGGCCTTGGTCGATGGCCGAATTGATTTTGTTGTAACCAGCGGAGGGGTTTACGAAAAATAGCCGCCGTTCCTGATCCCGCACGTTGCACGCCAGCGGTGTTGTCGAGAAGCACGGGTTCGGATCGTGGCATATTTGGTACGAAGCGATTGTGCCGGTCACGCTTGCAAGCTCCTTGTTCATGATGCAGAGGGTGCTGCCAGTGACGCCATTCCCGCGCCAGGGAGGGACATTTAATGCCGCAGCTCAGCGCCATTGTGATCACCCGCAATGAGGCGGCGAACATCGGCGAATGTTTGGACAGTCTTGCATTCTGCGACGAGCGCATCGTCGTCGATTGCGGCAGCACGGACGCGACTGTAGAGATCGCGCGGCAAGTGGGCGCGCGTGTCGAGTTTAACGAGTGGCGCGGTTTCGGCGCGCAAAAAAATTATGCGTTGTCGCTCGCCGGCGGGGCCTGGGTGCTGTCGGTCGACGCCGACGAGCGCGTTACTCCCGCGCTTGCCACCGCAATCAAAGCTGCCATCGCCGATGATGCCGCGGACGCTTGGGAATTTCCCCGACTTTCCAGCTTTTGCGGCCGGCAAATTCGGCATTCGGGCTGGTATCCCGACTACGTATTGCGGTTGTTTCGGCGCGGCAAAGCCCGCTTTGATGATGCCATCGTCCACGAACGCGTGATCTGCGCCGGCACAGTGAAACGGCTTCGGCAGCCTCTCATCCACAATCCCATGCCCAAACTTGAAGACGCGCTGTTACGCCTGGACCGTTATTCGACGGCGAAGGCGCAGATGATCATCGCCTCTGGCCGAAAAGTATCGTTCCTGACTGGTATCAGCCACGGGCTGTTTTCGTTCCTGCGCGCCTACGTCTTCCGCGCCGGTTTTCTCGACGGTGCCGAGGGCTTCTTGCTTGCGGTCGTCACTGCTGAGACCAGCTATTATCCCTACATGAAGGCCTGGCTTGCGACGCGGCAGCGTAAGTGAGCTATGCCCCGCTTCCTTGCGCCTCGACAAGGCCGGCGTCGCCGGCGTTTTGCTGGAGAATGCTTTCCATCCGCTCGATCATCGCGCGCGCGGAGACGTCCTGCATGCACGCGTGCGCGTGCATGCAGCGGCTGAGCTGGCGCAGATAGCAGGGCGAGCAGGGCAGCTCCGCGCGCAAGACTGCGCCGTGGCGGCGGTAAGGACCGGCCCATACTGGATCGCTCGGGCCAAAGAGACCGACGACCGGACGGTCGAGCGCGACGGCAAGATGCATCGGGCCGGAATCGTGAGCGACACAGATTGCCGCGCGGCGGATCAGCGCCGCAAGCTCGCTCAGCGTTGTTTCGCCGGTGAAGTCGAGAACTCCCGGAGCAAGGCGAGCGATGTTGTCGCAGACGGCGTGGTCGCGGGCGGCGCCGACCAGGATCACGGCGTATCCGCGTTGCAGGAAATGGCGCGCGACCTCGGCGAATTTTTCGCCGCCCCAACGCTTCGTCTCCCAATTCCCGCTCGGCGCGATGACCACAAGGTGGGCGGCGCCGCCGCCGCCGCCATGCCGACGCAGCAGGGAATCGATGCGGTCGCCCGCCGATTGCGGAATCGGGAAGGAAAAGTCGGCGGGGTCTGCATCGAGACCGAGCATTGCCGCGACGCTGAGAAAATGGTCGACCGCGTGTACGTCGAGCGTCGGCAGCGGAATGTGGTGGGTGTAGGCGAGCCAGCTTCCCTCGCGGGCTCCCTGCCAGGAGTGCTTGCGGAAGTCTTCCGGCACTTTTCGCGAGGCGGCCCATACGCGCGCGCGCGGCCGGTCGAAGCCGATGCGCACCGGCGTGCCGGTGGCGAGTGCGAAGATGGCGCTCCGCAATTGACCCTGCAAATCGAGCACCAGATCGTAATCGGCGGCCCGCAGCCTCCCGATAAGCCGCGCGGAGCTTGCGAACGGCGCCAGGCGCCACGGGTCCGACCACTCCTCGCGTGCGAATTCGATCACATTGTTGATTGCCGGATTGGGCCGCAGCAATTCGGCCATGGCCGGCGTCGTCAGCCAATCCAGCCGCGCCGCCGGATAGCGCCGCCGCAACTTGTTCAAGACCGGGATCGTCTGCACCACGTCGCCGACGGCCGACAATTTGATCAGCAGAATTTTTCGGAAGTCGTGGCTGCGAAGGTCGGCCGGAGGCGAGGACAAAATGATGGCTCCTGTCGGGCGACAATGTTGCCGGCGATGTCGGCGGCGGCGGCGGCGTTCCCGGTCGAGAAACGCTCGGCGCCCGCCCCAGGCGCGGTTCTTATTGAGCTATGCCCGGGTCGGCAAGATCATTTTGAGCGCGCGCTTGAGCGAGGCCGAATTCGACATTTCCATAAGAGCTCCGATGCTCCCATACCGAGTTACGGCGATTGCGGGCGCAGAATCGCCCAGCCTACATGGACCACGCCGTCGCCGCGGTGGAGCGGCAGATCGAACGGCGTGCCGACCTCGGCGCCGGCCGCGATGGCGGCAAAGTTCGCCGGCAGCGAATCCGGAGCACCGCTGGTCCACACCACCACGGCGCCGCGGGCGCGCAGATCGGCGAGGTCTATCCACGGGGCGCGCCGCGGCAAGCCGTCGATCAGGACGCGGGGTTGCGGGCGCTGCGCGGAATAATGCGCGACATTGCCGCCGTCCCACATCGAGCCGATGATGTAAGCGGGCTTCTGTCCGGTCGCGGCTTCGAACCGTTGGGTGAGCGCGGCGGAGAGCTGGTCGCCGGGAAAGAGCACGGCGCGGTAGCGGTGATCGAGACCCGGCAGCACCGCGTAGTCGGCGACGAAAGCGGCGGCAAGGCTCGCGAACACGAAAGCCCAGAGCGCGCCGATCCTCGCCAGCCGCGTCCGGTCGGGTGCGGCCGGGGCAAACAGCACGATCCACAGGCCCAGGAACAGCCACAGCGGATAGCCCCACATGGTGACGGTGCCGCGGCCGGTGACCAGCGTCAATGCAAGCAATGTGAGTGCCGGACCGAAGGCCAGCAGGGTGACGATACGGCGGTCGAATGCGTCGGCCTGCGCGTGCGGAGCGGTCTTCGGCGGCGGCCAAACCAGGGGAGCGGCGATCAACAGCGCGGGAACGAGAAAGAACAATTGTCCGCCCAGATATTGTACGGGATGCAGCAGGTGATCGAAGAGCCCGCGCCCGGGCAGCGCCCGCGCCTCGGCATAATTGAAGGGCAGGAAATCGTTCTGCACCAGCCAGACCAGATGCGGCGCCATCACGACGAGCGCCACCGCGGCGGCGATCCAGGGGCCGGGCCCGGCCAAGCTGCGGCGGGCGTCGCGGTCGAGCAGCAGGAACAGCGCCAGCGGCGTCGCCAGCACCGCCACGAAATATTTTGCCCACAACGCCAGACCCAGCGCCAACCCCAGCAAAATCCAGTGGCCGAGCCGTCCCCGCCGCAGCCCGGCGTGGAAGGCGAAACCGGCGAGCGCCCAGAACGGCAGCTGGATCACGTCGTGATTGAATTTGGCGGCGGTGAGATTGAAATAATGCAGCCCGTCGATGATCAGGATCGCAACCAGCGCGCCGGTGGCGCCGACGAGCGGACGCGCGGTCATCCACACCATGACGAAGGCGGCGATCACGGCGATTTGGGCGAGCGCGTAGTAGGCGGTATCGACGCCGAACACCCGGTACGCCGCCTCGACCATCCACCACGGCAGCGGCGGCAGCTTGTCGTAGCCGAGCTGCCATTCGCGGCCATAGGTCAGGGCTTCGATCAGGTCGAGCGGCAGGTTGGCATAAAGGAGCGACGGCAGCGCCGTCCAGATCAGCCCATGGACGACGAGGAAACCGGCGAAAGCCGTTTGCGGGCGGCGTTCCACCGCGTCGATCACTCGCGCCATTGTCATTGCGTCATCGGTCCGCCGTTGCCGCATGCAGCCTGAGCACCGCGCCCACCGCGGCCGCCGCGGCTGCCGCGAGAAACCGCGGGCCGGGGCGGGGGCCGGGGGGCCGGCGGCGGCCGAGTATCGCGGCCGTGACGCCATGCGCAAGCCTTGCTATTGAGCCTCGCACTTGAGACCTTGCGAAGGCAATCCGGGTGCCCGGCAGCCGGGCCGCCGGGGCCGATCGGAACGGGCCAAAAGGAGCTAAAGGGGGGTCATCGGCGGGCTATGAAGGACATCGTCGACAAGCTCGAAGAGCGCCGCGCCAGCGCGCGCGGCGGCGGCGGCGAGCGGCGCACCGAGGCGCAGCACAAGCGCGGCAAGCTGACCGCGCGCGAACGCATCGAGCTTTTGATGGACAAGAACTCGTTCGAGGAGTTCGACATGTTCGTCGAGCACCGGTCTTACGACTTCGGCATGGAGAAGTCGAAAATCGCCGGCGACGGCGTGGTCACCGGCTGGGGCACCGTGAACGGCCGCAGCGTCTTCGTGTTCGCCAAGGATTTTACCGTGTTCGGCGGCTCGCTGTCGGAGACGCACGCGCAGAAGATCATCAAAATCCAGGACATGGCGATGCGCGCGCGCGCCCCCATTATCGGCTTGTTCGACGCCGGCGGCGCCCGCATCCA
Source organism: Xanthobacteraceae bacterium (assembly GCA_049522435.1). Taxonomy (GTDB): domain Bacteria; phylum Pseudomonadota; class Alphaproteobacteria; order Rhizobiales; family Xanthobacteraceae; genus BOG-931. Next base: position 6,515 of record JBEKNW010000217.1, read on the forward strand.
GGAGGGCGTGGCGGCGCTCGGCGGTTACGGCGAGGTGTTCAAGAGAAACGTCATCGCCTCCGGCGTCATTCCGCAGATTTCGGTGATCATGGGGCCCTGCGCCGGCGGCGACGTCTATTCCCCGGCGATGACCGATTTCATCTTCATGGTGCGCGACACCAGCTACATGTTCGTCACCGGGCCCGACGTGGTGAAAACGGTGACCAACGAGATCGTCACCGC
>JBEKNW010000218.1:0-6701 GCA_049522435.1 Xanthobacteraceae bacterium
GTGTGCGCGTCGCCGGGCCAGCGCGCCGAGACATAATTGCCGTCGCGCACGACAAAGGCCGGGCGGTCGTCGTCCCAAGTGTCGCGCGCCATGCCGCTTGTTTTCCGGCGGTAGTCGGGAGCGTCGGCAGGAACGTCGAGGAAGTCTTCAGGGCGGGCCAGTGCGCGCGTGACTTCCTGCTGCACCGACATGTAGCCAACAGGCTCTCCAGGCCGGTCAACATAGGTGCGATAATAATTCGGGTCCCAGAAGCGGACGATACGCCCGACCTGCCAGCCGGCGCGCTCCAGCGCCCAGGTGAGCGCCGTGGTCCGCCGGCCGAAGAGGACGGAATGGCTGCCGTCGGCGGTGCGACTTCGCGCGGCGAGCAAGACCCCATGGCAGATCGCCGCCACCGGCAAGTTCGCCGCGAAAAATTGGGCCACGAGCTTCTGCAAGACGTCGCTTTCCAGATATTCGCGCATGCCGCGCGCGCGATGACCGCCGGGGAGGAGGAGGCCGTCGAAATCTTCGCGGCGCAATTGGCGCCAGGAGAGCGGTGCCTTGAAGGCTGCATCCTTGAACATCGCCGCGTAGGCGTGCCGCGCGTCGGCATTGGCCCGCATCAGCCTGCCGATCGCGGTGAGGTGCTTAAGCCCCGGCAAAAAACCCCAAATGTCCAAGCCTTCGCCGGTGAGCATCATGTCGTCGGCCTGCCCGGAGCCGCCGTCAGGCGTGGCGAAGGTGACGGAATGGCCCAGCCGTTTCAACACGCTCCAACTGACGGCAGCCTCGGTCGGATCGAAATCCCTGCTCGGGATCGGAATGAGGACCTTCGCCATGTTCGATCTCCGGCTGCGGGCGCGGGAACGGGCGACCCGCTACGGCCTTGCGGGAGCCTTAGTGCTGCGCCACATGAGTGACCGGTTGGGCCCAAAACTCTATCTTCAAAGCTTCCATGCGATCCGATGCAATGTCAAAAAGAATAGCCGCCAAACGGCCGGCCAGAACCGGGCCGGCAGGTGCAAAAACCGCGCTTGGGGCGCTGCCCGAGTGGAATCTCAACGACCTTTATTCCGGCCTCGATGATCCGGCGATCAAGCGCGATCTCGATCGCGCCGATGTCGACTGCGGCGCCTTCGAGAATGCCTACAAGGGCAAGCTTGCCGACTTGGTACAGGCAGATTTGGCGCGCTCGCCGCAGTCCGGCGCCGCGCTCGCCGACGCCGTGCGCCAGTACGAGGCGATCGACGATCTCATGGGACGGCTCGGGTCCTATGCCGGGCTCGTGCACGCCGGCAACACGGTCGATCCGGCGCGCACCAAGTTCTTCGGCGACGTTCAGGAGCGCCTGACGGCGGCCTCCACGCATCTGCTGTTCTTCACGCTCGAACTCAACCGCATCGACGACGCGCTCATCGAAACGGCGATGCAAGATGCCGCGCTCGGCCATTATCGGCCGTGGCTCGAAGACGTCCGCCGCTACCGGCCGTACCAGCTCGAAGATCGCGTCGAGCAGCTGTTTCACGAAAAGTCGATGACGGCCTATTCGGCCTGGAACCGGCTGTTCGACGCGACGATCGCCAATCTGCGGTTCAAGGTTTTGGGGAAAACGCTGGCCATCGAGCCGACGCTGAACCTCTTACAGGACCGCTCGGGCGAAAAGCGCAAGGCCGCCGCGCAGGCGCTCGCGCACACGTTTCGGAATAACGTGCAGCAGTTCGCGCTGATCACCAACACGCTCGCCAAGGACAAGGAAATCTCCGACCGCTGGCGCGGCTTCGCTGATATCGCCGATGATCGCCACTTGTCGAACCGGGTCGAGCGCGAAGTGGTCGATGCGCTGGTTGCCGCCGTGCGCGCCGCCTATCCGCTTCTGTCGCATCGCTATTATGCGCTGAAGGCGAAATGGTTCGGGAAAAAGCGGTTGCCGCACTGGGATCGCAACGCGCCGCTGCCGCAAGTGGCGACGCGCACGGTGGGCTGGGTCGAGGCCAGGAACACGGTGCTGACGGCCTATGGCGCATTCTCGCCGAAAATGGCGGCCATCGCCGAGCGCTTCTTCGATGAGCGCTGGATCGATGCGCCGGTGCGGCCGGGCAAGGCGCCGGGCGCCTTCGCGCATCCGACCGTGCCGTCGGCGCACCCTTACGTGCTGCTCAATTACCAGGGCAAGCCGCGCGACGTGATGACGCTCGCGCATGAATTGGGCCACGGCGTGCATCAGGTGCTCGCCGCGCCCAATGGCGCGCTCATGGCGCCGACCCCGCTCACGCTGGCGGAGACCGCGAGCGTGTTCGGCGAGATGCTGACGTTCAAGAAACTGCTCGCGGGTATTACCGACAAAAAGCAGCGCAAGGCCATGCTCGCCGCCAAGGTCGAGGACATGATCAACACCGTGGTGCGGCAGGTCGCGTTCTATACGTTCGAGCGGGCCGTCCACACCGAGCGCAAAAGCGGCGAATTGACCGCGGAGCGCATCGGCGAATTATGGCTCGAGGTCCAGCGCGAAAGTCTCGGCCCGGCCATCGAGCTCAAGCCCGGCTACGAGACGTTCTGGACCTATATTCCGCATTTCGTGCATTCGCCGTTCTATGTCTACGCCTACGCGTTCGGCGATTGCCTGGTGAACTCGCTGTATGCCGTCTACGAGCACGCGGCCGATGGTTTTGCCGAGCGCTATCTCGCCATGCTCGCCGCCGGCGGCACCAAGCATTACTCCGAGCTCCTCGCCCCCTTCGGCCTCGACGCCCACGATCCGGCGTTCTGGCAACGCGGCCTCGGCGTCATCGAGCGGCTGATTTCAGAACTGGAAGCCCTATAATTGATGTAGCTATGGCATCGAAAATTCAAAAACTGGGCGACAAACGGGTGGTCGCATTGCCTCCGGACCTGTTGGCACAACTCGGTTGGGACGTGGGCGACGTTCTCACCGCCGAGATTTTCGAGGACGGTATCAAGTTCACGCGAACAAACACCAAGCACGACCGTGCTTTGCAGATAGCCCGTAAAGCAATGGATAAGTATCGCGCGGTCTTTGAAGCGCTGGCAAAATCCTGACCATCGGCTGTCGCTGCGTGCCGATGTTTAGCTCTGAGAAACGAGCACTCATGCCCGACCGCGAAAAGAACCGCTTCTCCGCCCGCGCCGCGCGCTATGCCCGCGTCGGGGCAAACGTCGGCGGCGTGGCCGCGCGCTACGCCGGCAGGCGGCTTCTCGGCGGCGAGCCAAACCGCGCCGGCGAGGCGAGCGCGCTTTCTTCCGCGCTCGGCAATCTCAAGGGTCCGCTGATGAAGGTCGCCCAGTTGATGGCGACCATTCCCGACCTGCTGCCGCCGGAATACGCCGCCGAATTGCAGAAACTGCAAAGCGAAGCCCCGCCCATGGGCTGGGCCTTCGTCAAGCGGCGGATGATGGCGGAGCTCGGTCCCGACTGGGAGAAGAAGTTTCAGAGCTTCGAGCACCATCCGGCCGCGGCCGCTTCGCTCGGCCAGGTGCATCGCGCGCGCGCGCTCGACGGCGAAATGCTGGCCTGCAAGCTGCAATATCCCGACATGCAGTCGGCGGTCGAAGCCGACCTGCAGCAACTGCAATGGCTGCTCGCCATCCGCCGGCGCTTCGATACGGCGATCGACACCACCGAGGTCGGCAAGGAGATCGGCGACCGCGTGCGCGAGGAACTCGACTACCGGCGTGAAGCCAAGCATGTCGCGCTTTACCGCAAGATGCTCGATGGCATCGACATCGTCCGCGTGCCGCGCGCCTGGCCCGAGCTGTCGACCGGACGGCTCCTTACCCTCGACTGGCTCGACGGCAGCCGCATGCTCGCGCACAAGAATGATCCGCTCGAAGTGCGCAACGCGCTCGCCACCGCCATGTTCACCGCCTGGTGGTTTCCGTTCAGCCGTTTCGGCGTCATCCACGGCGACCCGCATCTCGGCAACTACACGGTATTTGATGCGAACGCCGGAGCTGGTCCGCGCAAGACCGTCTCGGAGCCCGCCGGCATCAACCTGCTCGATTACGGCTGCATCCGCATCTTTGCGCCGAAATTTGTCTACGGCGTCGTCGATCTTTATCACGGGCTTCTGCACGGCGACGAAGATCTCGTCGTGCGCGCCTACGAAACCTGGGGCTTCCGCCGGCTCTCCCGCGATCTCATCGAGACGCTCAACATCTGGGCGCGTTTCATCTACGCGCCGCTGCTCGATGACCGTGTGCGCACGATCGCAGACGGCGTCGCGCCGTCGGAATACGGCCGGCGCGAAGCGTTCCGCGTGCACCAGGCGCTGAAGCGGAAAGGGCCGGTGACGATACCGCGCGAGTTCGTCTTCATGGATCGCGCCGCGATCGGACTGGGCGCGGTGTTTCTGCACCTGCGCGCCGAGCTGAATTTCTATCGCCTGTTCAACGAGGCGATCGAGAATTTTTCGATGGAGCGCGTCGCCAAGCATCAGGCGGCGGCGCTCGCGGCGGTGGGGTTGTAGGGGGACGAATCGCCGCCATGGCAAACATTTGGGCGCGCAAATCGATCGCGGCGTTGGAGGTGGAAGCCGCGGAGCCGGAGGTGCAGGCGCTGACCACGCATGACGGCGTGCCGCTCAAGCGCACGCTCACGGCCGTCAACCTCGTCGCTCTCGGCATCGGCGCCATCATCGGCGCCGGCATTTTTGTTCTCACCGGACATGCTGCCGCGGCCAATGCCGGACCGGCGATCACCTTGTCGTTCGTCCTCGGCGCTTTCGCCTGCGCCTTTGCCGGTCTCTGCTATGCGGAAATGGCCTCGACGGTGCCGATCGCCGGCAGCGCGTACACCTATGCCTATGCCACGATGGGAGAGCTTATCGCCTGGATCATCGGCTGGGACCTGATCCTCGAATACGCGCTCGGCGCCACCACGGTCGCCATCGGCTGGTCGGGCTACGTGGTGAGCTTCCTCAAAGATCTCGGCTTTGTCGTCCCGTCGGCTTATGCCGGGTCGCCGTTTGCTTATGATGCTGCGGAGCGCGCCTGGCATGCGACCGGCGCGCTGATCAATGTTCCGGCGATGGCGATCATCGCCGGAATTTCGGCATTGCTCGTCGTCGGCGTCCACGAATCCGCGCGGGCCAACAACGTCATCGTCGCTATCAAGCTCGTCATCATCGTGCTGTTCATCGCGGCGGCCGCGCCGTTTTTCAGCACCGCGCACTGGGTGACGGCGGGCAACCCGGCAGGCCACTTCATTCCGCCCAATCTCGGTCCCGGCCAATTCGGCGTCAGCGGCATCGTGCGCGGCGCCGCCGTGGTGTTCTTCGCCTATATCGGTTTCGACGCGGTCTCGACGGCGGCGCAGGAAGCGAAGAATCCGAAGCGCGACATGCCGATCGGCATTCTCGGATCGCTTGTCGTGTGTACCGTGCTCTATGTGGCGGTCGGCTTCGTGCTCACCGGAATCGTGGCCTACGACAAGCTCAACGTGCCCGATCCGATCGCCGTCGGCATCGACGCGGTCGGCCTGAGCATCCTCTCGCCGATCATCAAAGTCGGCATTGTGCTCGGGCTGACTTCGGTCATTCTGGTCATGTTGCTGGCGCAGCCGCGGATTTTTTACTCCATGGCGCGCGACGGGCTATTGCCGGCTGTCGCCGCCAGGGTGCACAGCCGATTTCGCACGCCTTACGTGACTACGATCGTGACCGGAATCATTGTGATGATCCTCGCCGGCCTTTTGCCGATCGGCCTCGTCGGCGAGCTGGTCAGCATCGGCACCTTGTTCGCCTTCGCGATCGTATGTCTCGGCGTGCTGGTCCTGCGTATCAGGGAGCCCAATCTGTCACGCTCCTTCAAGACGCCGGCGGTCTATATCACCGCCCCGCTCGGAGCGCTTTCATCTGTGTTCCTGATGTTCGGGTTGCCGCTCGATACCTGGATGCGCTTTGGCGTCTGGCTCGTGATCGGGCTCCTGATCTACGGGTTCTACGGCATCAGGCACAGCCGCGAGACCGGGCAACAGCCAATCCGGTCGCGCGTATAGGACAAGTTTCCGTCATCCTAAGGTGCTCGGCGCCATAGCAGGCGCAGCCTGCGTACACTTGGCTGCGATGCGCCGAGCCTCGAAGGACGACGGCATCCAAGTCGGCTGTTGCCGACTTGGACACTTGATATTCCGAAATCGGGCAAGCCCGATTTCGGTTGGCATCTCGGCCGTGCATCCTTCGCGGCTCGCGGAGCCTGTCATCGGGCCGGCCACTTCGGGCCGGACCCGTTGGCTCGCACCTCAGGATGACGAATGCAGGCCGACGTAATAGCAGGGCGTCACCTTTTTGCGTGGGCAAAATCGTCTCCTGCTGCGCCGCCGGGTAGGCATTGCGCGCGCAATACCCACATTCCCGTCGCTGCCAACGAAGCGGCCGAATTCTCCGACGCGAAGGACAATCGATTTGGGCGGGATATGCGTTTCCAATGTCCGCTACCGAGGCTGAACGGACGTAGGGCGTTCAAATCAGTGTAGCGTTTGACCCGTAGCGGTCATGTGCTCCCCAACGCTCCCTCTCCAACCCCACTCATGCTATCTAGGGGATCACTAAGTGCCCAGGGAGATTGGAGCCTGACGCTCCAGCTAGTACCCGGAATCACAGTTGAGTGACACGTCGATTTTTGAACCGCCGCTGATAGACCTTTTTCTTGGTCCAGGCGAATGGCTCGGCTGTCTCGTTGTATGCTGCGATGAAAGCATCGAT
>JBEKNW010000219.1:0-6616 GCA_049522435.1 Xanthobacteraceae bacterium
GAGATTTTGGGCCCGAGGATATTTCTGCACCACCAGTGGTAACGTCACTGATGACATCATACTTCAGTATATTCAAAGCCACTCTGATAAACCTACCGACGCCAGTCGGTAGTTGTTTAGTTAATTGGTGAGCCCGCAGGGATTTGAACCCTGGACCCCGTGATTAAAAGTCACGTGCTCTACCGACTGAGCTACGGGCTCGTGCGCACGTTCAATAGCCTAAAAGCCCTTTCGTTTTCCAGTCTCCCGCTCACCTTGGCGCGGAAATGCGCCCATATCGGATCAAATCGGCGCGAGAAAAAGGCCAAGCCCGGCAAGTTCGCATATTGACCGTCATACCTGGGCCGCCATTTGCTAGACTGCTCGCTCGCGGGGCCGGGGGCCGGAGGGCCGGGGGGACGGGAGAGCGCCGAACGAGGACAATACCATGCCGATCGTCAACCGCGTCGCCGACCTGCACGCCGAGATCACCGCCTGGCGGCGGCAAATACACGCCCATCCGGAACTCCTTTACGACGTGCACCGCACTGCGGCGTTGGTTGCCGACAAGCTCAAGAGCTTCGGCTGCGACGATGTCGTCGCCGGCATTGGGCGCACCGGCGTCGTCGGCGTCATCCGCGGCCGTAAGGCTGGCGCCAAGGTGATCGGGCTGCGCGCGGACATGGATGCGCTGCCGATCGAAGAGGCGACCGGTCTTCCCTATAAATCGACCGTGCCGGGCAAGATGCACGCCTGCGGCCATGACGGCCATACCGCCATGCTGCTCGGCGCCGCCAAATATCTTGCGGAAACGCGCAATTTCGCCGGCACCGCCATCGTCATCTTCCAGCCGGCGGAGGAGGGCGGCGCCGGCGCGCAGGCGATGGTGCGCGACGGCCTGATCTCCCGCTTCGGCATCGAGGAAGTCTTTGGCATGCACAACTATCCCGGCCTGCCGATGGGCGAATTCGCCATACGGGCGGGCGCGATGATGGCGGCGGCCGACCACATTACGATCAATCTCGAAGGCGTCGGCGGCCACGCGGCGCGGCCGCATCTCGCCGTCGATACGGTCTTGGTCGGGGCGCAGATCGTCAATCAGCTGCAGTCGATCGTGGCGCGCAATGTCGATCCGCTGCAGGCCGCGGTCATCTCGATCTGCATGTTCCAGGCCGGGCATGCCGACAACGTCATCCCGCAGCACGCCCGGCTGCGCGGTACGGCACGCAGCCTGTCTCCGGAAATCCGCGATCTCCTGCAGAAGCGGGTGCGGGAAGTGGTGGAAGGCACCGCGCGTCTCTACGGCGCCAAGGCGGAGCTCACTTATTCGATTGGCTATCCGGTGATGGTGAACGAGGAGCGCCAGACGGCGCTCGCCGCCGCGGTCGCCGGCGAGATCGCGGGCGCCGACAAGGTCGACACCGATTGTCCGCCGGTGATGGGCGCGGAGGATTTCGCCTTCATGCTGCAGGAACGGCCGGGCGCCTTCATTTTTGTCGGCAACGGCGCCAGCGCCGGGCTTCATCACCCCGCCTACGATTTCAACGACGAGGCGATCCCGTCCGGCACCTCCTACTGGGTGCGGCTCGCGGAAACCGCGCTCGCGGGGTGAGTTCATCCGCCCCCGCTTTGCGGGGCAGGATGAGGGAAATTACTGCGCCGCTTCGACGGGATTTTCGGCCGGCAGCTTTGGCGGTTCGGCCATGACCTTCGGCTGCGGCAGTAGATCGACCGCCTTGGCCTCGATGCCGCGCCAATAGACGAGTGAGTTGAAGCGGGTGCCCTCGATCAAGGCGAGTGCGACCGCGGCCAGGAAGGGCAGGCTCTGCACCACAAGAACCCCGGCGAAGATATTGATCTCATGGACTTGCTTGTAATTGGTGACAATCAGGGTGAGGGCGCCGACGAGCAGGAGGGCGGCGAATACGCCCTCCCAGAATGCCGGGAAGTCGCCCTTGCGGGTGGCGCCGCCCTTGGCGGTGCGCAGGTACGGCAGGCGCTCCTGCAAGACGCCCGATCCGATGGCGTGCGCGACCGTCCATTGCAGCGACATGGCCGCGCACACGGCACCCAGCATTTGACCGACCGACGCCTGCACGCGCAGCCGGTAGAGCGCCGTGAAATGGGCGACCGAGACCACAAAAGCGGCGAGGATGGGTAGCGTGAGAATTCGGTCCGGCACCGCGATATTGGCGAACGCGACCACCGGCACCCAGGCGATATTGAGAAGCGCAACGACGACGCCGACGCTGTCGGCGCCGAGCCAGTTGAGCCAGCCGAGGCCATATTCGCGCTTTTGCTCGGGCGACAGGCCGCCCGCCCACGGCAGCAGGCGGCGCCAGTGCTTGCGCAGGAGCTGGAAGCCGCCATACGCCCAGCGGTGGCGCTGCCGCTTGTAGGCTTCGAAAGTGTCGGGCAGGAGCCCGTATCCGTAGCGACGGTTGGTGTAGTGGGCAAGCCAGCCCTGCTCGAGGATAGCCAGGCCGAGATCGGTATCCTCGACAATGGTATCGCTCGACCAGCCGCCGGCACTTTCGATCGCGGCGCGCCGAATGAGGCACATCGTGCCGTGCATGATGATGGCGTTGACCTCGTTACGTTGCACCATGCCGATGTCGAAGAATCCGGCATATTCAGCGTTCATGGCGCGATGCATCAGCGAGCGGTCGCCGTCGCGGTGGTCCTGCGGCGATTGCACCAAGCCGACCCGGAAATCGGCAAACAGCGGCATCAGAGCTTTCAGCCAATCCGCGTCGACGACGTAATCGGCGTCGATGACGCCGATGATTTCAGCATCGCTTGCCGTGTGCGCGAGCGCGACGCGCAACGCGCCCGCCTTGTAACCGCGGAGATTCTCGACGTTGATGAATTTGAAGCGCTCGCCAAGCAGGCGACAATGCTCTTCGACTGGCCGCCAGAACGCCGGATCCGGCGTATTGTTGATCACCACGACGCATTCGAGATTGGGATAGTCGAGCCGCGCCACGGCATCGAGTGTCGTCTTCAACATCTCCGCCGGCTCGCAATGGGCCGGAATGTGGATCGACACTTTGGGCGCGGACGCCTCCGGCGCCGCCGGCGGAGAACCGGCAAGCCGGCGCGGCGGCCGGCCGAATGCGATGGCGGCGATCTCGTCCACGCGCGCGAGCGCGATGGCGACAAGCGGCACCAGCAGCACCATGCCGAGCCCGAGCGCGAAGGCGGCCCCCGGCACGAAGTAATGGCCCTTCCAGAAGGCGATGATCGCCGCGACCCAGGCTCCAACCAGGTTGGCGGATGCGGCAAGCGTCAGCGCTTGCGTCGCGGTCACCCCGCTCATGGTCAGGATCGGCAAGGACAGCAGCAGCCCGAGCAGCACGGCGAGCCCAGCGCGCTTGATGTAGTCCGGGTCGGTAATAGGCCCGGTCCAGGAGAACTTCGCTTGGCGCGAGGCATCGAACAGGCCCCAATAGGGGCCGACACCGCCTTCGAACGTCTTCCACGGCTGGTCGATCGCCTCGACGATGTTATAGTCGATGCCATAGGCCTCCGCGCGCGTAACGAAATCACGGATGACGAGCGCCTGCTCGATGCGGCCGGGATTGGCGTCGTGGAAATTGTAGCCGGCGCTCGGCCAGCCGAACTCGGCAATCACGATCCGCTTGCCGGGATGCACGCGGCGCAGCTTGTCGTAGAATTCGATCGTATGGTCGACCGCATGGGAGACGTCGAAGCCCTCCCAATAGGGCAGGATGTGCGCGGCGATGAAATCCACGGCCGAGGCGAGCTCCGGATGATCGATCCAGACCGTCCAGATTTCTCCTGTGGTAACAGGGACTGGGCTCGATCGCTTCACGCGCTGGATGAGCTTGATGAGATCGTCGACGCTCATTTCCGCGCGTAGCGTGGTCTCGTTGCCGACCACGATGGCGTTGACGTTGCTGTAGTGGCGCGCGAGATCGAGCGCAGAGCGAATTTCCCGCTCGTTGCGATCTTTGTCCTTGTCGATCCAGGCCCCGACCGTAACTTTGAGGCCGAACTCGGCGGCGATCGGCGGAATAAGCTCGGCGCCGCCGGTCGCCGAATAAGTGCGAACGGCGCGGGTATAGGGGGCAATGGCCTTGAGGTCCGCGCGGATCTGCTCGACCGTCGGGCGGTCACCGAAGTCCGGATGCTGCGAGCCGACGAACGGCGCGTAGGAAATGCTGGCGAGCTGCCCAGTGAAGTCCGGAGCCGTATCTTGGGTTCGTAGCGAAGCCCACAAACCGGCATGCACGCACGCTACGAGCGCGAGCACGGCAGCGACGGCGCGCATCGAATTTCAACCACGCGGGGCGAGGAAACAATGGCCGAACCTGTCCCCAAGGTTCGACAATGGATACGATGAGACGACCTACGAGCGGCAAAATTACAGGTAGCCCTCGGAGGTGGCAAATTCAAGACAACGACTTTTGTTCGGCAACTTTATCTGCGACGTCGCCGGATTGCGGCCGGCGGGCGACGCTAGCGGCTGGTGGTCGGGTTTGCCGCGGCTGCGGCCGGCGCCGGCGCCGGCGGCATCAACGGATTGATCCAGCAGGACTGGACCCGCCCGTTCAGGCTGTCGGCGGCCTTCGGATCGATGTTGTTTCCGTGCAAGATGAGGCAGCGAAACGTCGCCTGGATATGAGCGCTCGGACAGCCAAACCGGTCGTAGAGGTCGAGGTGGCGGAAGGCGGTGTCGAGATCGTCGCGCCAGAGCAGGCTGACCACGCGGCGGCCGAGCCAGACACATTCGGGATTGCCGGCCGGGCCGCTGAGCGCGTGCTGCGCCTCGGCGAACTCGTCGATCTTCTGCGGCTCTTTGCCGGTTTCCTGGCCCGCCGCCCCCGCCGCAGGAGCTTTGTCCGCGGGCTTGGCGTCGGTGCTCTGCGCCAGAGCCGAGGGGGCAAGGGGAGCTATCGAGGCCGAAAGTAGCCAGACCGCGACGGACAGACCGCCGGCAACGCTGAGCACACGAAGGGGCATGGTTCGACTTGAGTTGTTGGGCCGATTCTCGAGCCGCAAAGAGGGACGTTTCCTAGGCCGCCGGATTGAGCCGCCATTGCGGCAACTTCCAGGCGCAGCCGGCACGACAACAGCGCAACTGCGCCGGTTTGTCCAGCGCGTATCGCGGCAGCGCTCTCGGTCTTGGCATGAGGCGGTCGCAAGGCTAATGGCAGAGGCGTGTCCCGCACGCCAGACCCCGCTGCGATCGGCTCGGCGCTCGCCTCGTTTGCGCTCACGGCGCTTGCGATCGGTGCGGCGTGGTGGTGGCTCGGCGCGCCGGTCGAGCTGCCGCCGTCCCCGCTTGCAGCCGGGCAGAAGCTGTATTGCGTGTCTTATGCGCCGTTCCGCGGCGAGCAGAATCCGCTCGTGGAGGGAACCCGCGTCGAGCCCTGGCAGATCGATGAGGATCTCGCATTGTTGTCCAAATACACCGATTGCGTGCGCACTTATTCGATCGACGACGGCCTCGACGCCGTCCTCGCCGGCGCCCGGCGGTACGGACTGAAGGTGCTGCACGGGATATGGATTTCCAACAAGGCGCAGAAGACCCGCCGGCAAATCGCGACCACGATTGCGCTCGCCAAAGAATATCCCGACGTCATTGCCGCCGTCATCGTCGGCAACGAAGTGCTGCTGCGCGGCGAAATGTCGGCGACAGACCTCATCGCGATCATTCGTGAGGTCAAGGCCCAGGTATCGATGCCGGTCACCTATGCCGACGTCTGGGAGTACTGGCTGCGCTATCCCGACGTGCAGAACGCGGTCGATTTCGTCACCATCCACGTGCTGCCGTATTGGGAGGACTTTCCGCTACCGGCCTCGCTCGCGGCCGCCCACGTCGCCGCCATCCGCAGGGAGGTCGCTGCCGCTATTCCGGGCAAGGAGATCGTCATCGGCGAGTTCGGCTGGCCGAGCGCCGGCCGCATGCGCGAGGGCGCGCGGCCCTCGCCGTCGAACCAGGCGCGCGCCGTCACCGAGACGCTGGCGCTGGCGCAGCGCGAGAATTTTCGGGTCAACATCATCGAGGCCTTCGACCAGCCCTGGAAACGCGCGCTCGAAGGGGCGGCCGGCGGCTATTGGGGCATCTTCGACCACGCAACGGCTGCGCCGAAATTCAGCTTTGCCGGCACGGTCTCCGATCACCCGCATTGGCTCGTCCAGGCCCTTGCCGGTATTCTTTTGACGGCGCTGACGTTTGGCGGCGCCTTCGCCGCCGGACGCGGAAAAGGGCTTTCCGCGTCTTTGTGGCCCAGAGTGGCCGCGCTGTCGTTTCTTCCCGCTGTTCTGTTCGGCTGGACCGTCGAGACGGTTCCCGTTGAAAGCTTCAGCGTCGGCAGCTGGTTGCGCTCGCTCGCCTTCGCGGCGACCGCGGCCGCCGCCCCGATCGTCTGCGCCGCCGCCTGCGCTGCAGGCCGGGCGACACCCAATTTCTCCTTGCTCCTTGGCCGCACCGGCGAACGTCGCGATGGGCTCGATTGGGCGCTCGGCGGCACGCTGATCGCGCTGATGCTGGTGTCCGTCGAGGCCGCGCTCGGGCTGGTGTTCGATCCGCGCTACCGCGACATGCCGTTTGCGCCGCTGACCGCAGCCGCCGTGCCCTTCTTGGTCTTGCTGGCCTCGACGCCGCGTG
>JBEKNW010000220.1:0-6535 GCA_049522435.1 Xanthobacteraceae bacterium
CTACCCGAAGGCTTCAGCCATTTCGTTACCTCCATAGCTGCTCCGGTTGCTTCCGGCTGGAGCGGTTGCCGGGTGGGACTTACACCCACTGGAAAGCGCCGCCTTTCCACGGCGCACGGGCAAAGCGGACTCTCGTAAGTCGTCCGCCCGGGCGCATTTATGAGTTCGCGCCCTAGTTCACTCCGATCCTATCGGTGAGTGAACCCGGCGTCGCATGTTGCGGCGTGATCGATTGAGTTCCGCTTATTCCCGCAGCAGCGGCATTCGGACCGAAGGCCGCTCGACGGCGTCACCTCGGGCCAACGACCTATCGCCCATCGACACGGCCGTCGCGGCAATGACGAGCGAAACGGTGAGCGCGATGGTCGCGATCAGTTCGAGTGAGACGGCGTGGCGCTTCGAGCGCGTGTTTTCGGCACGCGGCGGCGCGAAACCGGGCTTGCCGGTCAACTCTCCCATATTCGTCATCCTTCGCGAATCGGTTCGTTGTCACACCATCGCTGCCGATGCCGGCGCCGGTTCGGCCGGATTTGGGCGAAGCCATTGAAGAAGAAAGGCGATTTCGTGAGTTTTGGTTAATGGATGGTTAACGAAGGAGGCCTCAGTGACGATTATTCGCCGCTGTGGCTTTGCCGCCACTCGACGGTTCGAGCCAAGAAATCGCTTGCAAAAATCACTTGAAAGTCACTTGGCCAGCTCACTTGGCCAGCTTACTTGGCTGTCTCATTTGGCGACGACGGCAGTGGCCGGTTCGGCCTCCATTGTCACGTGGCCGGGCTCGGCGGCGACGCGCGCGAGCCAGGCGCGTACGGCCGGATACGCCGCGAGGTCGTAATCACACAGGTGCGCGACGTGGGTGTAGGCGTAGAGCGCGATGTCGGCGATGGTGTAGCGGTCGGCGGCGAAGAAATCGTGCAGCGCGATATGCTTTTCCATGACGCCGAGCGCGCGATGACCCTCCTCCATCCAGTCCTCGAAAGCGTGGCGCTGCAATTCGCGCCCGCCCTTGACGAGCGTGAGCCAGAAATAGGCCGCGCCCAGATTAGGTTCCAGCCTGTGCTGTTCGAAGAACATCCATTGCAACGCTTCCGCACCTTCGATGCGGTCCTCGGGCGCGAGCGGCGTGCCGCCGGCGATGTACCAGAGGATGGCGTTGGATTCGGCGAGAAATCGGCCGGGCGCCACTTCCAGAAGCGGCACCTGGCCATTCGGATTCTTGGTCAGGAACTCCGGGGTGCGGCTCTCGCCTTTGAGGATATCGATCTGGATCAGCCGATAAGGAATGCCGAGCTGCGCCAAGGCGAGCCGCGCCTTGTAGCTGTTGCCCCCAAGCTGCATCGAATAGAGCGTGAACATGGCCGCTGCCAACTCCCCCTGGGGCAGGATCGTCCTTGCGGGCCGTACTACTTGAACGCGGCGATGTCGTGGCCGCGCGATGCGCCGCATGGGCCGCTCGCTATTTTGGAACAAACACGCCCGAAAAAGCCACCGGCGAGACGAGTTCAACTGTGCTGCGCCGCAGCAACAGAATGAACACTGCGAGCATCGCCGGCACACCCAGAGGAATGAGCGTCGCGTGCGCGACACTGCGGGCGAGGAGTGGCGTCAACCAGAGCGCGGCAAGCGCCGTCTTCTCCCAGGCGCCGAACCCACGCCCGATGCCGTCGGCGGCGAGGAAGGCGATGGCGGGCGCCAGTACCATCATGTCGTAATCGAAGGCGAAGGGCGTGGCGAGGATGGCGGCGAGGCAGAGCGCGGCGGCCTTGAGCGGATAGGGCGCGGCGCTGCGCCACAGCCAGATGAGCGCGGCGCCGAGCGCGACGATCACCGCGCCCTGAAAGGCATAGGCGAGTGGGATCGGCGCGCCCCACATGCGCGCCCAGGCGAACACGCTTTGAATCTTGTACCAGCCGATATCGCCCTGTTCGAGACCGACGACGCGGGCGAAGCCGGTCGAGCCGAGGAAAGCCTGCCACACATGCGGACCGAAGGCGATCGTGGTCGCGACGGCGAGGAGGGCGACTGCCGCGGCGGCGGCGGCGAAACAGCGCCAGCGGCCGCTTGCCATGAGCGCGATCGGAATCATCAGTCCAAATTGCGGTTTGTAGGCCAGAAGGCCGAACAGGATGCCGGCAATGAGCGGCCGGCGATCGAGCACAACGAGCGCGGCGCCGAGCAAGCCGGCCGTGAGGAAGCCGTTCTGGCCGTGACCGATATTGACCAGCACGGCCGGGAAGGCGAGCGCAAGGAGGAGCCATTCACCTCTCCCCGTGTACGGGGAGAGGTCGACTGCGCGGAGCGCAGTCGGGTGAGGGGGCTCGGAGCCAGATTGATAGCTCGGTACCCCCTCACCCCGACCCTCTCCCCGATGGGGAGAGGGAGAGAGGATCGCGCGGATTGTCAGCAAATAAAGTACAAGCGTAACCGCCTGCCAGACCGCAAGCGCCAGCCAATAGGGCATCAACGCCAGCGCGGCGGCGATAGCGAGAAAGAATGGCGGATAGAACCAGCTGTAGAACGGCGTCGCTGCGCCGAAGATTTTTTGCTCGCGGGCGTGCTGCCGGGCAGGGTCGAATGGCGCCTCGGGGTTGCCGTCGAGCACATAGGTGCCGGCCGCGTAAAAGCTGGAGAAATCTGTTCCCAGCGGCCGGCCTTGCAGGTCGATGAGCCCGTTCGCGGTGACCACCAAATAGAGAAAGCCGGCGACGGAAGCGACGAGGACCGCGAATGCCACCAGCCGGATGCGCTCGCGCGTGAGCCAAGCCCCGCTCCGCAAAATTTCGCGCGCCCGGTTCATGGCGGTTCCTGTGTTCGGATGAAGGTACCGCGCATTAGGCCAGCGGAGCCTTAACGGAGAATTGAGCCCGCCATCCGGAACTCGCCCTTGCCTGTGCGCGAATGGCGCTTTAGGAAGCACGCGTCTCAAGTGGAGAATTGCAATGGCCTTTCTCGCGGACCGGATTTTGCGCATCAAGCCGTCGGCCACCATCGCGGTGACGGACAAGGCGCGCGCGCTCAAGGCGGCGGGCCGCGACGTCATCGGGCTTGGCGCCGGCGAGCCCGATTTCGATACGCCGGAGAACATCAAAGAGGCGGCGATCAAGGCCATCCGCGCCGGCAAGGCGTCAAAGTACACCGCCGTCGACGGCATTGCGGAGCTCAAGGCGGCGATCGCGCGCAAGTTCAAGCGCGAGAACGAACTCGCCTACAAACCCTCGCAGATCATCGTCGGCACCGGCGGCAAGCAAGTGCTCTACAACGCGCTCATTGCGACCATCAATCCGGGAGACGAGGTAATCATCCCCGCGCCCTATTGGGTGAGCTATCCCGACATGGTGCTGCTCGCGGGCGGCGAGCCGGTCGCGGTCGCAACTACGATGGAATCGGGCTTCAAGATGAAGCCCGAGGCGCTGGAGCAGGCGATCACGCCGAAAACCAAGTGGATCATCTTCAACTCGCCGTCGAACCCGACCGGCGCCGCCTATACGCGCGCCGAGCTCAAAGCGGTCACCGACGTGCTCCTTCGTCACCCGCAGGTTCATGTCATGGCCGACGACATGTACGAGCACCTCGTCTACGACGATTTCCAGTTCTTCTCGCCGGCGCAGCTCGAGCCGCAACTCTATGAACGCACGTTGACGGTGAACGGCGTGTCCAAGGCCTATTGCATGACCGGCTGGCGCATCGGCTATGCCGGCGGTCCGGAGCCGCTCATCAAGGCGATGGCGATGATCCAGTCGCAGTCGACGTCGAACCCGACCGCGGTGTCGCAATGGGCCGCGGTCGAGGCGCTCGACGGACCGCAGGATTTCATCCCCAAGCACAACAAGATTTTCAAGGAACGGCGCGACCTCTGTGTCTCCATGCTCAACCAGGCCAAGGGCATCCAGTGCCCGAAGCCCGAGGGTGCGTTCTACGTCTATCCGTCCTGCGCGGGGACGATGGGGAAGACTGCGCCCACCGGCAGGAAGCTCGCGACGGATGAGGATTTCGTCACCGAGCTGTTGGAAGCCGAAGGGGTCGCGGTGGTGCAGGGCGCGCCGTTCGGCTGGAGTCCGGCGTTCCGCATCTCCTATGCCACCGCCACGAGCGCGCTGGAGGAAGCCTGCACGCGCATCCAGCGCTTCTGCGGCAATTTGCAGTAGGCCCGTCGCGGTCCGGCCGGGAGTCTTCTGCCGTTCGCGATCGTGAGAATGGACAGGCGACGCCGGCTTCGTTCTCGCCTACAATGATAGTCAAAGGCCCACAGGGCGGGCCGGGTCAGGGAGAATCCATATGTATCGCACTGCCTTTGCAGGAGCAGTCCTCGGGGCTGCAGCACTCGCAACGGTGTTCACGACGCCTGCCGACGCGCAGCAGGATCGCGTGCAGGTGGGCTCGCTCGAATGCTCGCTTTCGTCGAGCATCGGCCTCATCCTCGGCTCGCAACGCAATGTGAACTGCAATTTCAAGCCCGAGGGCGGACCGCCCGAAGCCTATACGGGAACGCTGACGCGAATCGGCCTCGACGTCGGCGTGACCAGCGGTGGCGCGATCATTTGGGCGGTGTTTACCGATACCAACCGCCATGCCGGCATGCTGACCGGAACCTATGTCGGGGCGTCGGCGGAAGCGTCCATTGCCGCCGGACTCGGCGCCAATGTTCTCGTCGGCGGATCAAACCGCACGGTGGCGCTGCAACCACTTTCGGTTCAGGGACAGTTGGGACTCAACATCGCGGCCGGCGTGGGCTCCCTGGAGCTTCATCCCGCCCAGTAAATTGCGGCCTGCCGGCGGGCTGAGGCAGGCCTCGGACGGTGACCCGGCGCGCGCAATGTCGCGCCCCTTGACCAGCCCCGCCGACGCCTGAAACGATGGTTCCCCCTACCCTCCCTCGCAAGCGCGGGAGGGCAGGGTTGGGGATGAACGACGGGTCAGCGCCGGGAGGCAGTCATGGCAGCAAACGCAAACAACGCCACGCGCGCGACAGGCCCCCGCTGTGTCGCGCTGGTCGGTCCCTTCCAGAGCGGCAAGACCACGCTCCTTGAGGCGATCCTCGCGCGCACCGGCGTGATCCAGCGTCAGGGCACCGTCGAGGCCGGCAATACGGTCGGCGACGGCAGCAAGGAAGCGCGCCATCACCGCATGAGCGTCGAGCTTACGGTCGCCACGACCAATTTCATGGGCGACTCCTATACCTTCCTCGATTGCCCCGGCTCGGTCGAGTTCGCTCACGACATGCGCGCGGTGCTGCCGGCGATCGACGTGGCGGTGGTCGTGTGCGAAATGGACGAGAAGAAAGTGCCGCAGCTGCAGCTCATTTTGCGCGAGCTGGAAGACCGAAAAATTCCCCGTATTCTTTTTCTCAACAAGATCGACAAGGCCGATGCCGGCGTCCACGACGTGCTCAAGCTGCTGCAGCCTGCATCGCGCACCAAGCTGATCTTGAGACAGATCCCGACGTTCGCCGGCGATATCATCACCGGCTGCGTCGATCTCGCGCTGGAACGCGCCTTCGTTTACAAGGAGCACGCCGCCTCGGAAGTCGTTGCGCTCGAAGGCGACGCCGCCGACCGCGAGAAGACGGCGCGCTTCTCCATGCTGGAGACGCTCGCCGACCACGACGACGAGTTGATGGAGCAGTTGCTCGAAGACATCCAGCCGCCGCGCGACAAGGTTTTCGACGACCTCACGCGTGAATTGCGCGAAGGGCTCGTGTGCCCGGTGCTGCTGGGGACCGCGATGCGCGGCAACGGGATTTTACGGCTTCTGAAGGCGCTGCGCCATGAATCGCCGGGGATCGCCGAGACGGCGAAACGCCTCGGCGTCAAGGCGAACGGCGATGCCGTGGCTTACGTGCTCAAGACGCTGAACACGACCCATGGCGGCAGGATGTCGATCGCGCGCCTGCTCGCGGGCCAGGCCGGTGACGGCACCACCTTCTTGTCCGGTGACGACGAGGCCGGCCGCGTCGCCGGCGTCTTCAAGCTTGTCGGCCAGTCAAGCGAGAAGCGCGGACCGGCCAGCGTCGGCGAGACCGTCGCCTTCGCCAAGCTCGACAAGGCCAAGACCGGCGATACGCTGACGGCGGGCAAGCAGGCGCATCCCGCGGTGGCCAAGATCGAGCCCTATCCGCCGGTGCTCGCCATCGCGATATCGGCGAAGGAGCGCAAGGACGACGTGAAACTCGGCCAGGCGCTCAACAAGCTCGCCGAGGAGGACCCTTCCGTCACCATCGTGCTCAATCCGGAGACGCACGAGGTGGTGCTGTGGGGCCAGGGCGAGATGCACCTGCGCGTCACCACCGAACGTCTCAGCGACCGCTACGGCGTCGCCATCGAGCGGCGCCAGCCGAGCGTCGGCTACCGCGAGACCATCCGCAAGGGCATCGTCCAGCGCGGCCGCCACAAGAAGCAATCGGGCGGCCACGGCCAGTACGGCGACGTCGTGCTCGACATCAAGCCGCTGCCGCGCGGCTCGGGCTTCTCCTTCGAGGAGAAAATCACCGGCGGCGTGGTGCCGCGCAACTATATCCCCTCCGTCGAGGAAGGCGTCA
>JBEKNW010000221.1:0-6472 GCA_049522435.1 Xanthobacteraceae bacterium
GTCGACGGCGTCATCTGCGGCCACATCCACCACGCCATCATCCACGACAATTTCGGCATCCGCTACATGAATTGCGGCGACTGGGTCGAGAGCTGCACCGCGCTTGCCGAGCATGAGGACGGGCGATTCGAAATCATCACCTGGGTCGAAACCGGTGCTTCGCGGCCGCTTCCCAGCGAGCCCTTGATTGCGCCCCGGGAGGAGAAGGAGATCGCCGCCTGAACGGCGAGATTCTCCCGCTCGTCCCCGCGCAAGCAGGGACCCGGCACTGGATTCCCGCTTTCGCCTTTCGCGGGAATGAGCGGACCGGACATCAATGCCCGAAGATCAGCCGCGAGGGGTGCTCGTCGATGTTCTTGATCGCCTTATTCAGCTCGGCAAGCGTGCGGCGGCCATCGACGGCAAACGCCTCGAATTCGCGCAGACCGGAATTGGAGAAACGCGCGAGCCCGGTCGATATCTCGTCCGTGCGTTTGTCGAGATTGTCGGCGAGCTTGCGGATTGCACCGGCGGCTTCGGCGATCTCGCCATGGCCGTCGGCGTTGCCGGTGAGGTTTTCGAGGCCGGCCATGACCTTGTCGAGGTGCTCTGAATTCCGCGCCAACGTCGTCGTCACCGTCTCGATATTGCGCAGCGAGGCCCGCATCGCCGTCTCGTTGTCGGCGACGAGGCCGTCGATGCGGGAAAGCACGTTGCGTGCCGCCTGCGTCACATCGGCGCCTGCGCTCGGATCGGCATAAATGGTCGGCAGTCCGCCATCGCCCGCAACGATGAGCGCCGCATCCGCCGATCCGCCGGTGAGCGACACCTCGGCGAGCCCCGTGAGTCCCTGGAAATCGAGCGTCACCTTGGTGTCGGCGCGCACCGGCACCGCGCGATCGAGCGAGATCGACGCCTCGACCTTGCGCGGGTCGTGGGCGTCGAGCGCAAGTTCGGTCACCTCGCCGACCCGGACGCCATCGAACAGGACCGAGGCGCCGGAGCGCAGGCCCGACACCGAGCCGGCGAATACCACGCGGTAGACAGTCCGTTCGCCGCCGCCGGCGCTGTTCTGGAACCAATAGACGAAGCCGAACGCTGCGACGATGACGGCGAGCGTGAACACGCCGGTCACGATGTAGTTGGCCTTGGTCTCCATGAATAGCCTCTCTGCGCGGTCGTTAGTGGTAGCGGTCTGAGTGGTGAGCCTGGCGCCCTCGTTTGCCCCGGAAATAGGATTTGAGCCACGGATGCTCGGATGCGAGCATGGTCTCGATCGGACCTGCCGCGATCACGCGGCCTTCGGACAGGACCGCGATGCGGTCGCAGACCGCGTGCAGGCTGTCGAGATCGTGGGTAACCATGAACACGCTGATCCCCAGCGTGCGCTGCAGGGTACGGATCAACTCGTCGAACTCGGCGGCGCCCACCGGATCGAGGCCGGAGGTGGGCTCGTCGAGGAAGACGATGTCGGGATCGAGCGCGAGCGCACGCGCAAGCGCGACGCGCTTGACCATGCCGCCGGAGAGTTCTGCGGGATATTTTCCGCCCACGTCGGCGTTAAGACCGACCATTTCGAGCTTGGCCAGCGCGATCTCGTCGATCAGGCGCGGCGACAAATCCAGATGTTCGCGGATCGGAAACTGAACGTTCTGGCGCACGGTCAGCGAGGAGAACAGCGCACCCTGTTGGAACAGCACGCCCCAGCGCCGCTCGATCGCGCGCCGCTGGCGGCCGCTGAGACCGGCAAGATCGGTTCCGAACACCTCGATCACGCCCTGGCGTTTCGGCAACAGCCCAATGATCGTGCGCATGAGTACCGATTTACCGGCGCCCGAGCCGCCGACGAAGCCGAGAATCTCGCCGCGGAAGACATCGAGCGCCACATGGTCGAGCACCGGCGCCGCGCCGAAGCCGACGACGAGATTGCGCACGCTGATCACCGCCTCGTTGCTGGTCATCTCTCACATCCCCGATTCTTCACATGCCAATGCCGGCGAAGAACATGGCGAACACACCGTCGAGCACGATAACGAGAAAGATCGACTTGACGACGGAAGAGGTGGTCTTGCGACCGAGCGAAGCGGCGCTCCCTTCCACTTCGAACCCTTCGACGCAGGCGACGAGCCCGATCACCAGCGCCATGAACGGAGCCTTGATCATGCCGACCTCGAATGTCGGCAGCCAGATCGCCTCGCGCAGCCGTTCAAGGAAGATGTCGGGTGCCATGCCGCCGTAGAGCCAGCACACCAGGCCGGCGCCGTAGAGCGCCGCCATCGAGCCGAGAAAGGTCAGCATCGGCACCGCGATGACAAGCGCGACGATGCGCGGCAGGACGAGCACCTCGATGGGATCGAGGCCCATGGTGCGCAGCGCGTCGATCTCCTCGCGCATTTTCATCGAGCCGAGTTCGGCCGTGAATGCGCTGCCGGAACGGCCGGCCACCATCACGCAGACGATGAGCACGCCGACTTCGCGCAACACCAGGACGGTGACCATGTCGACGACATAGATGTCGGCGCCGAAGGCGCGGAAACGGAAAATGCCCTGCTGGGCGAGGATGGCGCCGATCAGGAACGTGCTCAGCGCGATGATCGGCACCGCGCGCCAGCCGACGCGTTCGAGATGATGCATTGTCGAGGCCAGACGCAGCCGTGACGGGTGCGCGATCGTCCTCAGCACCACGACACTCAGCGCGCCGAGGAGCTGGGCAAGAAGCACGAGCGACCAGCCGATGTCGGCGACGTTGCGCCCGATCGAATCGAGCGCGATCAGGATACGGTTTTCGGCGCCGCCGCCGGTCGGCGGCGCCCGGTTGACGAGGCGCACTTCATCGATGAGGCCGCAATCGGCGTCCGACAGGCCGACGACGCGCGTGGTCGAGCCGTGCGCGGTAAGCGCGCGCTTGAGGCGCTCGATGAGCCAAGCGCCGAACATGTCCAGCCGTTCGAGCTTGGCGAGGTCGATATCGACGCTGCGCGCGTCCTTGTAGCGATGCGCCGTCTCCTCGATGAGCTTCTCGAGCTCGGCGGCGCGCTCGGCCGTCCAGGCGCCCATCGCGGCAAGCGCCACGCGTTCGCCGTCGACCGTGCCGGTGAGGAAGGCGGAGCTCAACGCTTTGCGCTCCGCGCCAAGACCGCGCTGCGCAACCCTTGAGCCCGCGAGCTATCCCCGGTCATATTGCCCCTCGCATGGAACTCTCCGTATGGATCGAGCGCTGGCCGTTGGCCGGCGCCTTTACGATCAGCCGCGGCAGCAAGACCGAAGCTGTCGTGGTGGTGGCCGAACTCAGCGATGGGACCCACCGCGGCCGCGGCGAGTCCGTCCCCTACGCACGCTACGGCGAAACTCCGGACGGTATTGTGGCAACAATCGATGCCATGCGCCCGGCGCTGCGACGGGGTTTGGATCGCGCCGCCCTGCAGCACGCCATGCCCGCCGGTGCTGCCCGTAATGCACTCGATTGTGCTTACTGGGACGTTAACGCCAAGCAGACAGGCCGTCGCGCGCACGAATTGGCGGGTCTCGCCAGGCCGGTGCCGCGCCTGACCGCCTATACGATCTCGCTCGCCGCTCCCGCGGCGATGGCGGAAGCGGCGGAGCGAGCCGCATGGCGGCCCTTGCTCAAGGTGAAGCTCGGCGGAAACGGCGACGGCAAGCGGATCGCGGCGGTGCGCCGCGCCGCGCCGCGGGCCCAACTCATCGTCGACGCCAACGAGGGCTGGGACCCAGACAATTTCGAGGCAAACCTCGCCGCCTGCGCCGACGCCGGCGTCACGCTCATTGAACAGCCTCTGCAAGAGGGCCGCGACGATGCGCTCGCGCGCATCAAACGCCCTGTTCCGGTCTGCGCCGACGAGAGCGTGCACGACCGCGCTTCGCTCGATGCCCTTTTGGGCAAGTACGACGCGGTCAATATCAAACTCGACAAGGCCGGCGGCCTCACCGAGGCGCTGGCGCTTGCCGCCGAGGCCGAGCGGCGCGGCCTTGCCATCATGGTCGGCTGCATGGTCGCGACCTCGCTGGCGATGGCGCCGGCCATGCTCGCGGCGCAGCATGCGCAAGTGGTCGATCTCGACGGCCCGCTGCTGCTTGCCAAGGATCGCCCTGATGGCTTGCGCTACGAGGGAAGCCTTGTCTATCCGCCCGACCCGGCGCTTTGGGGTTGAGCGCAGGCTTGTCCATTGCCGTCCCGGCGGCGACGAGCCTGTGGGTATCTCTGGATAACAATCCCTCAATCCGGTTGCGGGGTTGCGGCCATTGTGCTGTTGAATCGGTATCCTCCGGGGTAGCGATGTCCACCAATCCTCTGCTTTTGTCGGATGTTTTGGCCGGGCCGCCGAACGATGCGGATTACGAAGCCGTTTACGCGCAGATCATGGCGACCGAGCGCGGTCGCAGGTTCCTGACTGAATACGCAATCCGCGAGCGTCATCCCGATACGCACATGCTCGTCGGCACGATCGCGCGCCTCGAGGCGGCGATGCGCGACGATCCGCCGCTCCAGGTTCCCGCCGCATTTGCCCGCGATCTCACCGAGTTGGCTTCGGCGATCGAGCGGGTCGAAGCCGGCGTCGCGGCGAGCGGAACGCCGGCGCCCGATGGTCTTCCCGCCGCCGAACGCAGCCAAGATATTGCCTCGGCGCTGCGCGACCTGGCTCGTCGCGTCGACGCCATGATTGCGCTCGTGGCCGCTGTCGCGGGCCCCGGCGCGGAGCCGCCCGCCGTCGACGCGGCAGTTGCGCCGGCTGCCGCGCAGCCCGAGGGGGCGATCGAGGATGAGGCCGCCGGCGAAGACGCGTTCGATCGCGAAACGCCGACGCCCGCGGAGCTGTCCGAGCCGGAAGCGCGGCAGGATGAAAATTTCGCCCAAGCGGTTACGGCGCTCGCGGCATTGTTTCCCGCGCCTGCCGAAGCCGATGAGCCGGGACGCGAGCCGCCAAGCGAACCTGCCGATGTCATCCCTTCATCGTCCGAGCAGGATGATTCCGAGCAGGATGAAGAACGGGAATCGCCATCCCGCGAGCCGATCATTGGCTCGCTCCACGAGGCTGAGGCGGACGTCGTGGTGCCCGAACACCGTGAGCCGGTAGCGGCGAGCACATTGGAGCCTTCATCGATCGAACCTTTACTCACTGAGTCGTTTGCAAGCGATCCGGCCGGAAGCGAACGGATCGAGCCGGCAGCGGTCGAGCGCGAACAGCCGGCAGAGCCCGCGGCGGACGTTCCGTCGACGGTTCTTAGTGCCGAAGACGTTGGAGACCGCGCGCCGCGCGCCGCCGCAGCGCCGGTCATCGACATTTTCGCGCCGACCGACGCGGAGGCGAAGGTGGCGCCCGATGCGAAGATGACAGCAAGTGAAGCCGAACACCGGCACAACGAATATGCGGGAGATGCTGGCGGCCTCACCGGGCCACCGAAGGGGGCCTCAAACGAGGGGATTTCGATCGAGATGTTATCGAGCGAGGTGCCATCCCGCGGGGAGTTGTCGAGCGCAGATTTTCGGAGCGAAGAGTTACCCAGCAGCGAAGAGTTACCCAGCAGCGAGCTACCGAGTGAAGAGCTATCTGGCAGCGAGGTGGCGGGTGAAGTTTCATCGATCGAATCTTTATGCACCGAGTCGTTTGCAAGCGATCCGGCCGGGAGCGAACGGATCGAGCCGGCAGCAGCGATCGCCGCTGCCCAGCCTGCAGGTGATGAAATTCGAGGTCACGACGCCGAGCGCTTGGATGATTCCGCACAAGCGACTGACGCCGTTGATACGCAATCGTTCGACGAGGATGATGTCGGATCGCTGCTCCAATTGGAGCCGGTGCATCCGTTGTTGTCCGATACACTGCCGCCAACCGGGCCCGAAGAAGATCCGGCCGATCTGTTCGAGCCGCTGCCCGCTCCGAGCCCGCTGTTCACGCCGCCGGTCGAGGCAATGGCAGCGGCCCGCGCGCCTGCGGCGGCCATCGCTGGTGCAGTGAAGCCCGAGGACAGCAAGCAAACGACGCACGACAGCAACATCGGTGACGCGGACCGCGAACTGCCGGACGTTCACGCGGTTGCGACCACCACGCTCTCCCGCGAGTGGGAGGAGCGACGGGAAGAAGCGACTTCGGCGAGCGCTTCCGAGGGTGAAGCGGCGAGCCAGGTTTTCTCGGCCGCATCTCCGGCGTCCGCTTCCGCTGCGCCAGCATCGATGGAAGCCAAGCTGGAAGCCAAGCTGGAAGCCAAGCCGGAATCCAAGCCGCCGCCGGCGCCGACTTTGCCGCCACCGCGCGGCAATGTGGGTCCGGCGACGCGGGCAATTCCACGCGCCGCGCCAAGCGATCCGCTCGCGGCCGTGCGCGCTCTGAGCGATGAAGAGCTCATCGCGCTGTTCAGCTAATCTTACTGCGTCATAAAGCATAGCGGGTGTTCGGTTTGAAGCTGCGGGCACAGCATGGGCATCGCGGCAGGGTTCTGGCGATGCCGACGATCAATCTTCGATGGATGGTGGCGATCG
>JBEKNW010000222.1:0-6386 GCA_049522435.1 Xanthobacteraceae bacterium
ATTGCCCGGGCAGAGCATGAAACCGCCGCGCCAGAACGAACCCTCGCTCGTCGACCTGCGTAGCGAGATCGACCGCATCGACGAGGCGATGCACGCGCTCTTGATCGAGCGCGGCGAGATCATCGAACGACTGATCGCGGTGAAGAAGACCGAGGAATCCGGCTCCGCGTTCCGCCCGGCGCGCGAGGCCGACATGATGCGCCGCCTCGTCCAACGTCATCACGGCAGCCTCCCGCTCGATACCGTCGAGAGCATCTGGCGCGTCATCATCTCAACCTTCACCTACGTGCAGGCACCCTTCGCCGTGCACGCCGACCTTTCCGCCGGCGATGCGCTGATGCGCGACTCCGCGCGCTTCCATTTCGGCTTCACGGTGCCGTTCGTGCCGCATATGGGATCGGCGAGCGTCGTCCAGGCGGTCACCGCATCGAAAGGCGATCTCGGCCTCGTTCCCGCTTTCGCCATTGCCGGCGCCGGCCCGTGGTGGACGGCGCTCGAATTCGACACCGCCCCGAAAATCATTGCGCGGCTGCCCTTCGTCGAGCGCGCCGATCATCCGGCCGGCATGCCGGTCTTCGTGATCTCGCGCGTCGCGGCGGACGCCATGGTGACCGAAACCGAAGTGTGGAGCGTGCGGGTCTCCGGCTGGCGCGCCGGCTCCGTCGACAGAATCGCCGGTCTCGCCGACGCCATCGCGGTCCCCGACCGCGCCTTCGATGGCGCCGCCTTGCTCATCTCCGTCGAGCGTGGCGGCATCGGTGCCGTCGCCGACGCCCTCCTGGGGACCGGCGCCTCCATCCGCTCGAGGGCCCTCGTCGGCGGCCACGCGACCCGCTATACGGTGCCGCGTAAGCAATAAATCTCCCCCGGAAAAGGGCAAAGACGAGAGAGTGACCGATGGCCGCCATACATCCCCAGCCGCGACCCGGCGTGCTCGAGATCGAGGCCTATGTCCCCGGCAAGAGCAGCGCTCAGGGCGTTGCCAAGATATTCAAGCTGGCGTCGAACGAGACGCCGCTCGGGCCGAGCCCGCGCGCGATCGCGGCCTATCAATCCGTCGCCGCGCATCTGGAAGACTATCCCGACGGTTCCGCGACCGAGCTGCGCGAGGCGATCGGGCGCGCGTTCGGGCTCGATCCCGACCGCATCGTATGCGGCGCCGGCTCCGACGACCTTTTGAACTTGCTGGCGCGCGCCTATCTCGCCGATGGCGACGAGGCGATCCACACCACGCACGGCTTTCTCGTCTATCCGATCGCGACGCTCGGCACCGGCGCCCGCCCGGTCGTCGCGCCGGAGACGGATTACACCGCCAACGTCGATGCGATGCTTGCGGCCGTGACGAAGAAGACGAAAGTGATCTTCCTCGCCAATCCGAACAATCCGACCGGCACCTACATCTCCTTCGACGAGGTCAAGCGGCTGCACCGCAGCCTGCCGCCGCAGGTGCTGCTGGTGCTCGATGCCGCCTATGCCGAATATGTCCGGCGCAACGATTACGAGTCCGGGATCGAGCTCGTCGCCACCAGCGAGAACGTCGTCATGTGCCGCACGTTCTCCAAGATCCACGGCCTCGCGGCCTTGCGGCTCGGCTGGATGTTCGGCCCCGCCCACGTCATCGCCGCCGTCAACCGCATTCGCGGCCCATTCAACGTCAATGCCCCGGCGATCGCCGCCGGCGTCGCGGCGATCGAGGATCATGAGCACCAGGAGCGCGCGCGCGAGCACAACACGCGCTGGCTCGCCTGGCTCTCCCAGGAGATAGAAAAACTCGGCCTGAAGGTGACCCCGAGCGTCGCCAATTTTTTGCTGATCCACTTTCCCGAAGCCAAGGGACGCTCCGCCAAGGAGGCGGACGCCTTCCTTACGGCGCGCGGCCTCATTCTGCGTCAGCTCAGCACCTACAAGCTGCCGAACGCGTTGCGCATGAGCGTCGGCACGGAAGAGGCCAACCGGCTGGTCGTCGCGGCACTCAAAGAATTCTTGGCGAAAGCGGCGTGATGCTGTGACCAAGTCCGCACCGCTGTTTAATCGCCTGGCTTTGATCGGCGTCGGCTTGATCGGCTCCTCGATCGCGCGGGCGGCGCGGGCGCAAGGGGCCGTGCGCGAGATCGTGGCGACGGCGCGCTCCGCGGCCACGCGGCGGCGCGTCGCCGAACTCGGACTTGCCGACCAGGTGGTCGAGAATAATGCCGCCGCGGTTGCCGGCGCCGATCTCGTCATCGTCTGCGTTCCGGTCGGTGTCTGCGGCGCGGTCGCCGCGGAGATCGGCCGGCATCTCGCGCGCGGCGCGACCGTTTCCGATGTCGGCTCGGTCAAGGGAGCCGTTATTCGCGACATGGCCCCGCATCTGCCCGAGGGTGTGCATTTCGTCCCGGCGCATCCGGTCGCCGGCACCGAGCATTCCGGCCCCGATGCCGGCTTCGCCGGGCTGTTCGTCGGCCGCTGGTGCATTCTCACGCCGCCCGCGGGCGCCGATCCCGCCGCGGTCGAAAAACTGGCCGCGTTCTGGCGCGCGCTCGGCGCCAATGTCGAGACCATGCCGGCCGCGCACCACGACCTCGTGCTGGCGATCACCAGTCACCTGCCGCATCTCATCGCCTATACGATCGTCGGCACCGCCGACGAACTCGCCGAAGTGACGCGCTCCGAGGTGCTCAAATTCTCCGCCGGCGGGTTTCGCGATTTCACCCGCATCGCCGCGTCCGATCCGACCATGTGGCGCGACGTGTTCCTCGCCAACAAGGACGCGGTGCTGGAAATGCTCGGCACCTTCAATGAGGACCTGTCGCAACTCACCCGCGCCATCCGCCGCGGCGACGGCGAGGCCTTGTTTGCGCATTTTGCGCGCACGCGCGCCATCCGCCGCGGCATCGTGGAGATCGGCCAGGATTCGCCGGCGCCCGATTTCGGCCGGCCGCATCCCGACCTCCCGGTCGAGCCGCTGCCGCGGCCCTATGCGGTGTCGGATGAAAATTAGGGCGGGGAACTCATAAAGTGCGCCCGGGCGGACGAATTACCAAGTCCGCTTTGCTCCGAAAGCGACGGTCGGCTGCCAAAATGCGATCCGTCGCTATGGGCCACGAGCGGGCATGATCCGAAGTCTTAGGAATGTGTGTGCGACTTGTGCCGTACCCAATGCCGCGCGGCGGCCCGCAGGGGCGGGCGGCTTATATTGCTTGTTTATGTTGCAGAATCCGCTATCCCAACTACGACGACAACAGATGCCTCAGCAACAGATACCGCTTCTACGGCTCAATAGAGCCTCAGACAGGATTGCCGCGGTCCAACTCTGTGACGAGAATTCAGGACGCCAGCTTTTCTTCGCATCTGGGCTTCCTGCCAGTTCAGAATGAGCCTACCATTCACGCCGGTTTCGGAAGGCATCTGGGAAATTCCCGGTAATGTTTTCGGACATACTCTCAGATACACAGGCCTTCTATTTCCATGGGGGAGAATACATCGATGTCCGGTGAAAGCCTTCTGATCATTCTAGTGGTCGGTCTCATTGCGGGATGGCTTGCGGGCCAAATCGTGCGCGGCACTGGTTTCGGCTTGGTCGCGGATTTGTGCATCGGCATCATCGGTGCCTTCATCGGAAATTGGCTACTTCCTCAACTCGGCATTCATCTCGGCTCCGGCATCATCACCGCCATCATCAGCGCCACGATCGGCGCTATCATCCTGCTGATCATTCTCAGGCTAATTAACCGACGCGGACGTTGGTGAAGTTCCCAACTCCATTGATCGAGAGGATAGCCAGCCGTCGTCCCTTCTGCTAACGTCGAACATCCTGAAAATGCTGGGGAGAAGAGCTATGTTGTTGCCCGCACAATACGCGTGGTTTGAGCCCGTGCTCATTGCAAGCATCGTGGTGTTCATCATTGATTTAGTCGGCGCCTCGATCGCTTTCGGCAACCGCTTCCTCAGCGCCCTAATGAGCGCAATCTTGTTTGCCATCGTGTTCGGAGGCCTTGTCTATTTCGGTTACGGCAACGTGTCGATGTCAGTGACGACGACGCCGAGTGCGACAGCCCCCGCTCAAACGCAAAAGTAGGTCGCCGGGTTAGCGGATCGAATGTGGGACCTGTCACTGCTCCCTTGTGCATCGTCAATTTCTTCGCGGTTCTGAGCGTGCGTCAGCCACTTCCGCTATGATCTCAACTCCGGACGTATCGCTGCGTCGCAACGAACCGACGCGATGGGCCAACAGGCGACATTCATTGCGCTATTCCATGACATTGTCGGAACGTGCCAAGAGCGTGGCCGGCACCGTCAGACCGAGCGCCTTGGCGCAGTTACCTCGCGAACACGACCTATTCCAGCTCAATTCTTCCGGTTAGAAGACCGAGTACTGAGCGCATCCCCAACGACGCATATCCATGAAAAAGATCGGATTCCTGTCATTTGGCCATTGGACTCCCTCGCCTCAGTCGCAGACGCGATCGGCTTCCGACGCGCTCTTGCAATCGATCGACTTGGCGGTGGCTGCCGAGGAGCTCGGCGCCGACGGGGCTTACTTCCGTGTGCATCACTTCGCCCGTCAGCTCGGCTCCCCCTTCCCACTGCTGGCGGCTGTCGGCGCGAGGACCAAGCGGATCGAGATTGGCACGGCGGTCATCGATATGCGGTACGAGAACCCTCTGTACATGGCAGAGGACGCCGGTGCGGCCGACGTCATCGCCGGCGGACGCCTGCAACTGGGCATCAGCCGCGGGTCACCGGAGCAGGTGATCGATGGATGGCGTTACTTCGGTTACGCCCCGGCTGAGGGGATGACCGATGCCGACATGGCCAGACGCCACACCGAGGTATTGCTCGAGGTGCTGCGTGGCGAGGGCTTTGCGCGCCCAAACCCGCGACCGATGTTCCCAAACCCTCCTGGCCTCCTGCGCGTCGAGCCGTACTCGGAGGGCCTGCGCGATCGCATCTGGTGGGGCGCCGCTACGAATGCCACGGGGGAGTGGGCGGCCAAGCTCGGGATGAATCTCCAGAGTTCAACACTTAAGATTGACGAGAGCGGACGCCCGTTCCACGTCCAGCAGGCCGAGCAGATCCGGATATTCCGTGAGGCGTGGAAGGCGGCGGGTCATGCGCGCAAGCCGCGGGTATCGGTCAGCCGCAGCATCTTTGCACTCGTGGATGACCGCGACCGTGCCTATTTCGGAGGCGGGAACGAGAACGACGACACGATCGGCTTCCTCGGCGACACCACCCGCGCCATTTTTGGCCGCAGCTACGCCGCCGAGCCGGACATTCTCGTCGAGCAACTCGCGAAAGACGAAGCTATCGCAGAGGCTGATACACTGCTCTTAACCGTCCCTAATCAGCTTGGTGTCGACTATAACGCCCACGTCATCGAGGCGATCCTTAAAGATGTCGCCCCAGGCCTCGGCTGGCGCTGACACTTGCCAGCCCCAAGGAACCTCGCGGCGACTGCTTGAGCCACGGCTGCAACAGATGAGTCACGCCTAAGTTTGGCGTAACCCTCGGCTCCCCGGGGTTCGGTTTGGGTCAATAGGCGACATCCAACTACTGGCAAACGCGCTCAACCCATCGGCAGCCCGGCGGCGCGAAGCGCCGCGGTATCGGCCTCGACTCGTGCGGCGTCGCGGCGAATGAACTGGGTCTTGAGCCACGCGGCGATCGTGAAATTCGGACGTGTCGCCATTAGCTGCACGGCCGTTCGCTTCGCCTCCTCCGCCAAGCCGATCTCCTGATAAATGATCACAAGATCGGTAAGGCCAAATCCGGCGCTGCGGGCATGGTAGGCCTTAAAGGCGGCGATCGCTTGCTCGGTTCGCCCCGCCAGGCGATAGGCGTTTCCGAGCGTGCCCAGATACGCCGGAGGATAGTGCGGGCTCAGGGCAATCGCTTTCTCGCTCTCGACGACCGCCTCTTCGGGATATCCGGACGGCGCGAAAACGAAGCTGGCAAGGTCCGCTGCCAGTGCCGAGCCAGGCGCGAGTTGAATGGCCTTCCGGGCATCGGCCACGGCTTCATCGTAGCGTCTTTGCATCAACAGAATGAGGCTTGACGCGGTGTGGGCGTCGGCATTGTCAGGATCGATTTCTAGCGCCTTGTCGGAATACGCCCGCGCCTTACCCATTGCCGTTTCGTGGTCGTCCCACCAGCCGAAGCGAGCATCCAAACAATGCATGAAGCCTAGCATGGCATTGAGCGCCGCCGAGGTTGGGTCAAGCGCCAGCGCCTTTTCCCAATAGAACCGCGCGGGACCCATTTTTTCTTTGGAGGGGGCTTGGTGGAAATGGGATAGCCCCCGAACCCAGTAGGTCCAAGCCTCGACATTGGTGGTCGTCGTGTAGCGCAGCCGTGCCTGTTCGCCCTCGATCAGCTTGACCTGCATCTCGGTGGCGAGGACGAGC
>JBEKNW010000223.1:0-6229 GCA_049522435.1 Xanthobacteraceae bacterium
TCCGCTTCCCTTTTGTCGTAGCCCGGATTGAACGGAAGTGAAATCCGGGAACGATCTGCGAGCTTGAATGCCGCTCCCGGGTTTCGCTAACGCTCAACCCGGGCTACGGCTTCAGAGCGATTTGCAAAACTCGGGCGCGCAGGCGTCGCGAGAATGATGAACGTTGGCTTGCTGATGCGCGCTCCCTCTCCCGCCGAACTCGGGTGTTCCCGAGTTCGGCCAATCCAAGAGTGGCCGAAGTCGGAAACATCCGACTTCGGCTGGGGAGAGGGAGCTTTTAATCCAGCACGTGGCTGACCATGCCGTCGGCGAGCTTCGGCTCGAACCAGGTGGATTTCGGCGGCATGATGGCGCCGGCATCGGCGACCGCCATGAGGTCGTGCATCTGCGTCGGGTAGAGCGCGAACGCCACCGCCATCTTGCCGGAGTCAACCAGCCGCTCGAGCTCGGCGAGCCCGCGGCCGCCGCCGACGAAGTCGATGCGCTTGTCGGTGCGCGGATCGGTGATGCCGAAGAGCGGCTCGATGATGTTGCGCGTGAGCAGCGTGATCGGCAGCCGGCCGACCGGATCCGCGGGCTGCGCGTCGGCCGCGTCGGCCGCGCGCTCGGGAGTGAGCGTGAGACGATACCAGCGTCCGGCGAGAACCATGCCGACCTCGTTCGCCGCAGCCGGCCGCACCGGCTGGTCGCTCGCCTCGACCGCAGCGCTGCGGCGGATTTCCGCCAAAAACTCCTCCGGGCTGCGCCCGTTCAGGTCGCGCAGCACGCGGTTGTAGTCGAGGATGGTCATCTCAGCTTGCGGAAACAGCACGGCGAGGAAATAGTCGTGGGAGCCTTCGCCGCCGCGTGTTGCCGCCACCCGGGCAGCCGCGGCCGAGCGGTGGTGACCGTCGGCGATATAGAGCGCGGGCAAGGCCTCGACCGCCCGCGTGAGGGTGGCGATCGTTGCGTCATCGTCGATCACCCAAAGCTGGTGGCGCACGCCGTCATCGGCGGTCACGTCGACGGCGGGACTGCCGGCAGCGGCGCGCGCCAGCATGGCGTCGAGCTGCGGCGCCGTCGGATAGGCGAGCATGACCGGGCCGGTCTGCGCGTTGACCGCCTCGATCTGGCGCACGCGGTCATCTTCCTTGGCCGGCGTCGTCAGCTCGTGCTTGCGGATGCGGTTATCGGCATAAGCGGCAATCGAGGCGACCGCCGCGAGCCCAGTCTCGATGCGGCCGCGCCAAGTGAGCCGATAGACGTAGTAGCAGGGCTTGTCGTCGCGCACGAGTACGCCGGCGGCGATCATGCGCTGCAAATTCTCGGCGGCCTTGGCGTAGACCGCGCGCGCATACGGATCGGTGGCCGGATCGAGATCGATCTCCGCTTTCGCGACATGGAGAAAACTCCACGGCTTGCCTTTGGCGCGCTCGCGCGCCTCCGCGCTCGAGAGCACGTCGTAGGGCGGCGCGAGAATTTCGGCCGCGCGCCCCGGCGCCGGCCGCAACGCGCGAAAGGGTTTTATCAGGGGCAACTGGCTTCACTCCATCTGGACTACGGCGGCTATTCGAACAGCGGGCCGACCTTGCTCAGCACCTCGTCAACGATGTGCTCAGGAACGGTCTCTAGCCTTTTGGCTCCTCGCGCGCGCAGATCGAGGGCACGCGGTTGATCGCAACGCACGACGCCGGTAGTCCGGGTCCCGGCGCCCATAAGCGACACCGCGAATCCTGCGGTGCGGGCGAAACTGCCCCCGGTCGTGATCGGCAATATGACGGGGACGCCGGTCAGGCGGTTGAATTTGCCCGGCGATATCACGAGCATGGGTCGTTTGCCCTGCTGCTCGTGGCCGGTCGCCGGGGCGAGCGAGACGAGATAGATGTCGCCACGCTCCATCAGATGAGCTCGCGGCCGACGGCCGGGCCCGTTGTCCATTCGCGGTCCTCACGCGAGCGCCGCGCCGAGGGTTTGCATTGCGCCAGCAACTCGTCGAGCGAATAGCGGCGTCGCTTGTTCGGATCGACGACCAGCCTGCCCGCCTTGATCGAAAGGCCGACCGACGCGTCCGGGGCAAGATCGAGCGCATCGAGCATCGGTTTGGGGATCGCAAGCATGATCGATCCCCCGACCTTCCGTAGCCGTGCAGCGTGAGGCATGTAGCAACTCCTCGGTTATATTTCAATATAACATAGCGGCCGATCCATAAGCAAGGGTGGATAGCACTCTTTGGCCGCGGCGCTCTCGCATTGACGCGTTCTCGATCGCGTCCAGGATTTCAATTGGCTCGAAGACTTACTACCTCAATCCCGTGAGCAAACCCGAAATCATCCTCATCGCCGGCCCGACGGCGAGCGGCAAATCGGCGCTGGCGCTGGCGCTGGCCGAAAAGCTCGGCGGCGTCATCATCAATGCCGATTCCATGCAGGTCTACCGCGACCTGCGCATCATCACCGCGCGGCCGACGCCGGCGGAGGAGCGGCGCGCGCCGCACCTTCTCTACGGCCACGTCGATGCGGCAGAGAATTTTTCCGTCGGCCGCTGGTGCACCGAGGCCGCCGCGGCGCTCGCGGCCGCGACGCGCGACGCGCACCCCGCGATCATCGCCGGCGGCACCGGCCTTTATTTCAATGCGCTGACGCGCGGCCTTGCCGACGTACCGCCGATCCCCCCGGAGATTCGCAAAATGGTGCGCGCGCGGCTCTTAAGCGACGGCGTTGCCGCGCTGCATTCGGAGCTTAAAGCGCGCGATCCGGCCGCGGCGGCACGGCTGATGCCGGGCGACCGTGCCCGTATCACCCGCGCGCTGGAAGTGGCGCTGGCAACCGGCCGTTCGCTCCTCGCCTGGCACGAGGAGAGCAAGCCCGCGAGCCTCGATCCGTCGCGCGCGGCCAAAATCTTTCTCATGCCCGACCGCGACGAACTTCTCAGCCGCATCGACGCGCGCTTCGATGCCATGATCGCGGCGGGCGCCATCGAGGAGGTGCGCGCGCTCGCGGCGCGCAGCCTCGACCCCGATCTGCCGGCGATGAAGGCGCATGGCGTGCCGTGGCTAATTTCGCACCTTCGCGGCGAGACTAGCCTGGCGGACGCGGTGGAAGGTGCGAAACGCGACACCCGGCAATACACCAAGCGGCAGGCGACGTGGTTCCGCAATCAGCTTCCCGACTTCGCCTGGGTCGAGCCGCAGCAAGCCCTCGCCGCCATCGAAGCGCAGTTGCGGTCGTTATCGCGGTGATGCCAGCCCGATCATTGACTGCTGGCGGATAAATTCTGAGGCTTGGTGCCCACCATAGGAGCTCTCGCTCACCTTTGCTGTTGGATCGACTTTGACCTAAAGGAGACATGTTAGCGAGCCGCTCAATTAACGGCCCAAAGCCCCCGAAGTCGTCGAGACAGCATCGGGCGCCGCGCGAATTGACGTCTCTTTCAAAGGCATCGAGTTGGCGCCAAGTCGCATTTTCGAAGCGACCGGGAGTTCGTCAGCGTGCTTCCTCGGAAAAGCCAATTCCGAGACGAAGGCAAGGAGGTAACAACCTATCGCGATCAAATAAAGGAACCGGAAACCAAAATACATCGAGTTATATTCCAACAAGCCGCCGCAGATGGCCCCCAATAGATTCATCGCTATCATCCCTGAAACCTGTCCCTTGCTTGAGAGCAGAGTCGAGAAGACAATGCCCGAAAACAACAGCGGCAAGGTCAGCATAATGGAGGTTTCCAGGCGCCCCACAGGCGTCGAGGCAAACCCGCCCGCCCGTGCAACATACCAGCCAACGGACAGTGCCGCGAACAGGAACAGATAAGGGGTCAGGGGACGCCTTATGTCGAGCCACTGAACCGCGCAATTCCCCAGAAACGCCATGGTCAAAATGCCCGCGATCACAATGCCGATGACCTGCCACGTATTACCGAAGCTCAGGCCCATTTCCGTGATTCCCTTGGTTTCGATCAACATGAAACCAGCACCAAGAAAGAAAAAAGAGAGGTGACTGAATTTCGGCCTTTCCGGAAAGAAGTTTACAGCGATGAGAAGGGAAAGAGCTAATATCTGAAATACCATGATCAGGTACGACACCGGGTAGATGCGTTGCGGCATGTAGAAGAACGGCCAATCGTCTGTTGAGACGTCGGCATGAAGCGATGGATCAGCATAAAAAGCTGTCTTGTCCGTGAACCCCGCGTCTTCCACCAGTTGCGGAGGCAGCGCCCACTTCTCGTCATTCGACTCCAGGAAAATAATCGAGCCGCCGACGTCGGCCGCCACGCAAATCGGCGGTCTTCCGTCAAAAGCCTGTTGCAACATGAGATAGATTTTGCGGCCCAAGGCATCCGATAGGACGCTGAACGACAGCGAAAGCACGCCATCGGGTTGCAGCCGGGCGCGGCCCTCGCGCAAACCCTCCACGGTATAAACGAACGAATCAAGACGCACGCTCGAACCCTGGCTGAGCAGTGTGTGCGAATCGAGCATGCCGTAGACCACCAGGTCGAACGTTTGCTCCGTGGTCCTAAGAAAGGAGCGGGCATCATTGACTACTGCATGAACCCGAGCATCACTGTACGGCTTCTCGGGGTGGCTCAACTTGCCGGTCAGTTGGATGGCTGGGTCGATTTCAATCGCCTCGACGTGTTGCGCACCGGAGCGCAGAGCCGCCGCGACGTCGTTGCCGGTTCCGGCGCCTACAATCGCTATGTTCGCCAGTGTTGGATGGGCTTTATAAGGGAAATCATAGTATCCGCGAACCTTGCTCCATCGCGTACTCCGTGCATCGGAGAAATCATAAATGTTTTGATAATAGTGGCCTGCGGCCCTGATCAACGTCAGGCCGGTATCCTCACTGCGCCCGATCTCCAATAGTTGGTAGGGGGAATAGACCCGGTTCCAGAGCGGATTCACCGGCCAGGCCAAGACGATCGTACAGACCGCCGTGAAAGAAAGTCCGACCATCATTAAAGAAGGCGTTTTCAACGTGAATAACAGAATTGCAAGGAAACACAGTGCGAACCAGGCAAGCGGAGGCGTCCATAAGAAACTCGCCACGAGCATGAGAACGACGCCAAGTAGGCTGCCGAGCAAGTTCAGTCCATAGGCCCGCAACTTGGTGCGGCGTTCCATAAGCCGGCCGCATAGCTGGCCAACAGGCATGAAAGTTAAAGCCGTAATCAGGAAAACAATCGCCAGTAACCCATACAGCAAGAGTATCTGCGACAAATTGCCAACACTCATTCCCATCGTGAGTTGCTCACGGAACGGAATGGTATTGAGATCGATGTCCAGCCCATACCTGACGATGGTCATGAAGCTGAACTGCCAGGCGAGTAACGGAAGCACGATGACGAGCGGAATGCGATCCCGCGCGGCAAGAGCGTAACCCAATCCAAGGCCGACAAAACACGCCAGCAGACTGAAATTCTTATAAAAAGCAAAAAATGGCAGAACCGAGGATTGCCACCTTATGATGCAGAGCTCGAGAAAAAGACTGAGCGCTGCGGCGAAAAGAATGGCGGCATCGGCGTACTTCGCATCTAGCGTATCCAGGAACCTTGCCTGCGCCCGGGCGCTGGCATCAACGAAGGGCACGAGTTTCTTCAGCGCAAAATAGAAAGCCCCAGTCGCGATCGCGGCAAGGCAGAGCAGCAAGAAGCCGGTGGCCACGAACGAGCCCGACCAAGCTTTGCCGGATCGAGCGATGATTGCCAATGGGTGCACTGCGAGGGTGCTGAAGCTCCCGAACGCTATGATCACCATAAGCCGAATCAGCGATTGCGCCATCGCAGATGGTGGCGCAGTTTGAGCATTGGTTGTTAAATTCACACAGCCCCCTAATTCCACTTAACCGCGATTCCCCCGGATGACCGCCGATCTGCCATGAATATTCGCGTTTTTCCGGCCTTCCTGCAATACAGACGCGTGGCGTCGACGACTAGTGCCGCAGCACACAGCCGCTTTTGACGCAACTGGCCCCTTCGCGTCAGTTAGTGCGCTGCAGCGATATGTCCGGCGTTGGGGAGTAAACCGGACTCGTCACCGACGGCTTCGATCCGACGCTCCGAGGCTTAAGCCGACGTTCTTGCCTGCTCAGTTTCGCGTGTCGGAGTGGGTGTCAGCCGTCAGATTTCCTCCACTAGGAGCCTGTCCAGATAGGCAATGCGGCCGGGCATTTAATGCACGGTAGGCTCCTCAGGCGACCTTTGCGAGGGTGAACAGCTTCAGGAGGTTGTGGGCGGTGCAGATCATGGCCCACTC
>JBEKNW010000224.1:0-6178 GCA_049522435.1 Xanthobacteraceae bacterium
CGGTTCGATGAGCGGGATGTGGAAACGGAGCCATGGTTGAACCAGTAAGGCACCGCCAAACGAAAGAGGCGGCAACAGATATGTTCAGCCTACAGCCACCGCGCCACATCTCGACTCTACCCATGTGGACGGCGCTGATCATCGCGTGACGAATGAGCGAGGAAAGCGACATGGCCTTAAGCGACGGCGTCCCTTATGCTTCAAACAGTCACCCATTAAATCAGGGGCGGCTTGCTGGTCAGGTTGTGCTCGTCATGCAGGGTGGCGGTGCCCCCGGCTGCTATCAAGCTGGCGCCTACCAGGCGCTCCACGAGGCCGGTATCGAGCCCGATTGGGTGATCGGTACATCGATCGGTGCCATTAATGGCGCCATTATCGCCGGGAACCAAGTCGCGCACCGGCTGCAGCGGCTGCGGGAGTTCTGGGCGCACCTCGAAACCCAACTGCCAGAGCCGTGGAGCCAACTCACATCTCTGCTGGCCGGCGTGCCCGGTTTCTATTACCCCAACCCGGCGGTCGCCTAGGGTGTCGAGACCAAGGTCGGCATCGAGCAGGCTTCATTATATTACGTCGATCCGCTCAAGAAGCTGCTGCCGGATCTGGTTGATTTCAGCCTCCTCAATTCCGGAAAACCGAGATTTACGCTCGGGCTCGTCGGCGTGTGAAACGGCCAGATACGCTATTTCGACAGCAAGGAGGGGACGATCGGCCTCGAGCACGTGTTGGGTTCGAGCGCTATCCCGCCCTCTTTTCCGGCGGTCCGGATCAAAGGAGAGTCTTATTGGGACGGGGGCATTTACTCAAACACCCCAGTCGAAGCGGTATTCGACGACGACCCGCGGCAGAGTTCCGTCGTGTTCGCGGTGCAAATCTGGCATACGCGGGGCCCAGAACCCGAATCGCTTCGCTGTTGGACGCTATGTCCTTGAATTGACTCCGTGAATACAATCCACAGCACGGTCACATATCATTAGAATTGCGTCAGAGCCAATATTGCAAGCGATTTTGCAAGCCAAAGACCAATTTCGGGGTGCAGTGGACCGCCTACATGATCTTGATGGCGCTGGTGGGCGGGCTCGGCACCTTCGAAGGGCCGATACTCGGCGCCGTTCTCTTCTTCGTCGTCCAAGATCAACTGGGCGAGACCGGCGTATGGTACCTGGCCGGGCTGGGAGCCGCCGCCATCTTTTTTGCCCTTTTCCTGCCGCGCGGCCTGTGGGGTGAAATCGAGGACCGTTTCGGCATCCGCCTGATGCCGGTGGGCTATCGTCTGCGCCTGCCCGGCGTCGGCGCCGCGCCGAAGCACAATTGAGCGGGCGGCGACGGTAAAATGAACAGGAGGGGCTGACGGTCGGCGGGTTCGGCGGCAAGGCGGCGATCAACGAATTCACCGAACTGCGCTGGATCACCATCGAGGATGGCGCCCAGCAGTACCCATTCTAGCATTCGCGAGACCGGGGCGCGTCTTTCGGTACACGAAAGTGAGTGAAATCGCTTGAGCATATGGCCGGTCCGCCGCCGCGGTCGCGTCGACGCCTTCTGAGGATGCAAGAACACGGGGGGTAACAACACCATGAAAATTCAAGCCGCTGTCACCCGCGCGCCGGCGATGCCGATGTCGCTGGAGATTCTGGAACTAGCCGAGCCGCGCGACGACGAGATCCTGGTGCGCCTCGTCGCCACCGGCATCTGCCATACCGATATCGCGATGCGCGATCAGGCATTCCCGGTGCCGCAGCCGATCGTGCTGGGGCACGAGGGTGCGGGCATCGTCGAGAAGGTGGGACGCGGCGTCGGCGAAGTGGTGCCCGGCGACCATGTAGTGATGTCCTACAACTCGTGCGGACACTGTCCGAGCTGCCGGGATGACGAGGCCGGCTACTGCCACGATTTCTTCGGTCACAACTTCGCCGGCGTGCGCGCCGATGGAACCAGCGCGCTGTCCAAGGGCAAAGAACGCATCCGCGGCAATTTCTTCGGCCAGTCGTCCTTCGCCAGCTACGCGCTCTGTCATCCTCGCAACGTCGTCAAGGTGCCGAAGGACGTGCCGCTGGAACTACTAGGCCCGCTCGCCTGCGGCGTGCAAACCGGCGCCGGCGCGGTCATCAACGCGCTCAAGGTCGGCGTGGGGGATTCGATTGCGGTTTTCGGCGCCGGGTCAGTCGGCCTCAGCGCTGTGATGGCGGCCAGGGTGGTCGGCGCCACCACCATCGTCGCCGTCGACATCAACAAGGACCGCTTGCGCCTCGCCACGAAGCTGGGCGCGACCCACGTGGTCAATGGGGCCGAGCGCGACGTGGCGGCGCAGGTCGTCGGCATTACCGGCGGTGGCGCCACCTTTACCTTCGATACCACCGGCCTGGCCAATGTGGTGCGAACGGCAGTGGACAACTTGGCGGCGCGCGGCACCTGCGGCATCGTCGGCGCCTCGCCGATCGGTACCGAGGTGACGTTGGACCTGATGTTCATGATGGCATCGGGGCGCAAGTTCCGCGGCATCGTCGAGGGTGACGCCACGCCCCAGGTGTTCATCCCGATCCTGATCGACTTCTACACCCAGGGCCGCTTCCCCTTCGACATGCTGGTGACCTTCTATCCCTTTGAGCGGATCAACGACGCCATCCACGATTCCGAGACCGGCAAGGTGGTCAAGCCAATCTTGCGCATGACGGCGACGGGAGCGGGTGCGGCGTCTCAAAAATCCGGAAAGAAACTGTCGGCGCGCGATCGCGGCCAAGTTTCGCGGAAATAAGAAAATGAAAGTGGAGAATGTGGGATCAAATAATTTTTGCTTGGTGGGCGAACACTTATTGCCGGCTGTTTTACAGGGCTGGCAGTTGCGTGTTGGGAAATTGCGACGATGTGTGTGAACATCCCGCTTCAACGTTTTCCATGATTTGCAAATGTGCAACTTTCCGACACCCATCTTTTGATAGGTGAGTCTGGAATGCTAGCGTGGCAACCATAGCCGCGCGTTGAAACAACGCTGTTTTGGGACGACGTTCATGGAGCTGACAAGCCTGTCGGGAAAGGTAGCCCTGGTCACCGGCGCCGGCGACGGCATCGGCGCGGAAATCGCCCGTCTCTATGCCGAGCACGGCGCCGCCGTGGTGCTCGGCGATGTCGCCGACGAAAAAGGCGAAGCGACCGCCGCCGGCATCGCAAAGGTTGGGCACCGCGCCAGCTTCATCCACCACGACGTCACCGACGAGGCGCAATGGGCGAAAGCCGTCGCCCATGCCGTCGCCAAGTTCGGCGGCCTCGACATCCTGGTCAACAATGCCGCTATCGAGGAGGCAGCGCATCTCGCCGATCTGGACATCGCGAGGGCGCGCCGCCTCCTCGACATCAATGTCGCGGGTGTGTTGCTGGGCCACAAGTACGCGGCCAGGACCATGCGGCCGGGCGGGCCGGCGGGGCGCGGCGGCAACGTCGTCAACCTGTCGTCGGTGGCCGGGCTAATCGGCACTCCGGGCCTGGGCGCCTACAGCGCCTCCAAGGGCGCCGTGCGCCTGCTCAGTAAGGCGGCGGCGGTGGAATTCGGCGTGCTCGGCTATGGCATTCGTGTCAATTCGATCCACCCCGGTTTCGTCAAGACCGCCATGGGCGACAATCTGATCAGTGAATTTATCAAGTTTGGGATGCTGCCGGCCGGAGGGGCAGCGCACGAGGAGATGATCAAGACCTATCCGCTGGGCCGTACCGGCGTGCCGGCGGATATCGCCCGCATCGCCCTGTTCCTCGCCTCGGATCTGTCGAACTGGGTGACCGGGGCCGAGATCGTAGTCGACGGCGGCATGACGATAAGCTGACAAGAGCAAAGCTTAGGGAGGACGACCATGTCCGACGCGGCCCAACTGACTGCGGTGGAGGCGGTGGAGCACATCCGCAATGGCGCGTTGAAGGCCGAGGCCTATGCCGCCCGGTTGATCGAGCGACAGCGCGGCCTCAAGCACCTCAACGCCATCACCTGGATGGACGAGGACCGCCTGCTCGAGGCCGCCCGCGGCGTCGATCGGGCGCGCAGGCGCGGCGACCACCTTGGGCCGCTGGCTGGCCTGCCGGTGGTGGTGAAGGACAACATCGACACGCTGGGATTTCCCACCTCCGCCGGCACCGCCAGCCTGAAGGGCCTGATGCCCAGAGTCGAGGCCCCGGTGGCGGCAGCACTGTGGCGCGCTGGCGCGGTGCTGTTCGGCAAGGCCAACATGCACGAGCTGGCGGGCGGCGGCACCTCGACCAATCCCGCCTTCGGCTTCGTCCGCAATCCCTACGACCCCATGCGCACGCCGGGCGGCTCCAGCGGTGGCACGGCGGCGGCGCTGGCGGCGCGCATCGTCGCCGCCGGCTTGGGCTCGGACACGGCGGGCTCGGTGCGTATTCCCTCGGCCTTTTCCGGCACGGCGGCGCTGCGGCCCTCCATCGCCGGCGAACGTAAGCTCTATTCCGACGAGGGCGTGGTACCGCTGGCCTCCGATCTGGACACCGTCGGGCCGATGGCGCGCACTGTCGCCGATGTGGCGCTGCTGCACAGCGCCATAACCGGCCAAACGGTTCCGCCAGTAGTCCTCAAGGGGACGCGCATCGGCATACCGCGCAGCCATTACTGGGAGAATCTGGACGACGACGTGCGCGTCGTCGCCGAAGCGGCGCTGGCGCGGCTGCGCGACGCCGGGGCGATCCTGATGGACATCGAGGTGGCCGATTTCGTCGCTTCCGCGCAGCCGGTGTTCCAGACCCTGCTTGCCAACGGCTTCAGGGGCGATTTGGCGATCTATTTCGGTCGCCACGCGCCACAGTACGATGCCGCCGATGTGATTGCCCGCATCGAAAGCCGCGACACCAAGGGGCTTTTCGCCATGGCGCGCGACACCCAGTTCCCGCCGGGCGCCGTTGCCGCCGCGCGTACCACCCTCCGGGCAAAGATCCAGGCGCAGTACGCCGACATTCTCCGCGCCTACGGCCTTGCCGCAGTCGCCTTTCCCACCGAACCGCTGACGGCGCCGCTCATCCCCTCCGACGGCGACAGATTCGAGGACATAGTCGACGTCGCGGGCAAGCCGACCAGCAAGGTGCTGGTGCTGATCCGCAACACCGGCATCACGGGCGCCCTGGGGGTGCCCGGCATCAGCCTGCCCGCCGGCCTGGCGGTCGCCGGGTTGCCTGTGGGGCTGGAACTGGACGGGTGGGCGGGCGGTGACGCTGCCCTGCTCGGGCTGGGCATGGCGGCAGAGGCGGCCATCGGCCGTATTCCTCCGCCCGCACTGGCTGCGGCGTCTACAGCGCCTCGAGGATGGCTTCGGCCGCCGAACTAACCAACGTTGCGATAGAAACGGTCGTGTCGAGCACAGCGATCGGGATAAGTGTCGACGCCGGAGCAAAAATGCATCAGTGATGCTGGCAAGAAGGCCCCGAAGTGGGGTTTTTTCTTCAGGCGTCAAGCCTGAGTGGGACTGTCCACCGGCGTTTCCGAGCTGGCGCGGCGCAAGCGGCGCTTGCTCTGATTGAGCCGGTAGCTGTCGCCGCTCATTTCCAGGATATAGACGTGATGGGTGAGGCCGATCGAGCAGCGCGCCGGTGAGCCGCTCGGAACCGAGCAAAGGGAGGTGGGCTTCAATGGAGCTTTGTCGAGGGCGGAAG
This sequence comes from Xanthobacteraceae bacterium, assembly GCA_049522435.1. Classification (GTDB taxonomy): domain Bacteria; phylum Pseudomonadota; class Alphaproteobacteria; order Rhizobiales; family Xanthobacteraceae; genus BOG-931. The sequence continues at coordinate 5,641 of JBEKNW010000224.1, forward strand.
ACTTCAGTACGTTCGCTTCTGATGACCTGCCGGACGAGTTTGCGACTATGGCCAGTGCAGCGCACAATCTGTGTGATTGGCAGCATTGTTCGATCTGAATACCCTTCAAGTTAAATGACTCTGACACTAACGTCCGTATAGTGTCACGACACAGGCTCCGCCCAATCCGAGATTATGTTGTAGCGCAAGCCGCGCGAATTCCACTTGGCGCTGATCCGCCTCGCCTCTGAGCTGTGCAACTAGAGCATTTTCAGGAAAAGTGGATACCGGTTTTCCGTAGAAAATGCGACCAAACAAAGAATCTAGAGCATGATCAGTTTCCACCGAAACTGAACATGCTCTAGCTCGGCGCATTGAGCCTCCGCGCTGCGACAGCGTCGCGGCTCGGAGAGCAACCCGCGTATGCGGGAGCCACATCTAGTCGCCCGAGTCACTCAAAATGAGGGGTAGAGCCTCTTGAGCTTGACGCGGGCATGATCTGTCGTGAATTGCCAATCGGCCTTGGCGTGATGCTTGTTTCGATGGTCCTGCCAAGCGG
>JBEKNW010000225.1:0-6174 GCA_049522435.1 Xanthobacteraceae bacterium
GCGTTCCGCCGCTTGCCTCGATCGTCCCGCTCGCATTGTCCAGCGCCAGATGGCCGCTGCCGTCGCCGATCGTGCCGGTCCCCGAGATGGTGTTGCCGGCATTATCCAGCGTCTCGCCGCCGGCCGAGCCCGCGATCGTGCCGCCCGCCAGCGTCACCGTGCCGGTGCCATTGAGCGTCAGCGTCGAAACGTCGACCGCCAGCGTGCCGTCAACCAGGATGTTGCCGGTGTTAGTGATCGCGTTGTCGTCGATTTGCAGCGTGGCGCCGGTCGCCGCCATCAGCGTGTCGGAATTGACGATGGCGTTCCCGGTGTCGAGGATAAGCGTTCCGCCACTTGCCTCGATCATCCCGCTCGCGTTGTCCACCGAAAGATCGCCGCTACCGTCGCCGATCGTACCGGTTCCAACGATAGTGCTACCGGCGTTGTCCAGCGTCTCGCCGGCCGAGCCCGTGATCGTACCGCCCGCTAGCGTCACCATGCCGGTGCTATCAAGCGTCAGCGTTGAAATATCGACCGCCCCGTCAACCAGGACGTCGCCGGTGTTGGTGATCGCGCTGTCATCGATTTGCTCATCGAAGCCAGCGGTCACCACGCTCTGCGCAGGGCTGTTCTGCGGACTAAAGCTGTCGATGTTCGGCCCTACATTCGACGTGCTGCCGTTCGGATCCCATTCCCAGAAATAGGTACCGATCAGAGATGAGCTGCCGGACTGCTCCCACGCCTGGAAGAACGCCTGATAGAGCTCGGCCTGCAGCGTTGGGTCCGGGCTATTCCCCGCTGCAGACGGATTCGCTGCGGCCCCACTGTCGTTCGCGTAGCCAAGCTCTGTGAACAGTAGCGGCAGGCCGGACTGTGCCGAGAGGTTCTCGAAATATTGGATCGGTGACTGGTTGCCGATCACCGCGTAAGCGCTGGGATTGGTGGCCTGGGTCGCCGGCTCAAGCCAACCGTTTATCAGTTGCTGCAGGGTCGGGTTCTGCACGTTCGACAGCGGCACGTAGCAGTCGATACCCTCGTAGTTGAGCTGGCTCCAGAAGCTGACTTCGCTCGCCGTGTTCCACGAGGCGGAGTAGGTGAGTGCACCCGTGAAGACTTGGCGCACCGCGGTGATTATTTCAGTCCAATAAGGCAGATATTGTGGACCGGTTAGTTGGTCGAGCTCGGCACCGATCGATAGCATTTGGGCGCCGTTTGCTTCGGCAACCTCTGCCTCCTGAACGATCATCTGCTGGTAGCTGGCGAAGAAGGCGGCGACATTGGTCGGCTGATAGTCCTGGCGCCACTCGCCAACGCTGTATGGTGCGATCTCAGCCGGGTTGAGGAAATCGATCAACGGCCTGACCATGACGGAAAGGCCGAGACTTTCGGCCTGTGCGATCGTATTCCCCAGCGCGGCGAGGCTATCGGTGTAGTTTGGATCCGCCACGACTTGTGATGTTGCGACGTCGATGCCGTAGTCGAGCGTCGCTTCGATCGAATTGGCGCCGGTCTGTACGAGGCTTGGCAGCGAGTCGGAATCCTCATAGGCGCCGTTGAAGAAGGCGACGTAATCAAAGCCCTTGTACTGCAATGAAAATGCGCTCGCCGCCTCCGGCGTGCTGGAATCGGTGATGATCGTGCCGCCGTAGCCGTCGCTCGAGGCGACAAAGGTCGAGGCAAGATAATTACCTAATAACGCGATATTGGCGTTGTGGGTGCCGTCCGTCACCGTGAGCGTGCCGCCCGAGCTTGTGCCCGAATAGGTCGGGGTCTGAACCGTCGCTGGATTGATATCTCTTAGGTCGAGCGTGTCCTGGTCGGCCATCCCGGCGACAGTGCCGGAGAAGCTTGCGGAATTGTCCAATTGCAGTGTCCCCGCCGTGCCCGTGAAAGTCACCTGGCCGGTCGGCGCGTTGACCTCGGCCGTTAAGCCTTGTCCAATCGAGATCGGCGGCTCAATCGGCGCTCCCGTGCTCTCCGGGCTGACAACATAAAATCCAGCACCGAACACATAGTCGGTCCCGAGGATGCTGACCTGATCGGTGTCGGAACCGAGATAATTTGCGCCTGAATAGGACGTCGTATCCGGTGCCGCGCCGGTGTAGCCGGCGTATCCAGTCACGGTGTTATGAGCGCCGTAAGTCGTATCCGAATACGACAGGTCGTAGACCTTGCCGGCATAGAACTCGTTCTGATGGGTACTGTCGGTATTCGCGGCGGCGGTGATTGTGTAGGTCCAGACACCGCCATCCGCATCGGTGTCGGCGGTATAGGTGTCGCCGACGGCATACTTCCCGGTGTTATCGTAGACCACCCCCACATAGGAATCGCCGGTTGCCGATTCTACGGCCTTGAATGAATAGACCAGCATCGGGCCATGAGCGGGACCGATGTTCTGCGCATTACCCAGGATCTCAACTTGGTCGGCATCGGATCCGAGGTAATTGGCGCCTGAATATGAGGTCGTATCCGTGGCGGTTCCGCCAATGTAGCCAGCATAGCCGAGTGTTGTATTGTGGATGCCGTAAATCGGGTCCCAATACAGATAATCGTAGACCTTGCCCGCATATAATTGGTTTTGGTGAGCGGCACCCGCCACGCCTACGCTGGTTATCGTATATGTCCAGACAGCGCCGCTCACTCCAGCGGGTGCTGTAAACGTTGTGCCAGTGCTGTATTTGTTGGTGTTGTCATAGACGTAACCCAGATAATAAGCCCCGGTCTGAGAATTCACAGCTTTGAAGAAATCGATATCCATCGTCGGGCCGCTCGAAAGCGGCGCTACATAGTAGCCGAGCCCGAAGGTCTGCCAAACACCGTCGATCAGCGCCTGATCCAAATCCGAGCCGAGATAGTTTGCGCCTGAAAAAGACGTTTCCTCGGTGCTGCTCCCGCCGATATACCCTGCATAGCCAAGATCGGTCTGATGCGCGCCGTAGACGGGATCCCAGTAGAAATAGTCATAAACCTTTCCGGCAAGCGACGGGTCTTGATGGACGGCGCTCGTTTGGTTGATACTCGTTACCGTATAGGTCCAGGTGCCGCCATCCTCATCCGTTCCCGACTGGACTATGCTGCCGACGTGATATTTTCCGATGTCATCGTAGACGTAGCCCAGAAAGTAAGCTCCGGTAGCCGAATTCACCGCTTTGAAGAAATCGATGTTCATGGTTCCGACAACTTTCGCACCGCCGAAGCTCTGATAGGTGCCGTCGACCAGCGCCATATCCGAATCTGAGCCGAGATAATTCGAACCCGAATAGGTGCTCAGATCGGTGGGCGGACCTGCAGAATAGCCGGCGCAGCCCAGCTCTGTTGTATGCAGTCCGAACTGCGGATCCCAGAATGCCGTGTCGTAAACCTTGCCGCTATAGGCAGCATTCTGATGCGCGGCGTCGGCAACGCTCACATTCGTGATCGTGTAAGTCCAACTGCCTCCGTCCTGGTCGGGATCCGTCGTGAAGGTGGTTCCAACTTGGTAGGTGTCCGTATCGTCGTAAACGTAGCCGGTGTAATATTCGCCGGTTTTTGATTCCACCGCCTTGAAAGAATCGACCATCATCACACGAGGGGCCGAAGTGGCGTCGGCTACGGCCGGGTCGACCTGGACCAGACCAGCTCCGCTCACGGCCGAATTGGCCATCGGGAGCGCGGTCTCCTCCATGATCAACTCGACTTGCGCCCGAGTGAGAGTGGGATTGGCTGACAGTATGAGAGCGGCAACGCCGGCCAGGCTCGCCGACGCGGCCGAGGTGCCATAAAAATCGCTGAGGCCTCCCGGAACAGTCGTGTTGATGTCGTCCACGCCGGAGACAGCGACCGGACTGAGTTCATCCGGCGGCGACAGCGCAGTGCCGTTGTTAGCGAACAGAAGCTCGGTCCCGGCTCCCGATGATGAGAAGCTCTCGCTCAGCGCGGGATTGACGCCGAAGGCCGGCGTATCGGCGGTGCTGACGGCGCCGGCGGTGATCGCGCCGGGCGTCATGGCGTGGCCATAGACGCTACCGACGTTCGCGCCACCGATCGTGACCGGCACGCCGTCGCCCTCGGTGATCTCCTTGATCAGGCCGGGATTGGGTCCGGACAAATTCTCGATGGCGACCTGGTAGGTTCCCGATGCGGTGAAATCGAATTCCAGCCACGGATTGGTAGGCTCTCCGCTCGGTTGGTTGTTCGGCCCTCCGGCCGGTTGCATAGTCGCCGTGCCGTAGAGGGTCCCATTGTGGAAAACGAGAATCTCGAGATCTGAGGTAGCGTGGCCGTATGCTTGGTTCCACTCCAGCAGCAAGGGAACGTCGTACCCTTCGGTGTTAAGCGTGATGGTCTGCACGAGGCTGCCGCCGAAGCTCTCCGCATCGGTGAGCGTCTTCCCGTCGTACGTACCCGAAATGGGCGTCCAGTTGGCCTGATACGCGTTGCCGGCGTCATTGCCGGCCGCCGTGACGTAGGTGACGCCTTCCGCCTCAACGGTTTGAATCGCCTGCGCGACCACGCCGTTCTGAAAGAACGGCTCGTCGAAATAGCTCACGTCGTCTACGATGACTTTGCAGCCGGCGGCGGCCAGCGCCAGGATGCCGTTGGCGAAGTCCTGCTCGCTGTCGAAGGCAGTGTAGAACGCCAGGCTGGCGCCAGGGGCGATGTCGTGGATGATCTGCATCATCGCGCGCCCCTCGTCGGTGCCGCCCGAAGCGAGGTCTTTGATCACGTCGATGTCGGCGGCGGGCGGCAGCGCCCCGTCCGCTTCGTCCGCGGCCGCGCCGCCGAGGTCGTTGAAGCTGTCGGAGAGCACGCCGACCCTGATGCCGACGCCGGTGTCGCTCAATCCGCTCTCATCCAAGGCCTGCTGCACTTGTGCCGCGGTGGCGCCATCGGAGCCGATGCTGGAGTCAGTGACAGGCGCTTCGAAGGATCCCACCGCCGGATTCGCCAAACTCGCCAAATCGGCCGGCGCGGGTGCGGACGTCGCCGAAGCGAACGAGACAGCCGCTGCCGCCACGCCGCCGCCGTCCGCGGCTGCATGCAGGCCTGTGTGGGGGGTCTGGTAACCGACAATTCCTTCCTGCACGGGTGCCGCGATGGCGCCGTTGGAGCCGATACTGGCGTCGGTGATGGACGCTCCGAAGGACCCCGCCGCCGGATTGGTCAAACTCGCCAAAATAGCCGGCGACGATTCGAACGTCGCAGCAGAGAACGAAATAGTCGTTGCCACCACGCCGCCGCTGCCCGCGGGCGCGGTTGCATCCAGGCCGGCGTTGAGGGTCTGGTAGTCGACAATTCCTTCCTGCACTGGTGCCGCGGTGGTGTCGTAGGACTCGATGCTGGCGTCGGGGATAATCGCTCCGAAGGAGTCGGCCGCGGGGTTCGCCAGGCTCTCTAAATCAGCTGGCGCATAATCAGCTGGCGCGGGTTGCGACGTTGCAGAAGCGAACAAAGCGGCCGGCGTTGCGGCGCCGCCCTCCGCAGCCGCGTCCAGGCCGCTGTGGGAGGTCTGGTAGGCACCAATTCCTTCCCCGCCTAGCGTAGCCGCCGCACCGCCCGGATCGCCGAAGGACGTCATGGAGGATTGCCATGTGGAGTCTTGCGCCCCGCCCAGCGCATCGGGCGCGTCGTCCTGCGCATTCGCGGCATCGGCAGCTCGGGTCGGCAGCGGCATCATCGAATCTCTTCGTTCGTTTTACCCGCCGGATTCGCCCTCCCACCCCGCTTCGATCCAAGATTAGGTGCTGACGCATATGTCTGAATCGGCGTGAGCGTTGCGCATCTCAATGCTTCATCCGGGTAATGCGAGAAAGATCGGATTACCGTACGCGCACGTTCGCAAACGTGGCTTAAGCAACGGTCAAGATCGAGGCGCGATCCAGGCTCATTTGTCAAGCGGGTTGCTCTACTTTAGCTCAAGTATTGGGAGAAATGGAGGCGCGTCTCGGCGCGCCGCAAGATGAAGACGAAGGCGAAGGCGTTCTTTAAATTCCCTTGCCTCCATCGGCGATGCCAATCGCGCAATCAACGAAAGAAGGTCGAGATGCGCTTCGCACACCTCAAGACCCATCGCGGCTTCGAACGCCTGCGACTCATACCGTTTCCAGATCAGAATGATTTGACGATGTAGGGAAAGGACGTGATGGATTTTACGGTTTTGGGATTGCGTTCGACATAGAGGATGGCTTGTTTGAGCTTGGCGCGCACGGCGTC
>JBEKNW010000226.1:0-6151 GCA_049522435.1 Xanthobacteraceae bacterium
AAGGCTTCGCTCCTACCGTTGTACGACCGTTCACGATTGTCTCCTGCGCCGAACGTCAGGAGAGCGAGCAGCTGCGCCAGGAGCTTGACAATGGGACATGAGAGCAATCCAGCGAGGCGGCGAGGTGCTGGATTGCTTCGTCGCGGAGCTTGTCATCGGGCCGGCCACTTCGGGCCGGACCCGTTGGCTCCTCGCAATGACGGCGCCGATTCAGTCCGATCGGAAACCGCTCTAATTCAGCGTCGCGCTAACAACGCTGCGGCTTTTTTCAGATCAGCGCCTCGGCCTAAAAGACCTTTCATCGGGTCTCCTTTTTTCTTCAGGCGCGGGAAGATGGTCTTGAGGGTGAACTGCGAGGGACGCAGGCCTTTTCTCACCTCTTTCCATTCCAGGGGAGCCGAGACAGTGGCTCCGGGGAAGGGGCGCAGGCAATAGGGTGCGGCGACCGTCTGGCCCTCGCCGTTGCGTGGACCAATTGCTGGTCGGTATGAGTTGAGTCGGATTACCTTGAGCTTCCATGCTTACCGACGTGGGAACATGACCGGCTTTGTCGAAATCCAACCGCGACCTTCGATCGACTGGTCGATACCCGCATGTTTCTGCCGCCATTTCGGACCGGGTCCGCGCATATAATGCAACTCTGGGCGATATGGATCGGTGAGTACGCTGATGACCACCTGCTGCCACTTTGCGGCGACAGCCAGAATTCGTCGAACGCGACCGGTGAGCGCAAACATCAATGTGGCGCCCTCGGAATCCGTCACCGCAAATGAGAGCATGACGAAACCATCCACAGCATTGACGCCAGGAAGATGCGCCTCGAGCCATAGGAAATCGAGAAGAGAGCGGGGCAAATGTTATAAGTAAGCCATAAGGATGGCCGAACGAACTGGCGCCAGTTTAACGGCCGGACGCGAGCAGTCGTCGGCGTCCGGCCATTGATTTTGGGCGCAATGCTCGCGACAATTCGGCCGCAGCCGCCGACAGGCTCGTAAGCGCAACGGCCCAGTCACGTTCGCTTTAAGCCGCTGAAATGTCCGCTTACCGGAGCTTTGACCATGGCGGGACAACAAGACCAGCAGCAGAGCGATCCGGTGGTCGCCGCCATCGAGCGCGTGCTCAAGGTCGAACGCGACGGCGTGCAGCAATTGCAGCGCGGCCAGGAGCATGCCCAGCATCTGCTGGCGCAGGCGCGCGCGGGGGCGGCAGCGATCGCGAGGCGGGCCGATGCCTGTATTTCGCGACTGCACAACAGCTATCTGCAAAAGGTGCAGCGCAACATCGAGGGGCTCGCGCAATCGAACCTGTCGTCCGCGCACGCCGCTGACGCTTATGACCGAGTGACGCTCGTGCAGGCCGCGCGCCGAGTCGCCGCCAAGTTGACTGGTACGGCATGAGTGGCAGCCCGCGATGGAGTTACGTGCAGGCGCGGCTGCAAGCCCGTCACGGCGAACGGCTGCAGGAGGCCGATTGGCGCGCAATCGAGGCCGCCCGATCGATTGATCAGTTCATCGAGCGCGCGCGGGCGTCGCCGCTGCGCCGCTTCACCGAGCGCATGCATGCGCGCACGTCAAGCCACGCCATCGAGCACCTGTTACGCGATGCATGGCGCGCCTATGTTACGGAGGTGGCCGGCTGGGTGACCGCGGCATGGCGCCAAGCCGTGATGTGGACGTCGTATTTTCCGGATCTGCCCATCATCGACGCCTTGCTCAGGGGCGAAGCGCCGGCGTGGATCGAGCACGACCCGATCTTTGCCCAGCTTGCCGAAACCGACTTACGCCAGCGCGGTGCCGCCATGCCAAACTTCCCGCTCACCGCACTCGTCGCGTCGGGCGCGCGTGAACAAACACCCGCGGCGCGCTGGTATGCGCATTGGCGCTCGTCGTGGCCGCAGCACCGCACGGCTGATCACAGTGCGTTGCTCGATCTCGCGGCGACGATAAAGGCACATGTCGAACGACTCGACCGTGCCGGTCTGCAGGAAACCAGCGCTCCCTATCGCGGCGATCTGGCACGTACGCTCACGCGCATGTTCCGGCGGCACAGCGGTTCGCCTGCCGCAATGTTCTGCCATCTCGCGCTTGTCGCGCTCGATCTGGAGCGGTTGCGCGGCGATCTCATCCGGCGGCGCCTGTTCGAGCCCAGCCACGCGACGGAGGCCGCATGAGCCTTCGCCCCGTTCCCGCCAAATGGTTCGAGCTGGTAACCGTGCACGACGAGTTGGCGCGGGTGATGGAGTGTCTGTCGCGCACCGGCACGGTCGAACTGGAGGCGCGCAGCCGCGCCACCGATCGGCTGCTGTTCCCCGGCCTCAACGACGAGCTCAAGAGCTACCACGAACTGGCCCGCCGTTATCAGCATTATTGGCCGGCGCCGGCGCCGGCCGCCGAGCGCCGCCCGGAGCAATTAATCGAGACGCTCAAAGCCGCGCGCACGCGCCTGGCGGCATGGACGGAGCAGGCCGATCCGATCATCACAACCATCGAAAGGCTGTCGCAGAATGCCGCCGATCTCGAGCAATTGCGCGCGGCTTTGCAGAGCGCGGGCGACAACTTCCCGGATATTCATTCGCTTGGCCGTGCCGGCCCGAAATTGCAGGTGCGTCTGTTTGCTCTGCCGGCCGGGGCGCTGTTGCGAGAGCTGCCGGCGCGGCTGCTGGTTAAGCCGTGGCAAACACCCGATGCAAGCTACGTGCTCGCGGTCGGCCAGGCTGCCGACATCGGCGACGTTGAAACACAGCTTCAGGGCTTGAAAGGGCACACGCTGCCGCTGCCGTCTTGGCTGCCGGCATCGCCGGATGAGGCGGTGACGGCGATCGGCAGTCAGCTCGCCGAACTCGCCCGCCAGCGCGCGGCAGCGAGCGCGCAACTGAAGGCGCTCTCTGAACAATTCAAGATCGCGGCAGCACTCGCCGACATCGGGCTGATCGAGTGGTTCAACGAGCACGCCAACGAGTTGCGTGGCGGCGATCACCTGGCCTGGGTCACCGGTTGGACCAGCGACGTCAGCGGCACGGCGCTGCGCCGCGCGCTCGATGCCAGCGGAGTGCGCTACATCCTGCGCCTGTCGGATGCGCCGGCTGGGATGAACGCGCCGCTTGTGCTCCACAATCCCGGCTGGGCCCGCGCTTTCGAAGTGTTCGCACGCATGCTCGGCACGCCCGGGCGGTATGAGAGCGACCCCAGCCAACTCCTGGCGGTCATCGCGTCGTTAATCTTCGGCTTCATGTTTGGCGATGTCGGTCAGGGCGCTATCATTTGCCTCGTCGGCATCGTGCTCGGACGGCGCGTGCCGCTGACCCGCATTCTAGTCCCCGGCGGTATCATGGCGATCGTCTTCGGTCTGCTGTTTGGAAGCGTGTTCTGCCGCGAGGACGTTATTCCCGCGCTGTGGATCCGGCCGATGGACGATCCAATCAAGATTTTGCTGGCGGCGGTGATTGTCGGCATCGCGATCATTACGCTTGGGCTGCTGCTCGACGCCATCCAGATGCATTGGCGCGGCGAGGCGAGCCGCTGGTGGGCGCAGCGTGCCGGTTTGTTCACGACCTATGCCGGCCTGCTGATCTCGCTGCTGCGGACGGAGGGGCTATGGGTGGCGGGCGTCGGAGCGGCTTGGTTTATTGTCGGCGCCGCGGCGCTGACGGCAAAAGGCCGGCTACGTGCGATGATCCAAGCCGCCGCCGAGTTTGTCGAGCAAAGCCTGCGGCTTCTGGTCAACACCGTGTCGTTTGCCCGCATCGGCGCCTTTGCGCTTGCCCACGCCGGATTGTCGGTCGCCATCATCGAGATGGCGCAGGCGAGCGGCCGCGTCGGTTACTGGATAGTGCTGGCGGTCGGCAACGTTCTCGTCATCGTGCTGGAAGGCGTCGTGGTGAGCATTCAGACGACGCGCCTGCTATTGTTCGAATTCTTCATTCGCTTCCTCGCCGGCACGGGGCGTGAATTCAAGCCGCTGCCGCCACCGGCGATTGGCAAGAGCTCGATTTAGGAGCAATTTTGAGAGGCAGGTCATGAGAGCAAATTTGACAATTCCGACGCTGATGCTGGCGCTGGCCACCGCGGTTGCGATCGGGGTGACCTTTATGCTGCTGCAGATGATGCCGGCCGCCGCCCAGACCGCCTCCCGCGCCGCCGCCGACAGCGCCGTCGCGCCCTGGGCGATGATGGCCGCCGCGATCGCCACGGGCCTGTCCTCGCTCGCCGCCGGCTATGCGGTCGCGGTGGTCGGCAGCGCCGCGGTCGGTGCGCTGGCGGAAAAGCCGGAGCTGCTCGGCCGCGTGCTGATCCTGGTCGGCCTCGCCGAAGGCATCGCCATCTACGGCCTCATCGTCGCCGTGCTGATCCTCAACCGGGCGGGATGACATGGGGAGAGCCATCTTCATCGGCGACGAGTTGAGCGCCTCAGGCTTTCGGCTCACCGGCATTGAGACACTTGTGCCCGAGCCCGATGCAGTGGAGTCGGCGTTTGCAGACGCCAGAACGCGCGGCTCGGTGGTGATCATCACCGCCGAACTTGCACGGCATATTCCGCCGCCGCAGCTCGAAGCGGCGATGCTGGCCGAGGCGCCCACGCTCGCGATCATTCCCGACGTGCTGTTCCGCGCAGCTGTCCCCGATCTGACAAGGAGGCTCAGGAGCGTCCTGGGCATTGAAACGTGAATCCGGCAAATCTCATTCCATCGCTGCAATCCGACGCGCTGGCGCACGAGATCGAGCGGCAGCTCAAGAATGAAACCGGCGCCGTGATCGCAGCGGCGGAACGCGATGCGCGCGCGATCATCGCGCAAGCACGCGCTGCAGCGCAGCGCCGCGTGCATGAGACAATTCAAGAGCTGCGCCGCGAAGGCGCCCGTCGACTCGCACGCGCCAACGCGCAGCTCGAAACCGAACAGCGCGCCCGCGCGCAGCGGCAGGCGGCGCAAGCGGTCAGCGACGCACTCCCACTGCTGCGCGAGGAGCTGGATGCGCGCTGGCGCGACCGGCAGAACTGCCGGCAATGGACGGACGCCGTCGCGCGGCTTTGCAATCAGCGTTTACGTCCGGGCGCCTGGCAGATCGAGCATCCGCCCGATTGGAGCGAGCCGGAGCAGCGCGACTTTACGGCGGTGATCGGCGAAAGAGACGGCGTCGAGATCAGCTTCAAAGCCGATAGCGATCTCAAGTCCGGGCTGCGGATCAACGCCGATCAAGCGGTGCTTGATGCCACGCCGCAAGGCCTGCTCGCCGAAAGCCGGACCATTGCTGCGCTGATACTCGACGAAATCGAGCCAAATTAATGCGCCTGTCGCGGCAACTCTCGGGACGGCAATGAGCGAAGCGGCCATTCGCTGGATCGGCGGACCGGTGCTCTATGCCCGCACCAAGGGCGACTTTCGCATCGGCGAAGCCATCGAGGTCGGCGTCGATCGGCGTCCCGGGGAGGTGATCCGCCTCAAGAGCGATGAGCTCGTCGGCCAAGTCTATGAGGATACCACGGGGCTTCGTCCCGGCGATGTCGTACACGGCACTGGTTCGGCGCTGTCGGTGCGCCTGGGTCCCCACCTGCTCGGCCGCATCTTCGACGGCTTGTTGCGGCCGCTCGACGCCCCGGCGCCGCAAGACGACGCGCCAATCGGCTTTCGGGCGCTGGTGAAGGCGGGCGACGCACTGGCGCCGGGTACGCCATTTGGCGACATGCCAGGCGAGGGCGTGCCGCAAAAATGCCTTTTGCCCCCGCGCATCGGTGGCACGGTCGAGAGCATCGTGACCGACGGCGTGCACGACCCGGATGCCACCCTTTGCAAAATCCGCGACGCGGCGGGCGCGACCCATGAGATCGGTTTCTTTCATCGCTGGCCGATCCGGCAGGCGCGGCCGGTGCGCGAGCGTCTTTCCGCGGACGAGCCGATGATTACCGGCCAGCGCATTCTCGACACGTTGTTTCCCGTGGCGCGCGGCGGACAAGCGGCGATCCCCGGCGGCTTCGGCACCGGCAAGACGGTGCTGCAGGAGACGTTGGCGAAATGGTGCGACGCCGACGTCATCGTCTATGTCGGCTGCGGCGAGCGCGGCAACGAGATGGCCGAAGTGCTGCGCGAGTTTCCCAAGCTGACCGATCCGCGCACCGGCCGCGGGCTGATGGAACGCACGGTCATCATCGCCAACAC
>JBEKNW010000227.1:0-6120 GCA_049522435.1 Xanthobacteraceae bacterium
GCGCGGCCGATCTACATGATCGACTGGCGCCAGCGCAACGCCACGTTCTTCAATGCGCTGCAGGTCGAGCGCAACGTGATGTTTTTGATCCTGACATTGATCGTGCTGGTGGCGGCGCTCAATATCGTCTCCGGCCTGATCATGCTGGTAAAGGACAAAGGCAGCGACATCGCCATCCTGCGCACCATGGGCGCGACGCAAGGCGCGATCATGCGCATCTTTCTCATTACCGGCGCCTCGATCGGCGTGGTCGGCACGCTGGTCGGCTTCCTGCTCGGCATGGTCGTCTGCCTGAATATCGAATCGATCCGGCACTTCCTGTCGTGGCTCACCAATACCGAGCTGTTCTCGCCCGAGCTTTATTTCCTGTCGCGGCTTCCCGCCGACATGAATGCCGGCGAAACCACTTCCGTCGTGGTCATGGCGCTTGGGCTATCGCTGTTGGCTACACTCTATCCGTCCTGGCGGGCGGCGCGGCTCGATCCGGTCGAAGCCTTGCGTTACGAGTGATCACGCGCGATGGACGAGACCACCACGATAACCGAGCCGGCGACGTCGACCGCCGCCGACGAAGACCGTCCGATCGTGTTTCTGCATGAGGTCACCCGGCGATTTCGCCAGGGCGATACCACGCTCGACATTCTCAAGGGCGCCGAGCTTGCGGTATGGGCCGGCCAGTCGGTGGCGCTGGTCGCCCCCTCGGGAGCCGGAAAATCGACGCTCCTGCACATCGCCGGTCTGCTCGAACATGCCGATTCCGGCGAAGTCTATATCGACGCGGTGGCCACCTCGCACATGACCGACGTCCAGCGCACCCGCATCCGCCGCACCGATATCGGCTTCGTTTATCAGTTTCATCATCTGCTGTCGGAATTCACCGCCTTGGAGAACGTGATGCTGCCGCAGATGATCCGCGGCCTTGCCGGGCAGGAGGCGCGGGCGCGCGCCGCCGAGCTATTGAGCTATCTCGGCCTCAAGGAACGCCTGACGCACCGGCCGGCGGAGCTTTCCGGCGGCGAGCAGCAACGCGTCGCCATCGCCCGCGCGGTCGCCAATGCCCCGCGCATTCTCCTGGCCGATGAGCCGACCGGCAATCTCGACGTGCGCACCGCCGAACGCGTGTTCGCGACGCTCGGCCAATTGGTGCGCGCCTCCGGGCTTGCCGCCATCGTCGCCACCCACAACCTCGATATTGCCGCGCAAATGGATCGCCGCGTGACCATCCGCGAGGGCGTTGTTGTCGAGCTGACTTGAGGCTGTTCGGTTTTCCTCCGCTCATTCCCGCGCAAGCTTCCCCCACCCTAACCCTCCCCCGCTTGCGGGGGAGGGTTGGGGTGGGGGCGGGCGCGGGGAGCAAAGAGCCGGGTCCCCGCTTACGCGGGGACGAGCGGAAGCTTGCATGCAAAAGCAAGGCCGTCCGAAGGCGGCCTTGCTTCCAATCATCCGTTCGCGCTCTTGATCAGCAGGGAGCGCACCAGCATCGATAGGGGCCGCAGACCCGGTGCCTTCCGGGCGGGCACCAGCGACCCCATACACCGCCGCAGGCCGCCTTATGGATCGGCGTTGCGTTCTGCGCCAGCGCGTTCAAGCTCGAGGCTCCCGGCGCTTGCGTTTGCGCGTTGACCGACAACGCCAGCGATCCCAGCACGAATGCCGCTGCAGCCAAAGTCATCGTGATTTTTCGCATCAGACACTCCTCCTCGGTGGTAGTGAATCGCAAAGTAAGAGATCGACACTTATAGCAGGGCGACACGTCGCATGATAGCCGGTGCCGGAACCCGCAGGCGGCGATTTCCTTCTCCGGCGATGGCTTTGTGCGGCTAAGGTTGCCGTCCAGTTTACATCCGTTGCCTTGAGTTGATAATGGGTCAGTTGAATAGTGCAGGGCTGGCTAGCGGCTTATGCCGAACAAGCGCATATTGGTGCCCATGAGCAAACCTCGTGTCATCTTCAAGTACAAGCGCATCGCCGAGGACGACTGGCAGATTGAGGCTCACTATCCCGGAGTCGATATTCGCTACATCAAGGGGTTTAAGAGCAAAGCTGAGGCGGATGAATGGCTGCAGGGGACCCGCCGCATCGATTGGCTGAGATCGCAGGGCTATGCGAAATGAGCAGGCCCCCACTCTGTTACCTCACCCTTGGGTCAGTTTGAATAAGGCAGGCCCATCCCGAGGGTGGCGCTTGAGACGGCCAGCGTGCATATTGCCTGCATGGCGGATTCTGACGAAGAACCAGTAATGATGCCCTTCCGGGACCCGGTGGGGACGGGTTGGCACGTCATCGTAAGATATCACCAGGGCCACGAACGGCGTATCGAGGGCTTTGCCACCGAAAATGAGGCCGTGGATTGGATATCTGCGAACTCAAAGCAGGTGGATAAGCAGCCGTGATGGCAGCAAGGCCCCAAACGCCCTAGGGACTTCAGCCAAGCCGCCAAATTGGTTGTGGAAACTACAATTTCGTCCGGCTTCACCAAACGCTCAAAGTCAGCCCGGCAATGGCCGGTGGCGTGACGGATCGGCTTTGGGAAATGGTCGATGTTGTGGACGTGCTTGATGCGTTTGAAGCGAAGCGAAGGCGCGTTCCTAAGGTCACTTTTGAGGTTGACGAATGGAAGATCGGCGGCGGATTCTATGTGCGCACGACGCTGCCGGATGGCACGGTTGATCGGATCGAAGGCTTTGCCACCGAAGGGGAGGCCGGACGCTGGATCAGGAACGAGTCTGCGGCATGGCTACATGCCCATCGTCAGCAATCAGGATTAGGGAGGCCCACTGCCGCCTCCGACTAATTTGGCGCCGTGAGAAAATGCCTGCCGCAAGGTGGAAAAGTCATCTGGCCTTACTGAGGACGGAACTATCAGAAGAAAATATGAAGTGCCGTGCATACCTTGAACAAGCTCGTTGGCAAATTTATCATCGAAATGGATGAGGAGCATCTGAGCCCCGACGCGCATGTCGTAAATACTGCTCTTTTGCAAATCTCCAGCATCCAATATGTCGACTTCACCTTTATAGTGAAGTGCAATCGCCACCAGTTTTTCTGTTTCTTTTGTCTTTGTAACAGCCGCCACCATTTCGAGCTGGCTAGCTGGGAGATTGAATACCCCCCAACTGGCAATTGCCACGTAGGGCCGGAACTGTGGAGACACGACTGTAGTCCACAGCCACGGAATCCAGGCCAAAAGGGCTAAGAGGAAAACGGCGATCACCGTCGGCGCTTTCCACCACGATTGCCCGACCGCTATACCGGGCAAATCCTCTTGGCCCGCCGTCATGAGATTAACCTGCTTGCGTTGCAGGTAGGCGCTATAGCCAGCGACGGCCAAAGCCAGAATCGGGATAAGTAGTTGAAGGTCCATAGCTCAATCATAGCGGCATTAACCTTGGCCGCCACAATTGAAACTAACCCACTGCCCCCCGTTGACTCGGAACAATAAGCGAACTATGTTCTCGTTTCGTTCTACACGAAGGGGAGAAAGACCATGGTTCGCGCCGTCGCTGAGGAGGCTCTCGCACTCGCGTCGATCAGCTTGTTTCTGGCCATGCTTGCGGTCTGGGCGCAGGTGCTTGGGGTGATCTGAACCGTTGCAGTTTTCGGTAACGCGGTGCGGCAAACTTTCTGTGCGCCGCGGTGGGTTACCGCGCCGCCGCCATGGACAGCGCCGCTCGCGATCCCGCATCCTCGCTCTAACAGAATCGCCATCCGCGAGTATCTAACCGATATGCCCGCCGCGACCGCACCCGGCTTCGTGCACCTGCACGTCCATTCGTCCTATTCGTTGCTTGAGGGCGCGCTGACCATCGCCCGGCTGGCGGAGCTTGCCAAAAAAGATCGTCAACCGGCGTTGGCGCTGACCGACACCGACAACATGTTCGGCGCGCTCGAATTCTCCGAAAAAATGGCGAGCGCGGGCGTCCAGCCGATCGTCGGCTGCGCGCTCGGTATCGACTTCGGCGACCACGACAATCGCGGCGCGGCGACCGGCGAGGGTTGGCCGCGGCTCGTGCTCCTTGCCGCGCGCGAGGACGGTTATCGCAGCCTGATGCGGCTTTGTTCGCGCGCCTATCTCGACACCGCACCGACGGAACGGCCGCACATCAAACTGGCCTGGCTCGCGGACGAGACGAACGGATTGATCGCGCTCAGCGGCGGTCCCAACGGCCCGCTTGACGCCGCGATCGGCGGCGGACAGAGCGCGCTCGTGCTGGCGCGCTGCGAGGCGTTGCAGCGCTTATTCGGCGACCGCCTCTACATCGAATTGCAGCGCCACGGGATACCGGCGGAACGGTTGGCGGAGCCGGCCTTGATCGATCTCGCCTATGCGCGCGGCATTTCGCTCCTCGCCAGCAACGAGCCCTTCTTCGCCACCCGCGAGGATTACGAGGCCCACGACGCGCTCCTGTGCATCGCCGAAGGCCGCTTGCTCGCCGACGGCGAGCGCCGCCAGCTCACGGCAGAGCACCGCTTCAAGAGCCGCGCCGAAATGGTGGCCTTGTTCGCCGATCTGCCGGAGGCGCTGGCGGCGACCGTCGAGGTCGCCGAACGCTGCGCGTTCCGCCCGCGCACCCTGGCGCCGATCCTGCCGCGTTTCTCCACCACCGGGCCCAGGGAGGGCGAGCCGGCGCGGGCGCCGGAAACCCAAGAGGTGAAGGAGGCGCAGGAGGCGAACGAAGCCCAGGAGCTTCGCCGCGCTGCACAAGCCGGGCTCGAGCGCCGGCTCACCCGATACCCGCTCGCGCCCGGCCATACCGCCGAAGATTACCGCGAGCGGCTCGCCTTCGAACTCGGCGTCATCGCGAGCATGAAATATGCCGGCTACTTCCTCATCGTCGCCGATTTCATCCAGTGGGCGAAGGCGCAAGGCATCCCGGTCGGGCCGGGCCGCGGCTCCGGCGCCGGCTCGCTCGTCGCCTATGCGCTCACCATCACCGATCTCGATCCGATCCGCTTCGGGCTCCTGTTCGAGCGCTTCCTCAATCCCGAGCGCATCTCCATGCCGGACTTCGACGTCGATTTCTGTCAGGAGCGGCGTGACGAGGTGATCCGCTACGTGCAGGAGAAATACGGCCGCGAGCAGGTGGCGCAGATCATCACCTTCGGCACCCTGCAGGCGCGCGGCGTGCTGCGCGACGTCGGCCGCGTGCTGCAGATGCCCTACGGGCAGGTCGACCGGCTGTGCAAGCTGGTGCCGCAGAATCCGGCGAACCCGGTCACGCTCAAGCGCGCGATCGAGGACGAGCCTCGATTGCAGGCCGAGCGCGACCGCGATCCCGTCACCCGGCGCGCTTTCGACATTGCGCAGAAGCTCGAAGGTCTCACCCGGCACGCCTCCACCCACGCCGCCGGCATTGTCATCGGCGACCGGCCGTTGACCGAACTGGTGCCACTCTACCGCGATCCCAAATCGCTCATGCCGGTGACCCAGTTCAACATGAAATGGGTCGAGCCTGCGGGCTTGGTGAAATTCGATTTCCTCGGCCTGAAGACGCTCACCGTGCTCGATTTGGCGGTCAAGCTGGTCAAGCGCCGCGGCATCGATATCGATCTATCAAACTTGCCGCTCGACGACACCAAATCCTACGAGATGCTGGCGCGCGGCGAGACGGTCGGCGTGTTCCAGGTGGAAAGCGCGGGCATGCGCCGCGCGCTCGTCGACATGCGGCCGGACCGATTCGAAGACCTGATCGTCCTGGTGGCGCTCTACCGGCCGGGCCCGATGGCCAACATCCCGACCTATTGCGCACGAAAGCTTGGCCACGAGCCCACCGATTACCTGCATCCCAAGCTGGAGCCGATCCTGCGGGCGACTTATGGCATCATCACCTATCAGGAGCAGGTCCAGCAAATCGCGCGCGACCTTGCGGGCTACAGTCTCGGCAAGGCCGACATCCTCCGGCGTGCGATGGGCAAGAAGGACCGCAAGGAGATGGCGTCGCAACGCGGCGACTTCATCTCGGGATCGGTCGAGCGCGGCATCGCGCGCGCCGATGCCGAAGCGATCTTCGACACTTGTGCCAAATTCGCGGAGTATGGCTTCAACAAGTCCCACTCCGCACCCTACGCGCTGCTGACGTATCAGACCGCCTACATGAAGGCCAATTACCCGGTCGAGTT
>JBEKNW010000228.1:0-6112 GCA_049522435.1 Xanthobacteraceae bacterium
CCGCAAGTCCGCCTTCGCCGGTAAAGTTCGGGCAGAGAGGAATTACATCACCGCCCGGATGACGCGCGCCACTTTCGCGAAAATCTCCGCGATCTGAGCCTCGCTCACGATCAGCGGTGGGGCGAGCGCAAGCGTATCGCCGGTGATGCGGATCAGCAGGTCTTCGTCCTGGAACGCGCGCTCCATCGCCTCGTAACCGCGCTCGCCGACGGCGCCGGGGCGCGCGGCGAGATCGATGCCGGCGGAGAGCCCGACGGTGCGGATGTCGAGCACGCCCGGCAGGCCTTTGAGCGCCATCGCCGCGTCGGCAACGAGCGGTTCCAGCGCCTGCGCCCGTTCGAACAAATTTTCGTCGCGATAGAGATCGAGAGCCGCAAGGCCGGCGGCACAGGCGAGCGGGTGCGCCGAATAGGTGTAGCCGTGGAACAGCTCGATGACGTGCTCGGGTCCGCGCATGAAGGCGTCGTAGACGCTCTCGCGCGCGATCACGCCGCCCATCGGCACGGCGCCTGAGGTGATACCCTTGGCGAAGCAGAGAAGGTCGGGCGTCACACCATAGCGCTCGGCGGCAAAGGCGTGTCCGAGGCGGCCGAAGCCGGTGATCACCTCGTCGAAGATGAGCAGGATGCCGTGGCGGTCGCAGATCGCGCGCAGGCGCTCGAGGTAGCCCTTGGGCGGCGGCAGCACGCCGGTCGAGCCGGCCATCGGCTCGACGATGACGGCGGCGATGGTCGAAGCGTCGTGCAGCGCGACGATGCGTTCGAGTTCGTCGGCGAGATGGCCGCCCCACTCCGGCTCACCCTTGGTGAATGCCTGATGCTCGCGGCTGTAGGTCGCCGGCAGGTGGTCGACGCCGGCCAACAGCGTGCCGAAGAATTTGCGATTGTTGGCCATGCCGCCGACCGAAATGCCGCCGAAGCCGACACCATGATAGCCGCGCTCGCGGCCGATCAACCGCGTGCGCGCGCCCTCCCCGCGCACATGATGGTAGGCAAGCGCGATCTTGAGCGCGGTATCGACCGCCTCCGAGCCCGAATTGCAGAAAAACACGCGATTGAGATCGGCCGGCGCCAGCGCCGCGACCCGGCTCGCCAGCTCGAAGGCCTTGGGATGGGCGAAATGGAAGGCCGCGGAATAGTCGAGTTCGGCCGCCTGACGCGAAATCGCGGCGACGATCGGATCGCGGTTATGGCCGGCATTGCAGCACCACAGCCCGGCGAGGCCGTCGAGCACCGCGCGGCCGTCAGGCGTGAAATAGTGCATGTCCTTGGCGCGCGCGATCAGCCGCGGCGCGCGCTTGAAGGCGCGGTTTGGCGTAAATGGCACCCAAAACGCGTCGAGATCGTTGGTCTGCCGTGCCAAATCGGTGGTGTCTGTCATGACTGCCTATCCTGCGCCTCCCCGCCGAACCGGTAACAAAGATGTGTTGCTTACTTGATTTGGTTCAGCCCGTGCAACTTGTAGTGATATTCGGAATGGCTTGAAGAAAGTCATTATAGGTGTCAGTGCCGCGGCGCGTTGGCTTTTTTTACTACCTTCGCGACATCGCTGCTCTTGCTTTGAACTGTCGGCCGCATCGCTCGACGAGCAACGGCCACGAAATTTTGCACGGCGGGAGATCGGTCATCGCGGCGGTGCGCCAGGCAGATTTCTGTGTGCGGCGCTCTCCCTTCGATGGCAACAAAGAAGACTCCATCGGCGTGAATCCGGCTGGTGGACCGTGGCACGATCGATACGCCCAAGCGCGCCGCCACCAGTGGAACGACGGACATGATTTCCGGCGCCTCCTGGCCGAGCGCTGGACTGAACCCGGCTCGATGGCATGCCGCGATGACTGAATCATAGGCGCCAGGGTTGATGGCGCGCGGAGGTAGGACGAAGGTTTCCTTGGCGAGCGCTGCGAGCGGCGCGGACGCCGAGCCGCTCAGCGCATGTCCGGCCGGCAAGACCATCAAAAAGTCCTCGTCGACCAGCGGTTCGATCACGAGACCGTCGTTATCGCCGATCGGCGGCCGGATAAAGGCAATGTCGATCTGTCCGGTGCGCAATCGTGCAACCGCCAGAGCTGAGTTGCTTGCTTCGGGAGTAAGGACGATATCGGGATACTTCATCCCGTATTCACGGATAATGGCCGGAATGAGCGGGTGGAAATAGCCGCCGCCGCTGGAGCCGACATTGATCCGTCCGGTCTCGCCGCGGCCGCGTCGCCGCACGCCGATCTTGGTCGTCTCGACCTGCTTGAGGATGACGTGGGCCTCCTCGAGCATCAGCTTTCCGGCATTTGTCAGTTCGACGCCCCGGGTGCGGCGATGGAACAGCGGCGTGTCCAGCTCCTTTTCCAACTGTCGAATCTGCAAGCTGAGCCCCGGCTGGCTGATACCCAGCCGTTTGGCCGCGCGGGTGAAATTCAATTCCTCGGCGACGGCAACAAAATAGCGGAGATGGCGTAATTCCATCAGCCATAGGTCCGTACAGGAGTGAACGAAGGTCGCCCGGCATCGCCTTTCTTGTTTTTGGGGGCTGCCACTGCGCCAGCTATCGCAACTATACGCTGCAAGTATGAAAGAAGCCATACTCAGGTATTGGACTAGCGCTCTTTCGGCTGCCATCTCTTCAATCAGACAGGACGAAGTACGGCCACCATAAGGCCCTTGGCGTCGCACTATGTGGACGCTGGAGAGAAGCCAATGGGGAAGTCCACCGGGGAGAAATCACCGCATGAAAACGCGGAGTCCCATAAGTCGTCTCGTCCTTCCGAGCAACAATCAGAATCAGAGTCATTCCAAACTCTACAATCGGAAAATTAGCGTCTTCGGGATTTCTAGTTTTGAGGAAAATGATGCTGCCGCCACCGGCGCAAAATTACCGATGGCAAAAGAGAAACAAAGACGGGATACATTTGGTCCAAGGAAGGTCCTGACCGGACGCGGGGCCGGCCAATCGCGGCTGCGGCTTGCACCGGAGCAGATCATCTACGAACAGGGCGATGCCGCCGAAGCGTTGTTCTATGTCGGAAGCGGCCGGGTCAAGATCGCCGTCGTCTCGCCGGACGGCAAGGAGGCCGTGATCGCGATACGCGGCGAGGGCGAATTCTTCGGTGAAGGATGCCTGATCAGCCAGCATCGGCGCATTGCTACGGCGATGACGCTGACCGACTGCTCGGTCCTGCGCATCACCAAGGCGGCAATGGCCCGCATGCTGCGTGACGAACCGAACTTCGCGGAGGCGTTCATAACCTACCTGGTGCGCCGGCATATCCGCAACCAGGAGAACCTCATCGACAATTTGACTAATTCCGCCGAAAAGCGCCTGGCGCGGGTTCTGTTGCAACTCGCCGTTGGCGGTGACGATCCGCAACCCATTTCAACACGCATCAGTCAGGCTGTTCTGGCGAATATGATCGGCACGACGCGATCGCGCGTCAACTTTTTCATGAACAAGTTCAAGCGGCAGGGTCTCATCGAATACCGTCGAGATGGCTATGTGAGCGTGCGCAAAGCCTTACTCATGGCCCTGTTGGAGGAGGCTTAGTTATCCACAGGAAATCAACAGGGTTTTCCAAAGCCAGATCACCATACCATCCATGTGCAAATTTGAACACGGCAACGTCGAATTGTGTGTCAGATTTGTGAAAGTCAGCCGATTTCGGTTGTGTATCCGGATCCGTCGGCTGGGAGTTACTTTTACTGTAAGTTGCTGAAATGGTTATGAAATCAGGGGCGCGCGTAGACGAATTTGGCGCCGCACAGGGCGCGCCGCGCGCCGATGAAATCCGCGATCAACTCGGCAGGATTGTTGCCAGCGCCATATTTCGCGACTCGCTCCGGCTCACCAGCTTCCTGCGCTTCGTCGTCGACGCCGCACTGGCCGGCAAGAGCAGCCAGATCAAGGCCTATACCGTCGCGATTGAGGCGCTCGGGCGCCCTGCAAGCTTCGACCCGCAGGTCGACCCGATCGTGCGGGTCGAAGCCGGACGGCTGCGGCACGCGCTCGCGCATTATTATGCAAGCGCCGGCCTTGACGATCCCATCGTGATCGAGTTGCTGCGCGGCAGCTACGTGCCGCTCTTCCATCGCCGCGCGGTCAGTCCGTCATCCGAACCACCGCTGCGCCGCGAGCCAGGCGACTTCGCTGCGGCGATCCAAGCTCTCGGCGACGATCAAGCCGCACTGCAAGCCATATTCGAGCGGCTCACGGAAGTGCGTCGCCAGATCGAGGCGATGGCGGCGGAGATCGAGACCGCAAAGACAATACTGCAGCGATCCGAGCTTGTACCGCAGCGGTGGGATTGACGCCTTCGCTTGCCGCTTCCCGGTGTGGCTGCTACCAACCGCGCCGTCCCCGATGGGACGAGGACGGCGGATGGCCGACAAGTCGGAAAAATCCAACAAGCTCAAGGCGCGGCTGCCGCGCGGGCTTGCCGACCGCGGGCCCGGCGAAATCGCCGCGACGCGGCGGATGATGGAGACGATCCGGGCGGTCTACGAGCGCTACGGCTTTGAGCCGGTGGAGACGCCGGCGATCGAATACACCGACGCGCTCGGCAAATTTCTGCCCGACCAGGACCGGCCGAACGAGGGCGTGTTCTCGTTTCAGGACGACGACGAGCAATGGCTGTCGCTGCGCTACGACCTCACCGCGCCGCTGGCGCGCTACGTGGCGGAGAATTTCGAGGCGCTGCCGAAGCCTTATCGCTCCTATCGCTTCGGTTGGGTGTTCCGCAACGAGAAGCCGGGGCCGGGGCGCTATCGGCAATTCATGCAGTTCGACGCCGACACGGTGGGCAGTGCGTCGCCCGCGGCGGACGCCGAGATGTGCATGATGGCCGCGGACACGATGGAGGCGCTTGGCATTAAGCGCGGCGATTACGCCGTGAAAGTGAATAACCGTAAGGTGCTGGACGGAGTGATGGAAGCGATCGGCATTGGCGGCGAACAACACGCCGGCACACGCCTCACAGTGCTTCGCGCGATCGACAAGCTCGACAGATTCAGCGAGATCGACGTTCATTTGCTCCTAACAAGTGGTCGGAAGGATCAGTCAGGTGATTTTACCAAGGGCGCAGGACTGACAGACGAAAGCGCTCAGCGCATCCTGAGTCGGCTGCGCTATAGCGGTTCTACAAACGAACAAACGCTCGACAGCATAAGAGGATCTGCGCATGAAAATCCTACTCACCAAGCAGGCATTGGTGAATTGGAAGAAATCTTAAGGCTCGTATCTGCCGCGGGTTACGAACAGAATCGCATCCGCATCGACCATTCCGTCGTCCGCGGCCTCGAATATTACACCGGCCCGGTTTTCGAAGTTGACCTGACCTTCCCGATTACCGGAGACGATGGAAAGCCGGTGCGTTTCGGCTCGGTCGGCGCCGGCGGGCGCTATGACGGGCTGGTGTCGCGCTTTC
Source organism: Xanthobacteraceae bacterium (assembly GCA_049522435.1). Taxonomy (GTDB): domain Bacteria; phylum Pseudomonadota; class Alphaproteobacteria; order Rhizobiales; family Xanthobacteraceae; genus BOG-931. The sequence goes on from JBEKNW010000228.1 coordinate 5,408, forward strand.
GCGGCGAGCCGGTGCCGGCGACGGGATTTTCCATCGGCGTGTCGCGGCTCGCCGCCGCGCTGCAACATCTCGGCAAGCTTGAAAGCAAGCCTGAGCCCGGGCCCGTCGTCGTCACCGTCTTCGACAAGGAGCGCATCACCGACTACCAGAAAATGGTGAAGGCGTTGCGCGACGCGGGCATAAGGGCGGAGCTTTATTTGGGAAGCTCTGGTTTCAACGCGCAGATGAGATACGCCGACAAGCGCAACAGCCCTTGCGTCGTCATTCAGGGCGGCGACGAAAAGGCCAAAGGCGAAGTCACGATCAAGGATTTAATCCTCGGCGCCGAGCTGGCGAAGCGCGAAAAGGGCCGCGAGGAGCACCTGCAAAAGCAGGCCGAGGCGCAACGGTCCGTGCCGGAAGCCGAACTCGTCGAGGCCGTGCGTAGAGTGCTCGCGCGCCACGGACTAGGTCGGGAGTGACCGTCTGGCATGGCAGAAAAAGGATCGCGGATGATCCAGGTGTTTGTGATCGTGGTGTGCGGTCTGATTGTTGCCGTCGCCGTCGCGCTCGCTGCCATGATCGTGTTTGGGACCGGCGGGCCTAAGCCGCCGCTCGCTTCGGTCGCAAAACCGTTCGACAGCGTCGATTTCCGCGATCTGCCGGCGGTGCAAACGATGCCCGCCCGCAGCGGCACGCCGATCGCGTTCCGCGTCTGGCGGGAAA
>JBEKNW010000229.1:0-6105 GCA_049522435.1 Xanthobacteraceae bacterium
CTATTCACGGGAGTACCAGAAACAGACCGGGCAAGCGGTGTCGACCTTCGGCGGGCATGCTTATGACGGCCTGATGATCCTGGTGCAGGCGATGCAGCGGGCAAAGAGCACCGACAAAGCGCAGGTGCGCGACGAGATCGAAAAGACCAAGGGCTACATCGGCACCGCCGGCATCGTAAACATGTCGCCCACGGATCACGTGGGTTTGGATCTATCAGCTTTCCGCATGCTCGAGATCAAGAACGGAGATTGGATCCTGGTGCCCGACGCCGGCTCATGAGAAAGCGGCGAGCAGGCCGCGTGGACTGATCGCCTGACTGGGAATCGACGACGGGGGCGACGGCGCGAGGCGTCTTGATCCAATGGCTGAATTTCTGCAATTCGCCTTCTCGGGACTAACGGTCGGCGCAGTCTACGCGCTTGTCGCTCTTGGCTTCACCCTCATTTACAACGCCTCCGGCGTCGTCAACTTCGCCCAGGGCGAGTTCGTGATGCTGGGCGGAATGTCGACGGTATTCCTGGCGCTTGCCGGGGTGCCGTTGCCTTTGGCCGCGCTCATCGCGGTGATCGTGGCGGTCGCCATCGGGCTCGCGCTGCATCGCTTCGCCATCGAGCCGGCGCGCGGAGCGAGCGCCGTCACGCTGATCATGATCACGATTGGTGCGTCGATTTTCCTGCGCGGCGCGGCGCAAATTGTTTTCGACAAGCGCTTTCATAGTCTGCCGCCGCTGCTCGGCGCCGACCCGATCCACTTCGGCGGCGCCGCCATCCTGCCGCAGAGCCTCGTCGTGCTTGCTGGCGCCGCCATCGTCGTCGCGCTGCTTTGGGGGGTGATTGATCGCACCATGCTCGGCAAGGCGGTCATCGCAACTGCGGCTAACCGGCTTGCGGCGCGCCTCGTCGGCATCAACACCCGGCGCATCGTCGACTTCTCGTTCGCCGTATCGGCGGCGATCGGGGCTGTTGCAGGAATCCTCGTCACTCCGATCACGCTGACCAGCTATGATGTCGGAACGTTGCTGGCGCTCAAGGGATTCGCCGGCGCCATGCTCGGCGGCATTGGCAGCGCCTTCGGAGCGGTAGTCGGGGGCCTCGTTCTTGGTCTGCTGGAGGCGTTCAGCGCCGGCTACATCTCTTCGAATTATAAGGACGCGGTCGCATTCCTGGTGATCCTCGCTGTGCTGTTCATCATGCCGCAGGGCCTGCTCGGTCGGGCCCAGGTCGAGCGGGTGTGAGATGCGTGCGCTCCTCGATCACCGCTGGGCACCGGTCGCAGCGATCGCGGTGATTCTCCTGCTGCTGCCGCTCATCTTCCCATCGACCTATTATTACCGAATTGCCGCGCTCGTCTTTATCTTCGCACTGGCGAGCCTGGGCGTGAATCTGCTGATGGGTTTCGCCGGACAGGTCAGCCTGGGTCACGCCGGCTTTCTCGGCATCGGCGCCTATGCGGTTGCGATCGGAGCGACCCATTTGGGCGCGCCTTGTTGGCTAGGCATCCTCGGCGGCGCGTCGCTCTCGGGCTTAATCGCATTTATCGTCGGCCGGCCGATACTTGCGCTCAAGGGCCAATATCTTGCGGTCGCGACCCTCGGCTTCGGGCTCCTTGTTGCCATCGTCCTCACCAACGAAGCCGCCTGGACCGGGGGTCCCGACGGCATGTTGGTGCCGCATCTCGTGCTATTCGGTTTTCCGCTGCGCGGTCCACAGGCTTGGTACTGGATCGGCGGGATAACGTTTGTCATCGGCACGGTGCTCGCGTTGAATCTCATCGACAGCCCGACCGGTCGTGCGTTGCAGGCGATCCATGACAGCGAAGTCGCCTCGCGCATGCTCGGCATCGATGTCGCACGACACAAGCTGGCGATTTTTGTTATTTCCGCGATCTATGCCTCGGTCGCGGGATCGTATCTCGCGCTCCTCAATGAGCTCGTCACGCCCGACGTTTCGGGTTTTCTGCGCTCCATCGAGCTTGTGGCGATGGTAGTGCTCGGCGGCATGGGTTCGGTCGTCGGCTCGTTGGTCGGCGCCACCCTTCTGGTGGTGCTGCCGCAGATGCTGACGATACTCCATGACTATGAGCAAATGGTGCTTGGCATCGTCGTGATGGGCTTCATGATTTTCCTGCGGCACGGGATTGTCCAGGGAATCGCCGCCGCCTTCGGGCGGATGCGAACGTGAGAAGTCTCGAGGTCGAGCGTCTCTCGATCGCCTTCGGCGGCGTGCGCGCCGTCAGCGACGTCAGCCTCACCGTATCGTCCGGCATCGTTTTCTCGATCATCGGTCCGAATGGCGCCGGTAAGACCACGCTGCTCAACCTGATTTCCGGCGTCTACGCGCCGCAGGACGGCCTCGTGCGGCTCGGCAGCGAGGACGTCACCGGGCTCGCGCCGCATCTGCTGGCGCGACGCGGCCTGTCGCGTACGTTTCAGAACCTGCAGCTCTTCTTGCGCATGACCGTGCTGGAAAACGTCATGGTCGGCCGCCATCGCCACGAGCGCACAGGTATTCTGTCCGACCTCCTGCATCTGCCTTCGGTCAGTCGGCAGAACCGGCAAACACGCGAGGCGGCGCGCTCCGCGCTCGCCCGTGTCGGCCTTGCCGCCAATGCAGAGCGCCCGGCGGGATCGCTCGCCTTCGGCGACCTGCGGCGTCTGGAAATTGCCCGCGCACTGGCGAGCGAGCCGAAAGTGCTTCTGCTCGATGAGCCCGCCGCCGGCTGCAATCCGGTGGAGACCGAGGAACTCGACGGCATCATCCGATCCATCGTGAAGGACGGCGTCACCGTGGTGCTGGTGGAGCACGACATGCGGCTGGTGATGAACGTATCCGACCGCATTCACGTCCTTGCCAATGGCAAGACCCTTGCGGAAGGCACTGCCGCCGAAGTGCGGTCGAATTCGGCGGTAGTGGAAGCCTATCTCGGAGTTCACGGCTCGGAGGAGGCCGCACGTGCTTTCGGTTGAGAACCTGGCCAGCGCCTATGGCCGCATCGAAGTCTTGCACGGCGTTTCGATGGAAGTTCGCGCCGGCGAAATCGTCGCCATTGTCGGCGCCAATGGGGCAGGAAAAACGACATTGCTGCGCGCGATCTCGGGCGTGCAGCCGATCACCGCCGGAAGGATTTTCTTCAGCGATAAACCGATCGAAACCCTGCCGGCTCATGTCCGCGTTGCGCTCGGTATTGTGCAAGTGCCCGAAGGCCGCCAGCTGTTTGCGCCGTTGTCGGTCGAAGACAATTTGAAGCTGGGAACCTGGTCGCACCGCGCAGTCGACCTCGGCTCCGAGCTCGCGCGCGTATACGCGCTGTTTCCGGTGCTCGCCGAATTGCGCCGTGCGCCTGCGGGCGCGCTTTCCGGCGGCCAGCAGCAGATGCTGGCCATCGGACGCGCGCTGATGGCGAAACCGCGGGTCCTTCTGCTTGATGAGCCTTCGCTTGGGCTGGCGCCGATTCTGGTCGACCAGATTCTGGAAATCATCCGCGGATTCAAGCGCGACGGCGTCACGGTGCTTCTTATCGAGCAGAATGCGCGTGCCGCCCTCGGCATCGCCGATCGCGGCTACGTACTCGAAACCGGCAGGGTCACAGCGACCGGAACTGCGGTGGAAATTCAGGCGGACGAGAGAGTGCGCGCGGCCTATCTGGGCGTGTGAGCGAAGCCGCTCCGATTGATCTGGATCAATCCGCCGGCCGCCATCCACAAGTATGATAAAAATTAAGTATGATAAAAATTTGGGTTCGCCCAGTGAGGGAGCGATGAAGAACAGTCTTCGTCCTGGAATCTCGAAGGTCCGCCGTCTTGTCGTCGACAGCGAACGCACCATCAGCTTCATGGGCGAGGAACGCCGAGTCTACAGTACGCCGTCGCTTTGCGGCGACATCGAGCATACCTGCCGCGATATCTTGCTCGATCACGCCGATGCCGGAGAGGATTCGGTCGGCATGGAGGTCGTTCTTCGGCATACCGCACCGACGCTGCTTGGGATGGAGGTCGAGATCACCGCGACCGTGACCGCAGTCGAAGGCCGCAAAGTCACTTTCGAAGTATCCGCCAAGGATGAGCTTGAGCCGATCGGCGGCGGCACCCACACCCGTTTCGTCGTCGACGTCAGCAAAGCCCACGAACGCCTGAAGGCGAAGGCAGCCAAGCGTGCGGCGGCTCCCGCCGGTTGAAATGGGTGCATCATGGTCGCCGCGAAACTCGGCCGCGAACGCACCGTTTCCTCGTATTGCTACCAGTGCGTGGCTGGCCCCGATTTACTGAAAGTCCGCATCGAGGACGATGTGGCGACGGAGGTCATCCCGAATTTCGATGCGGCCGGGATTCCTCCGGCGGGCGGCAAGGTCTGCGTCAAGGCCTACGGCCTGGTGCAAAAGGCGTACAATCCCAATCGCATCCTCCATCCCATGAGGCGCACGAACGCGAAAAAGGGCCGCGGCGAGGATCCCGGGTTTGTAGCGATCTCCTGGGACGAGGCGCTCGATCTTGTCGCCGAGAAGCTCAAGACGGCGCGCGCTGCAGGGCTCACTGACGGGTCAGGCTTCCCGCGCCTCGCTGTGAGCTTCGGCGGTGGGGGCACGCCGGTTGCCTACATGGGAACACTGCCCGCCTTCCTGGCTGCCTGGGGCCCGATTGACATGAGCTTCGGCGGCGGCCAGGGCGTCAAGTGTACCCATTCCGAGCATCTCTACGGCGAATTTTGGCATCGCGCTTTTACGGTTTCGCCCGACACGCCACTCTGCGACTATCTGATTTCGTTTGGCGGGAACGTCGAAGCATCCGGCGGGGTTTGCGGCGTCAAGCGCCATGCCGATGCGCGCAAACGTGGCATGAAGCGCGTACAGGTCGAGCCGCATCTTTCGGTGACCGGCGCTTGCTCCGCCGAGTGGATCCCGATCAAGCCGAAGACCGACTCGGCATTCCTATTCGCCATGCTGCACGTGTTCTTGCACGAGCAGCCGCGGCAACGGCTGGACATTCAATTCCTGAAGCATCACACGTCGTCCCCCTATCTTGTCGGTCCGCAGGGCTTTTTTCTCCGCGATGCGGACCAGCGCAAGCCGCTGGTCATCGACAAGTCCAGTGGTAGCGCCGTTGCTTTCGACACGCCGGGAATCGATCCGTCCCTCGACGGCGTCTTCACGGTAGATGGCATCGAGCTCGGTCCCGACCACGAGGTCATCGGCCATCAGGCCGTGCAGGTCAGCCCGTCTTTTGATCACCTCGTTCGCCATGTGAGCGGCTATTCGCCCGAATGGGCGAGTTCCATCTGCGATGTCGAGGCGCAGGCGATCCGCCGCGTCGCCAACGAGTTCCTGGCTCATGCGCGCGTCGGTGAAACGATCGAGATCGAGGGAGAGACGCTGCCGCTGCGTCCGGTCGCAATTTCACTCGGCAAGACGGTGAATAGCGGTTGGGGCGGCTATGAATGCTGTTGGGCACGCACGCTGCTGGCGTGCCTGGTTGGGGCGCTGGAAGTTCCAGGTGGGTCGCTGGGCACGACGGTGCGCCTCAATCGTCCCGCCGATAACCGCTGGTCGAGCGTGCGGCCGGGGCCCGACGGCTTCATGGACTATCCCATGAACCCGACGAGCAAGAAGGATTGGGTCTCCCGTCCATCCATACGCAACGCGTATCGGACGTTGGTGCCGCTGGTCGGCAACTCGCCATGGAGCCCGGCGCTCGGCCCGACCCATCTCGCCTGGATGATGCAGAACAACGATTTCGACCATCTGCCGCACGCCACGCCGCCTGACGTGTGGCTGGTGTACCGCTCCAACCCGGCGATTTCGTTCTGGGACAGCAAGGCCATGAGCGAGGCGATGGCGCGCTTTCCGTTCACCGTCTGCTTTGCCTACACGCAAGACGAAACCAACTACATGGCCGACGTGCTGCTGCCGGACTGCACGGATCTCGAGGGACTGCAATTGCTGCGTATCGGCGGCACGAAATATATCGAGCAGTTCTGGGACCACCAGGGTTTTGCGTTGCGCGATCCGGCCGTGCCGGCGCAGGGCGAGGCGAGGGACCTCACCTGGATTGCGACCGAACTCGCCAGACGTACCGGCCTATTGGAGCCGTACAACGCTGCAATCAACCACGG
>JBEKNW010000230.1:0-6103 GCA_049522435.1 Xanthobacteraceae bacterium
CCATCAGGGATCAACTGAAGGCGAAATTCGGCCGGCAATGACCATCTGCCGGGAACGGAAGCGGGGAGTGGGAGAACGATGATCGGTAGGCTCAATCACGTGGCGATCGCGGTTCGCGACATCGGCAAGGCGGCTGCCGTCTATCGGGACGTCCTCGGCGCGCAGGTATCGGCGGCCGAGCCGCAGCCGGCGCACGGCGTGACCACCGTGTTCATCACCCTGCCGAACACCAAGATCGAGCTGCTCGAGCCGCTCGGCGAGGATTCGCCGATCGCCAAATTCCTCGAACGCAATCCCGACGGCGGCATGCACCATGTCTGCTACGAGGTCGACGATATCCGGGCCGTCCGCGACACGCTCAAGGCGGTGGGAGCGCGCGTGCTCGGCGACGGCGAACCGAAGACCGGTGCGCATGGCAAGCCGGTGCTGTTCCTGCATCCGAAGGATTTCTCCGGCACGCTCGTCGAACTGGAACAGGCCCGAGCATGATCCGGAAAAGTGGACACCGGTTTTCCGAAAAGATCATGCTCCGCTAAAGAGCTGACATGCCGATCACGACCGCGGTGGCGATCTTTTTCCTGATCTGGTGGGTGGTGCTGTTTGCGGTGCTGCCCTGGGGCGTGCGCAGCCAACACGAAGGTGGCGCGGTGACGCCGGGAACCGACCCCGGCGCGCCGGCCGTCCCAAAACTGAGACGCAAACTCGTGTGGACGACCATTGTCTCGCTGGCGATCTTTGCCGGCTGCTACGTCGTCTATGTCGACCGCCTGCTGACGCTCGAAGGTCTGCTGGCGCCTTTCGGGATGCGCTGACCGGGCGCGCGCAGTCTCAATTTGCGAAAAAATACTATTATATCAAAATGATACAATGATATCTTACGGTTTTTCTTTCAAATTTTTTCGCAACATTTGCCGATTCACGTTGGCGCTCGTAAAACAAAAGGCAGGGCCAAAGCGCCCTGCCATAAAATCCTGATCTAAATCCTTATCCGCGCCTGATTTTCTTCCGATGTTCACGATTTCGGCAGGGCGGCAGCGTTGCTTCACGCTCTCAGGCTATCCTCCGAAGACTTGGACCGCCATCCCGAAATTGCCGCGCCCAAAGCTCGCGGTTTTGAGATAGCCAAACACTCGTAGCCGATCTTCGAACCATTGTCATCAGCTTACCGGCGTCCGACGGCAAAAAATACCGCTTCCCCTGCTCTGCCTTCGCATGGGGGGCACCCTTCGGCCGCCCCTTGTCTTTCCCGCGCCATTGCGGCTTCACTGCCGGAGCGACGGTGAATCGCTTAAATCCGATGAGTTGCATGCGCCTATCCCGCTTTTTTTTGCCGAACCTGCGCGAAACGCCGAAGGAAGCGGAGATCGCCTCCCACCGCTTGATGTTGCGCGCCGGCATGATCCGCCAGGAGGCGGCCGGCATCTATTCCTTCCTGCCGCTCGGATTCCGCGTCCTGCAGAAGGTGTGCCAAATCGTGCGCGAGGAACAGGACCGCGCGGGCGCGATCGAGCTTCTGATGCCGACCATCCAGCCCGCCGACCTCTGGCGCGAAAGCGGCCGTTACGAGGCCTACGGCAAGGAGATGCTGCGCATCAAGGACCGGCACGAGCGCGACATGCTCTATGGGCCGACCAACGAGGAAATGATCACCGCGATTTTTCGCAGCTACGTCCGCTCGTACAAGGATTTGCCGCTCAACCTCTATCACATCCAATGGAAATTCCGCGACGAGGTGCGGCCGCGCTTCGGCCTCATGCGCGGGCGCGAGTTCCTCATGAAGGACGCCTACTCGTTCGACGTCGACTTCGCCGGTGGCAAGCACGCTTACAACCGCATGTTCGTCGCTTACTTGCGCACCTTCGCCCGCATGGGGTTGCGGTCGATCCCCATGGTGGCGGAAAGCGGGCCGATCGGCGGCAATCTCTCGCACGAGTTCATCATCCTGGCCGATACCGGCGAGAGCGAGGTGTTTTGTCACAGCGACTATCTCGGTTTCGAGGTCCCGGGGCCGGATGTGGATTTCGAAAAGGTCGCCGCCCTGCAGGCGACAGTGGACAAATGGACGTCGCTTTATGCGGCGACTTCGGACAAGCACGATGAAGCGGCTTTCGCCAAGCTCGCCGCCGACAAGCGCCTATCGGCGCGCGGCATCGAGGTCGGCCATATCTTCTATTTCGGGACAAAATATTCCGCGCCGATGAAGGCCGTGGTCGCCGGCCCGGACGGGGTGGAACGGCCGGTGCACATGGGCTCCTACGGCATCGGGCCCAGCCGGCTTGTCGGCGCCATCATCGAGGCCTTTCACGACGAGGCTGGCATCAAATGGCCGGAACCCGTCGCGCCGTTCAAAATCCTGATCCTCAACCTCAAGCAGGGTGCGAGCGAAACCGACCAAGCCTGCGAACGGCTTTATGCCGCGTTCGCTGCCAAGGGGGTCGACACGCTCTACCACGACCTCGACGAGCGGCCCGGCGCGAAATTCGCGACCGCCGACCTTATCGGGGTTCCCTGGCAGATTCTGGTCGGGCCGAGGGGACTTGCCGAAGGCAAGGTCGAGGTGAAGCGCCGTTCCGACGGGGTGCGGGAACTCATGACCCCTGCGGACGCCCTTGCCCGGCTCGGTGCATGAACCTGTGTGTTGCGGCACTTCGATGCGGTGTTTGCCGGCTTGAAACGGCCAGAATCGTGTGAAACTCAAGGATCCGCGGGGACCAGACCTTTATGCCTGAGCCGACCGGCACTCATCCCTTCGCTCCGTTCGAGTGGATGCTGTCGCTGCGCTATTTGCGTGCGCGGCGCAAGGAGGGATTCATTTCCGTCATTGCCGGCTTCTCCTTCCTCGGCATCATGCTCGGGGTTGCAACTCTCATCATCGTCATGGCGGTCATGAACGGTTTCCGCCAGGAATTGCTGGACAAGATTCTCGGCCTCAACGGCCATCTGCTCATTCAGCCGCTCGAATCGCCGCTGACCGACTGGGAAGCGGTGGCGGATCGCGTCTCCAAGGTCGACGGCATCCGCCTCGCCGCACCCATCGTCGAAGGGCAGGCGCTGGCGTCTTCGCCGTTCAACGCTTCCGGCGTCCTGGTGCGCGGCATCCGCGGCGGCGACCTCACCAAGCTCGGCTCGATCGCCAAGAACATCAAGCAGGGCACGCTTGACGGCTTCGACCAGGGCCAGGGTCTCGCCATCGGCAGTCGGCTCGCCGAGCAGCTTTCGCTGCGGGCGGGCGACAATCTCACGCTGGTCGCCCCGCGCGGCGCGGTGACCCCGATGGGTACGACGCCGCGCATAAAAGCTTACAAGATCGCGGCCGTGTTCGAGATCGGCATGTCGGAATACGACGCCGCGTTCGTCTTTATGCCGCTCAGTGAGGCCCAGGCCTATTTCAACCGTTCCGGCGACGTCACCGCGATCGAGGTCTACACCGACGACCCGGACCATATCGACCGTTTCCGCCAGCTCGTGAGCGACGCCGCGGCGCGGCCGATCTACATGATCGATTGGCGCCAGCGCAACGCCACTTTCTTCAACGCGCTTCAGGTCGAACGCAACGTGATGTTCCTGATCCTGACATTGATCGTGCTGGTCGCGGCGCTCAATATCGTCTCCGGCCTGATCATGCTGGTGAAGGACAAAGGCAGCGACATCGCCATCCTGCGCACCATGGGCGCGACCCAAGGGGCGATCATGCGCATCTTCCTCATTACCGGCGCCTCGATCGGGGTCGTCGGCACCGTAGTCGGCTTCCTGCTCGGCACCGTCGTCTGTGTCAACATCGAATCGATCCGGCGCTTCCTGTCGTGGCTCACCAACACCGAGCTGTTCTCGCCCGAACTCTATTTCCTCTCACAACTTCCCGCCGACATGAATGTCAGCGAGACCACGGCCGTGGTAGTCATGGCGCTCGGCCTATCGCTCCTGGCGACGCTCTATCCATCCTGGCGGGCGGCGCGGCTCGATCCGGTCGAGGCGCTTCGCTACGAGTGATCAAGCGCGATGGACGAGGCCACCACGATAAGCGAGACGACACCGTCGGCAGCCGACGATAAAGAGCATCCGCTCATCTTCCTGCACGGCATCGGCCGGCAATTTCGCCAGGGAGATTCGACGCTCGATATTCTCAAAGGCGCCGAGCTTGCGGTGTGGGCCGGCCAATCGGTGGCACTGGTCGCTCCGTCCGGAGCGGGAAAATCGACGCTCCTCCACATTGCCGGCCTGCTCGAACACGCGGACGCCGGCGAAGTGTATGTCGATGCCGTCGCCACCTCGCATTTGACCGACATCCAGCGCACCTGGATCCGGCGCACCGATATCGGCTTCATCTATCAATTCCATCATCTGTTGTCGGAATTCTCGGCGCTGGAGAACGTGATGCTGCCGCAGATGATCCGCGGGCTGTCGCGCAAGGAGGCGAGCGCGCGCGGCGTCGAGCTGTTGAGCTATCTCGGGCTCAAGGACCGCCTGACCCATCGGCCGGCCGAGCTTTCCGGCGGCGAGCAGCAGCGCGTCGCCATCGCCCGCGCGGTCGCCAATGCGCCGCGCATCCTCTTGGCCGACGAGCCGACCGGCAACCTCGACGTGCACACCGCAGAGCACGTGTTCGCGACGCTCGGGCAATTAGTGCGCGCCTCAGGCCTCGCCGCCGTCATCGCCACGCACAATCTGGATATCGCCGCGCAAATGGACCGCCGCGTGACGATCCGCGACGGTCGGGTGGTCGAACTCACGTGAGGCGTGTCTCGCGCCCGGCGCGGCGACGGTTTTCGGTGCCGCTTCGACGGCGCCCGACTATTGGGCGTGCCGGTGGGGCTTATGCCGCGGCCGATATCGCGGGCCAGGGGCGGCGGGGGCGGGAACGTATTGGTTATTTCGCTCGCAGAAGCCGCCCATCCCGCTCAGGGTGGTCATGCACTGTTGAAAGGTCGTGAACCCGCAATTCGAGACGCCGCCCCAGCTGCCGCCGTAATCCGCACACCACGGATAATTTTGCGCCTCGGCGCGCGTGCCGATCGCCGCGGCACCCACGAGAATTCCCAGCACGAAGAGCAAAACCCTCATGGCTGCCTCCTGGCTTTGTCATGTTCAGCGATAAACCCCGAACCTCTTGCATTAGATCATGGGCGGCCGGCAGAACCAGCGCAATCTTCGGCGCGCATGCCAGCCAAGCATTCTCTCGCGCGAGTGCCGGGGTTCCTCGCTGCGACTGCGCGCGCGCTAGAGACCGACGACGTGCTCGATCTCTGTCTCTATCTGGCCGATGTGGGCGAACGCCGAGACTTGCGACCAGTTTAGAACCACGACTGCGACCGCAACAATTGCGACGGCGATGAGCAGCATTTTGAAGGTCGGCCGGCTCGACGGGTAGTCGAGGCTGGGATCGCGATGCTCGGGATTCGTCACGAACGCCTCCCTGGGTCGGATGAGCGGTCGAATGCAAAATGCTCGACCGCATCGGCCGGCAACGCCATGCGCCATTTGACCGCAGGAGTTGCTCGCAAAAAACGAGACCGCCTTTGGGCGGCCTCGCGACAATCTTTGCCATTGTTCAATCGTTGTCCACTAGCAGCGGACGCAACGGCCCCGATAGCGGCTCCAGATCCATCCTGGGCCACAGCCCATCGAACCGGTCCATCCGTTGCAAGCCGCCTTTTCGATGATCGGCGTAAAGTTCTGACTCTGCGCGTGCAAGCCCGCAACGCCCGGATGCTGGGTTTGCGCGCTGGCCGTTAACGTCATCGTTCCCAGTGCAAGCGCCGCTGCAGTCAAAGTCAGCGTGAGTTTTCTCATCGGACCCTTCTCCTGTTGTGCTGAATGGCAGAATAGAGCGAAAACGCTACAACACGGCGACAACGCGCGGCCCCTTACACTGTTCCACAGCCTGCGGGAAGGCTAGCCCCTCTCCGGCGGGTGCCTCTGTGCGGATGAATGTCCCGTTCGGTTCAACGCCGCGTCTTGGGTGATGGGCTATTTTGATTAAGGTATACCCCTACGCCTTGAGAATCCGAAATTCGGCAGGATTGATGATCCGGAAATTATCGGTGACCGAATCGCAGAATATCGCCCAGTTTTTCGGCACGTCCTCGCGCAAGAATTGCAGAAC
>JBEKNW010000231.1:0-6102 GCA_049522435.1 Xanthobacteraceae bacterium
AAGGCCGCCGATGATGCCAAGGCTGCGGCCAAGTCCGATGTGAAGTCCGATGCCAAGTCTGGCATCACGCCTGCCGTCAAATCGGACGTAAAGTCGGGCACCGCCATCGGCGGACCTTCGGTCGCGCCCGTTGCGCCGAACAAAGCGCCGCCGGCTCCCATTCCGCTCAACGATTAACGCGTCATTCCGGGGCGCGCCGCCGATCTCGGGTGTTGCCGAGATCGGCGTTTAAAGTGCCCAAGTCGGCAACAGCCGACTTGGGTGGCGCGAACCCGGAATCCATAATCACAGGCATCCTGACCGGCGTTCCGGCGCCAGTTCTGCACCGTCTGTGGATATGGATGACTGAGCCCAAACAAAAAGCGCCCCGGAAAACCGGGGCGCTGACTTACAGTCTGACTAAAATCTGGCTAAGTCTGGCCAAGCCGCTTACGCAGCCTGTTTCTGCTCGACGGCCGTGCCGTTGCCGATGGGGATTGTCCGCGGCTTTTTCGCCTCGGGAATCTCACGCACCAGGTCGACATGCAGGAGGCCGTTCTCAAGCTTGGCGCCCTTGACCTGGACGAAGTCGGCAAGCTGGAACACGCGCTCGAACGCGCGGGCGGCAATGCCCTGATAGAGCACGTCGCCGTGCTTCTCTTCCTCCTTGGCGTTTTTCTCGCCGCGGATGGTCAGCGTGTTTTCCTTCGCTACGATCGAAAGCTCGGGCTCGCTGAAGCCGGCGACGGCGACCGTGACGCGGTATTCGTTGTCCCCGGTCCGCTCGATGTTATAGGGCGGATAACCAGGGGCGGCGCCCTCGAGGCCCTGGTCGAGCAACGAGAACAGCCGGTCAAAGCCGACGGTCGAACGATAAAGGGGTGCTAGATCGAAAGTTCGCATGGCATATCCTCCTTGTGAAGCGACATGCGGGAGCCTGCCTTTTGCGGGCCAGGCTGATCGACGATGCGCCGCCGTCTTTGGCCTGCGCCTAGATCAGATGGGGATGCCGCGGGATCGCTGCAAGGGCCGCGCACCCGAGGGCTTGCGACACGCTTGCCGGATAGAAGCCGCGCGCGATTGAGCGACCGGCGCGTGCTGCTATAAGCGATGATTCATCTCGCACTGAACGTTGCCATGAAGCTCGTCTCGATCCCTGCGAATCCGGTTCCGGACAACGTGGTCACGGGCATGCTCAAAACGCCGGACGGCGTTGCGCTGCGGTTTGCGCGCTGGAAGCCGCCGGCGGGCCGCCGCGGCACCGTGTGCATCTTTCCCGGCCGCAGCGAATGGATCGAAAAATATTTCGAGACCGTTCGCGACTTGCGCGCACGTGGGTTCGCGGTCGCCGTCCTTGATTGGCGCGGTCAGGGGCTGTCGGACCGTGCGCTCCACGACCGCCACAAGGGTTATGTGCGGAACTTCTCCGAATACGACCTCGATCTCGAGGCCTTCATGCGCGAGATCGTGCTGCCGGATTGTCCGCCGCCGATCTTTGCCCTCGGCCATTCCATGGGCGCGACCGTGCTCCTCCGCGCGTTCTACCGCGGCCACCGCTGGTTCGATCGCATCGTGCTGAGCGCGCCGATGCTTGCGGTGGCGATGGTGAACTCGATGTCGATCGCCGGTACGCTGGTGCGTGTCATGCGGCTCGGCGGCCTCGGCCACACCTACGTCCCCGGACGCTATGTCGGCGTGCTGGACCTGCGGCCTTTCGCCGGCAATATCCTGACGACGGATCCGGTGCGCTATGCGCGCAACGGCGCCGTTCTGGAGGCGGAGCCAGCGCTCGCACTTGGCGGACCGACGGTGGCCTGGTGCGACGCCGCGTTCCGCGCCATGCGCGCGCTCAGCGAGCCGAGCTACCCCGCGCGCATCCGCCAGCCGATCCTCATCGTCGCGGCCGGGCGCGACGCTATCGTCTCGAATGCGGCGATCGAGGACTTCGCCACGCTGCTGCGCGCCGGCTCGCATCTCGTCGTGGTTGGCGCCCAGCACGAGATTCTCATGGAGCAAGACCGTTTTCGCTCGCAGTTCTGGGCTGCGTTCGATGCGTTTGTCCCGGGTACGCCGCTGTTTTGATGAGGAGTTATTCCGGGCCCGCGGGCTTTGCCCGCGTTCCGGAATGACGAACGATCATCCGCGCAACAGCGCGAGCGCCTGTGCGTGCACGCGGCGGTCGCCGGCGGCGATGATTTGTCCGCCGGCATGCGGCCGGCCATTGTCCCAGGTGGTGATGACGCCGCCGGCGCCTTCGATGATCGGGATCAATGGCAGCACGTCGTACGGTTTGAGCTCGGTCTCGATCACCAGATCGACATGGCCGGCGGCGAGCATGCAATAGGCGTAGCAGTCGCCGCCGTAGCGCGACAGCCGCACCGCCTGCTCGACGCGAGTAAAGCTTCGCCGATCGGCATCGCGCATGAGCAGCGGACTGGTCGTCAGCAGCACCGCATCCTCCAACCGCGCACACGCCCGCGTCCGCAACGCCCGATCGCCGGCCGGGCCGCGATAGCTGGCGGCGCTGCCGTCGCCCGAAAAATGCTCGCGCGTGAACGGCTGGTGCATCATGCCGTAGATCGGTTCGCCGCGCCGCGTCAGTGCAATCAGCGTGCCCCACGCCGACATGCCGCAGATGAACGATTTGGTGCCGTCGATCGGGTCGAGCACCCAGACATATTCGGCGTCGGGGCGTTCCGCCTCGAATTCCTCGCCCAAAATGCCGTGCGCGGGAAACGTCCGCTTGATCAGCGCTCGCATGGCGGCTTCCGCGGCGCGGTCGGCAGCCGTGACCGGATCGAAGCCGCCGGACCGGCTCTTGTTCTCGACGCCGAGCGCGGTGCGAAAGAACGGCCTGATGGTCTCGCCCGAGACGGCGGCAAGCTCGTCCACGAACGCTGTAAAATCGATCGCCGTCATGTATCCCTCCGTTTTCGAGTATCGGAGTTAGGTGACAACGGCAATTCGGGTGTTGCCGATTAGACACCTCAGACGGCAAATGACTTTCTCACCTGACCGAGCAGGCGTCTTCCGCCCTTATTGCCTTAATTTTACGCAGATATACACGGGCCCGCGCGACATGAACTAAGCATTTGGCTACATGATGTTTTTATCCCATCCGCGGCGGCTTCTGCACGCCTTATGTCATATGGAAGACCTGCTCTGCACAATTTGCAGGAGATTTCGGGGGAAAATGGCAGGGGATTAGGTCAACAGGACTTGCGTTTTGTGCGTCGCGGTGTATGTTGTTGCAGTGCGGTAGCGGGAGGTTCTCTCGCGCTACCGTCGCCCTCCTTGGGCGTTTCCTCCCTAGACTTGGGCCGCTTGCGTTGCGAGCGGCCCTTTTTCATCTTCTCGTCTTTTTGTCAGCGAGCTCTTCCGCCCCGAGCGGCCGCGGCCTACTCCGCCGCCGCGCGATAGGGCCGCAATTCTTCGAGCGGGATCGTGGCGAGGCGGTCGGCCAGGAGTTCGAATTCGCCGGCCAGCTTGGCGAACGAGGCCGCGCGCTGGTAGCGCCGCTCGTCCATGTAGAGCGCGCGGTTGATCTCGAGCTGGATCGCGTGCAGGCCGGTGGTCGGATTGCCGTAGTGCTCGGTGATGAAACCGCCCGCATAGGGTTTGTTGCGGCTGACCACATAGCCGAAGTCGCGCATGGTCAATTCGATGGTCTCGGCGACGACGGGGACGCAGCTTGTGCCATAGCGGTCGCCGAGGACCAAGTCGGCGCGCGGGCGCTCATCCTTGGCCCCGGTGGCCGAAGGCATGGAGTGACAGTCGATCAGTATGGCGGCGCCGAAATCCCGGTGCAGTCGCATAAACACGCGCCGCAACGCCCGATGGTAAGGCTTGTACAGATCGTCGATGCGTCGCAGCGCCTCGGCGACGGAGATGCGCCGATCGTAGATTTCCTGGGCGTCGCCGACCACGCGCGCCACCGTGCCGAGGCCGCCAGCGACCCGCATCGAGCGGGTATTGGCGAAGGAGGGAAGCCGGCCGTCGAACATGCGCGGGTCGAGTTCATAGGGCTCGCGATTGACGTCGACATAGCAGCGCGGGAAGTGCGCCCGCACCAGCGGGTGGCCGCGCGCCACCACCCCGGCGATCAATTCGTCGACGAAGGAATCCTCGGAACGGCGCAAGGTTGCGAGATCGAGCCGCGAGGTCAGCAAGAACTCGCGCGGATAGACCCGGCCGCTATGCGGCGAATTGAACAGCAGCGGGCCGCGGCATTGCGCCGGCTCGATGGCCTCGAACGGGGGATCGAATTCGTCCTGGACTTCTTGCATGACGCCTGGCGGCTTCCCGAAACTTAACGATCCGGCAATCGAGCATCGATTCCCTAGCGTGCGCCAACAACCATTGTCCAGGGCGTGGTCGGCTTGCCAAGCAACCTTCACTTCATGTTTACCCGCCATCCGGCTTATGGGATCAAGGGGGCCGGCTTAAAGCCGGGTTTGAGTTGCCATGCCCAAAATCCTGCTTGCGGAAGACGATATCGACATGCGGCGATTCCTGGTCAAGGCGCTGCAGAATGCCGGCTTCGAGGTCATGTCCTACGACAACGGCCTTTCCGCCTATCAACGTCTGCGGGAGGAGCCGTTCGAATTGCTGCTCACCGATATCGTCATGCCGGAGATGGACGGTATCGAACTCGCGCGCCGCGCCGCCGAACTCGATCCCGACATCAAGATCATGTTCATCACCGGCTTTGCCGCGGTCGCGCTCAACTCCGACTCGAACGCTCCCAAGCACGCCAAGGTTCTCTCCAAGCCGATCCACCTGCGCGAACTCGTCAACGAAGTGCAGAAACTGCTCGCGGCTTGAGCGGGCGCCATCCAGCCTGCCCCCATCCGTTCGCCGTGAGTGACGCCGGCGCGCGCGCCAGCGCCACGGTTACTTCCGCGACCGGATCACGATCAACATGGGTGCCCAACGTGATCGCCGGCTCGGCTGCGAGAGTCGCACGGTTGGCACGGCGGAATCATGATCTGCGCGGGGCGGCCGCATCGGGCAATCGGGCGGGGTAGCGTCGCCGTCCAAAGCCCGGTATTGGAATGCGGGGAATATTCGGCAGCACGGTCACAGAATGCTCGGACTGATTACTAGCCCGCGCAGAGCTCTCATCATCGCGCACGATCTGTTCATGACCGCGGCGGCGGTGGTCGCGAGTTTCTATATCCGTTTCGAGGCGATTGGCCTCGCGGAGCGGCGCGATGCGCTTTTCATGTTCCTGCCTGGATTCATCGTCTATGCCGGGATCATTTATTTCCTGTTTCACCTCTATGAGGCAAAGTGGCGGTTTGCCTCGCTTCCCGATCTCGTCAACATCTTTCGCGCGGCGACGGTGCTCGCCGTCTCGCTGCTGGTGCTCGATTATGTGCTGGTGGCGCCCAATGTGCTCGGGCAGTTCTTTTTCGGCAAAATCACGATCGCGCTCTATTGGATCCTGCAGATGGTGTTTCTGGGCGGGTCACGGATCGCGTATCGTTACTTCCGCTATACCCGTACCCGGCAGCACGCGCGGTCGGCCGAGGCGAATCCAACGCTCGTGCTTGGGCGCGCCGCGGACGCCGAGGTCCTGTTGCGGGCCATCGAAAGCGGTGCGGTCAAGAAAACCTGGCCGGTCGGCATTCTTTCACCGTCCGCCGCCGATCAGGGCCAGGCCATCCGCGGCATTCCCGTTCTCGGCGGCTTCGAGGCCCTCGATCGCGTCGTGAGCGACCTTGCGCAGCGCGGCACGATGATTGCCCGTGTGATCTTTACGCCTTCCGCGTTCGACCCCGATGCCAAGCCGGAAGCGACTCTGATGCATGCGCGCCGTCTTGGTCTGACGGTGAGTCGGCTGCCGTCGCTCGACGACGGCGGAGAAATGCCGCGTCTTGCGCCGGTCAATGTCGAGGACCTGCTGCTGCGGCCGAGTGTCAAGATCGACTACGCTCGCTTGGAAAGCTTCTTGAAGGGCCGATCGGTCGTGGTGACGGGAGGCGGCGGCTCGATCGGCGCGGAAATATGCGACCGCGTGATCACGTTCGGCGTGGAGAGATTGCTCATCATCGAAAATTCCGAGCCGGCGCTGCACGCAGTCCTCGAAACTCTCGCTACCAAGCCGGCGCAGCCTGCGAT
>JBEKNW010000232.1:0-5906 GCA_049522435.1 Xanthobacteraceae bacterium
GACCAGCCCACGCTCGATCAGGTGCACAAGGACCTCTACCGGGCGCGCGCGGCGGCCATCAACATCATCCCGACCTCGACCGGCGCGGCGAAGGCGGTCGGTCTGGTATTGCCGGAGCTGGCCGGAAGGCTCGACGGCGTCGCTATCCGGGTGCCGACGCCGAATGTCTCGGTCGTCGACTTCAAGTTCGTCGCCAAGCGCGCGACCTCAAAGGACGAGATCAACGCCGCGGTCAGGCGCGCCGCCGAGCAGCAGCTCAAGGGCATCCTCGGCTACACCGACGCGCCCAATGTCTCCACCGACTTCAACCACGATCCGCGTTCTAGCGTCTTTCACATGGACCAGACCAAGGTGATCGACGGCACCCTGGTGCGGGTGATGTCGTGGTACGATAACGAATGGGGCTTCTCCAACCGCATGATCGACACCGCGGTGGCGATGGGGAAGCTGATCTGACATCATTGCGCCATGTGCTTCCGCAACCTCGACGATGCCGACATGATGGGTAAGCGCGTGCTCGTGCGCGTCGATCTCAACGTGCCGATGAACGACGGCGAGGTGGCCGACGCAACGCGCATCAAGAGCATGGCGTCGACCATTACGGAGATTGCCGACAAAGGCGGAAAGGTCATCCTGCTCTCGCATTTTGGCCGGCCCAAAACTCGAAACCCCAAGGAATCGCTGAGGCCGGTCGCAGCCGCGGCGGCGCGCATCGTCGGCCGGCCGATCGCCTTCGTTGAGGACTGCGTCGGCGAGGTTGCCGAGGCGGCCGTCGCCGCCATGAAGCCTGGCGACATACTCTGCCTGGAGAATACCCGCTTCCACGAAGGCGAGGTGAAGAACGATCCGGCCTTCGTCGCCGCGCTCGCCCGCCTCGGCGACATCTACGTCAACGATGCCTTCTCGGTCGCGCACCGAGCCAATGCTTCGACGGAAGGGTTGGGCCACAAGCTTCCGGCCTATGCCGGCCGTTCCATGCAGGCCGAACTCGAAGCCTTGGAGCAGGCGTTGCATGCGCCGCAGCGGCCCGTGGCCGCGATCGTCGGCGGCGCCAAAATCTCGACCAAGCTCGATCTCCTCGGCAACTTGCTTGACAAGGTCGACACGCTGATCATCGGCGGCGGCATGGCCAACACCTTCCTGGCGGCGCAGGGCAAGACCGTCGGCAAGTCGCTCTGCGAGAGCGATCTGATGCCGACCGCGCGCGCTATTCTCGCCAAGGCGGAAAAAATCGGGCGCGAGATCGTGCTTCCGGTCGATGCCGTGGTGGCGCAAAAGCTCGCCGTGCACGCGCCCTCGCGCGTCGTCCCGGTGGACGAAGTCGGCTTAACCGACATGATCCTCGATATCGGGCCGCGGACCATCGAGCACGTCATCTCGGTTCTGGCCCGCAGCAAGACGCTGGTCTGGAACGGCCCCTTCGGCGCCTTCGAATATGAACCCTTCGACAACGGCACGATCGAGGTGGCCGAGGCGGCGGCGGAACTCACGGCCGCCGGCAAGCTTGTCAGCATCGCCGGCGGCGGCGACACGATGGCGGCGCTCAATGCCGCAGGCGTGACCGCCCGCTTCACCTACGCTTCGACCGCCGGCGGCGCCTTCCTCGAATGGCTCGAAGGCAAGAGGCTACCGGGCGTCGAGGTGCTCAAAGCATCCCCCACTCGCGCTGCGACGTGCGGATGAGTCATAATGTCGCGGAGCGACGCCGACCTCGAGGAGGGCCGCGATGAATCTCACCGAGCTGAACAAAGTCGCGGAGGCCATGGTCGCCCGGGGCCGCGGCATCCTGGCCGCCGATGAATCGACCGGCACCATCAAGAAGCGCTTCGCCGCGATCGGCGTCGAGTCGACGGCGCTGGCGCGGCGCGATTACCGGGAAATGCTGTTCCGCAGCACCGAGGCGATGTCGAAACACATTTCCGGCGTCATCCTCTACGACGAGACGATCCGGCAGAATGCGAAGGACGGCACGCCGCTCGTCAAAGTGATCGCGCAGGCGGGCTCGATCCCCGGAATCAAGGTCGACAAAGGCACCAGGCCGCTGCCGTTCTGTCCGAACGAAGTCATCACCGAGGGACTCGATGGCCTGCGCGAACAGCTCGTCGAATATCGCGGGCTCGGCGCCGGATTCGCCAAGTGGCGGGCGGTGATCGATGTCGGGAAAGAGCTTGGTCTGCCGAGTCACGCCTGCGTCAAGGCCAACGTGCACGCGCTCGCGCGCTATGCCGCGCTGTGCCAGGACGAAGGCATCGTACCGATCGTCGAGCCCGAGGTGCTGATGGACGGCGATCACGATATCGACCGTTGCGTCGAGGTCACCACATGGGTCCTCAAGGAAACCTTCAAGGAGTTGTTCTACAATCGCGTCGCGCTCGAAGGCATGGTGCTCAAGCCGAATATGGCGGTGCCCGGCAAGAAGTCGCCACAGCGCGCATCGGTCGAGGAGGTCGCGGAGAAGACGCTGCGCGTGCTCAAGGCCTGCGTGCCGGCGGCCGTTCCCGGCATAGCTTTCCTTTCCGGCGGCCAGTCCGACGAGGAAGCGACCGCGCATCTCGACGCCATCAACAAATTGGGCCCGCTGCCTTGGCGCGTGACTTTCTCCTATGGCCGTGCGCTGCAAGCCGCGCCGCTAAAGGCGTGGTCGGGCAAGCCGGAAAACGTCGCGGCGGCGCAGCGTGCCTTCAGCCATCGCGCCGCGATGAACGGCCTCGCCACGCTCGGCCAGTGGCAGGCCGATCTGGAACGGAAGGCAGCGTAAGACCAACCGCACTTAATGTTGACCGTCATCCTGAGGCGGCCGCGAAGCGGCCCTCGAAGGATACGGCCGAGGCGCCCGGGCCGTCGCCCTTCGAGGCTCGCTGCGCTCGCACCTCAGGGTGACGGATACGAGTCAATCGCCATAACGAAATGCGATGAACCCGCAGCGCCCTCGTCCACGGTTTTACCTCTTCACGCCGCTCCTTGGCGACACAGCGTCGTTTGCGCGCGACATCGGCGCGACGCTGGAAGCCGGCGATATCGCGGCCGTTCTCCTTCGCCTCGAAGGAAGCGACGAACGCACGCTGGTCAACCGCATCAAAACCATCGCTTCCGTCGTTCAGCGCCGCGATATTGCGCTTCTCCTCGACGGCCATCCCGAAATCGTCGCCCGCACCGGCGCCGACGGCGCCCATCTCACCGGGATCGCGGCGCTCACCGCCGCGCTCGGCATGCTCAAGCCCGACCGTATCGCCGGCGCCGGGGGCTTGCGCAGCCGTCATGATGCCATGCTCGCCGGCGAGGCTGGCGCCGATTACGTGATGTTCGGCGAACCCCCTCCCTACCCTCCCCCGCATGCGGGGGAGGGTAGGGAGGGGGACGGCCGCTTGGCCTTCGACGCGTTGCTGGAGCGGCTGAATTGGTGGGCGGAACTGTTCGAGGCGCCCTGCGTGGGGTATGCCGCAGGCCTCGACGAAATCGGGCCTTTGGCGCAAGCCGGCGCCGATTTTGTCGCGCTCGGTGCTTGGATATGGACGAAAGAGCCAGCGCCCGCCGCCGCAATGGCGGCAGCCGCCGACCGCCTCGCCCAGGCGATCGCAAACCCTGTGCCGGGATCAGTGCCAAAATAAGTGCCAAAATAAGTGCAATGATCCTCCATGCGACGATCAGGATGACGATCAGGATAGCGGCAACGCTCGCACTCGCGGCCATCCTCGCCGCGCCGTGGCATGACGCGGCGTCGGCACAGAACGCTCCGGTGCCGGGCAATGCCGCGGCAAAAGCCGGCGCCGGCGGCGGCGCCGGCACGAACGGCGCCGAACCCGACCTCGCTTATGGCGCGTTCCAGCGCGGCTATTTCCTGACGGCGTTCGCGCTGGCGACGCGACGCGTCGAGGAGAAAAGCGACGTCAATGCGATGACGCTCCTTGGCGAACTCTATGCGGGCGGCTTCGGCGTTGCGCAGGACGACGCCAGGGCGGCCGAATGGTACCGATTAGCCGCCGCCCGCGGCGACCGCGAGGCGATGTTCGCGCTCGCGATGTTCCGTCTGCGCGGCCGCGATGGCCCGCGCGACCGCGAGGCGAGCGCCAAATGGCTCGCTTCCGCCGCCAAGCTCGGCCACCCGCTGGCCGCCTATGATCTGGCGCTGCTTTACATCGAGGGCCAATTGTTTCCGCAGGATTTTACGCGCGCCGCCGAGCTCCTTGGCGTCGCGGCGCAGGCCGGCAGCCCGGAGGCGCAATACGCGCTCGGCACCCTCTACAAGGAGGGCCGCGGGGTCGCCAAGGACATGAGCGAAGCGGTGCGGCTGTGGGCGCTGGCCGCGCTCGCCGACAATACCGATGCGGAGGTCGAGTATGCGATCGCGCTCTACAATGGCGACGGTGTCGCCAGGAACGAACAGGCGGCCGCTTCCCTGTTCCGCAAAGCGGCGCTGCGCGGCAGCGCGATTGCGCAGGACCGGCTCGCCCGCATTCTCGCCGACGGCCGCGGCGCGCCGAAAAATCCGGTCGAGGCGGCGAAGTGGCACCTGATCTCCAAGGCCCGCGGCGAGACCGATCTCCCGCTCGACGACTTCGTCAACAGTCTCGACGCCGCCACCCGCGCCGCCGGCGAGAAAGCGGCAAAACCCTGGCTCGACGCGCTCAAGCGCCCGCCGTCGTGAGACACGATGCGCGCACTGTTGTTCATCCGCCCCCGCGCAGTGAAACGGAGCGGCGGACCCTGCGCAGCATGGTGGAGGGGGCATCGGTTATGCATCGAGATGGCACACAGTTTCGGAGGCGCTGGTACGGACTGGTTTGCACCAATATGTTATGGCATGACGGATGTAGGATTGAATGAGGCCCGCGCCGACCAGCTGAGGTCAGGAATGGGAATGGAGCGATAGAGGTTGTTATGGCTAAGAGGTCTAAAAAGCGGCGTGCATGGACTGCCACCGAGGTTCGTGATCTGAAGTCAACGGCACGCAAGAGGACTCCAGCGGCTAGAATAGCCAAGAAGTTGACGCTGCGCACCAAAGCTGGAAGGCACGTGATCACCTCCCCGGCGAGATCCGCCACGGACGTGATGACCTGGTCAGAGGCGTTCAACGATAAGTAATCAGCTGTGCCGCAACGGAATCCCTACAGCCTCAGCGTCTTCATAAACTGTCCGTTTTCTCCGGATTATCAGCCGATCTTCCGAGCGATTCTGTTCTCGGTCTACGCCTGCGGTTTCCGACCGCGATGCGCACGTGAAATCAGCGACTCAAGTCAGAATCGGCTTGCCAAGATCGAAGCGATCATTCGCGAATCGAAGTTCGGCATTCACGATATATCAATCATGGAGCTTGACCCGACAACTAAGCTGCCTCGCTTCAATATGCCTTTCGAACTTGGCTTATTCCTTGCGGCAAAGAGTTTCGGCACGGGGCAGCAAAGACGCAAGGTCGCTCTTATTCTCGACAGCGGTGATTACCGCTATCGTGAGGCTTTGTCGGACATATCCGGTCAGGACATAGCATCTCACGGAGGCGTTGCAGAAAAAGCTATTCATGAAGTTCGAGATTGGCTTGACAGCAGCCGCGGTGGGCCGCGCTCGATGCCAGGTGGCTCATATGTCAGCAAGCAGTATGAAAGATTTGGTCGGGACTTACCATCGGCATCGAAGAAGCTCAAACTTGACGCAGACAAACTAACCTATGCTGATCTGTGCCGCGCGATGGAATCCTGGCTCAAAGATAACGCTTGAGCATCAACTCACGCCGCTTGGAGCCGCGCCAGTTCCGTCTCGAAGTCGAAGCGCAACTGCGCGCCTTCATCGTCGGGCAGCCAGTTGGTCATCTGCGGAAAGATCGTCCGATAGAGCGAGACCGTCGTCGGCTCCCAGGGCATCTTTTGCGCCGCGCGCGCTTCGGCGAGGATTTTTTCGAGCCGTCGCCGTAC
>JBEKNW010000233.1:0-5854 GCA_049522435.1 Xanthobacteraceae bacterium
CAATCAGCGATCTCGTGGGGCAGCAGGTCAACGAGGCCGCAGAGCGCATCACCCATTCGCTGGCCGAGAAAGGCGAGCACATCACCCTCGCGCTCGGCCAGATTGGCGACAACATGATCCAGCAGCTGAGCGCGCGCGGCGAAGATCTGCTGCTACGGCTGGAGACTGCGAGCGATGAGACCTCGCGCGCGATCGCGTCGGCAAGCGACCAGCTCACCGCGGGCCTGAACTTCAAGACCGACCACATCGGCGAGGAATTTGCCGAAATCGCCCGCGGCCTCGAAGACATGATGACGTCGCGGCTCGATCGGGTCACCGACGGCTTTTCCGAAAAATCGCTGGCGATCGTCGATACGATGGTCGGACGCTCGCAAGAGCTCACCGACGCAATCGTGAACACGTCGAGCCAGCTTGCCGAGACCATCGCGACGCGTGCCGACGAGGTCAACAGCACGATCAAGGCTTCCGGCGAGTCGATCATCCTCGACCTCAATTTGCGTGGCGGCGATGTGGCGAAGAAGCTCGAAACGGCCGGCACCCGCGTCACCGAGGCTCTCATTTCGCGCGGCACCGAACTGACGGATGCGCTGCGCGAGAACGCCGAGCAGGTCGCCGAGACCCTGAGCGCGCGCACCACCAACGTGACGGATACGCTGCGCGAGAGCGCGGAGCACGTCGCCGAGGTCGTCGCCGCACGCGGCGAGGAGGTCAAACAGATACTGTCGACGCGGCTGACCGCGTTCGAGGAGATGTTCAACCACTCCGGCGTCGAACTCGGCGAAAGGATTTCGCGCGATTCCTCGACCCTCGGCAACCTCATCACCCGGCATCTCGCCGAATTCGACCGCACGGTGAAGACCTACGGCACCGAGCTCGTCGAACGGCTCGGCGCGCGAACGCAGGACGTCTCCGAATCGATGCGCAGTTATGTCGACAGTTTCGACAATCGCGTCACCGCCAAGGCAACCGAGGTCACCACGGCGCTCGACCAGCGCCTCTCAGGTTTTCAGCAAGCACTCGACAGCCGCTCGCAGACGCTCACCGACGCGCTGTCCAGCCGCGTCATGGATATCGCCAAAACACTCACCGAAGGCGGCAGGGAGGTCGTTACCGCGGTCGACAAGCGCATTGCCGACGTCACCGCGGTCATCGATGCGCGCGGCGCGAAAGTCGCCGAGACCATCGGCCAGCGCACCGCCGAAATCGACAAGCTCCTCGGCGTGCAGGCGCTGCGGGTTGCCAACACGCTCGACAGCCGCATCGGCCATCTGGAGCAGCTACTGGTGGGACGGGCCGAAGCCGTCACCCAGCAGATCGAAGTGCGCAGCCGCGCCGCCGCGGATCTCCTCAACGCCCGGCTCGAGGAGCTTTCGGAATCGATCAAGACCAATTCGGGAAACGCCGAGCAGGCGCTCGGTCAACTTGCCACCCGGACGGTCGAGGCGCTCGGCAAGAGCGCGGCGGCGAGCGCGGCGGCGACTGAAGCCCTAAACCGCAGCGCCGCCGAGGCGACCGTGTCGCTCAATCGCAGCGCCGGCGCGCTGAGCAACACGATCGGCAAGAGCGCCGCAGCCGCCGACGAAGTAATCGGCAAGAGCGCCGCAGCCGCCAATGAAGTAATCGGCAAGAGCACCGCAGCCGCCAATGAAGTCATTGGCAAGACAACCGCAACCGCCACCGACCTCATCGCGCGAAGCGCCGCTGCCGCGAGCGGGGCGACCGATCTCATCGCCAAGAGCATCGTTGCCTCGCGCGAAGCGATCGGGCGCACCGCAAGCGAGGCCGAGCGCTCGCTCTCTGCGCTTTCGACCGAGGTGAACACCGCGCTCCAGCAGAACGTCGGAAACGTCGAGCGCACGTTGTTGGGAACGACCGCCGAGATTGGGCGCAATCTCGTCGGCAAAGCCGACGAGTTCAACACCGCCGCGGCACAGCGCATGGCAGAGATGACGCGCATCCTCGACGAGAAATCAAACGGGCTGCTTGCGGCGCTTTCCGGCAAGGGCCGGGAATTCGCCGGCGAGGTGAGCCGCATAACCGACCAGGCGGTCAAATCGATCGAGGCCAAGAGTTTCGTCTTTACTCAGACCATGATGGACAACAGCGAGGAGATCGCCCGGCTCATCAACGAAGCGAGCCAGACCGCCACCGGCGCGATGACGCGAACGCTCGGCCAATTGCAGGAAGGCGCTGAGGGCGTCACCGAAGCAGCGAAGTCGACGATCACGCGGACGCTCGAGGACTTGCACAGCGCCACCAGGCTCGCGGTCGAGGAGTCGAAGCAGACCGCCTCGGCGACCGTCGCCGACATGCTGGAGACGCACGGCATGTTGCGCTCCGATACCACCGCGCTGTTCGAACGCCTGCGCGAAGCCAATATCCTGCTGCAAGAGGTGCTCAGCGGCGCCCACGAGAACATGAGTTCGCTGGAGCGCACGATGGTGACGCGCGTTTCCGAATTCGTCGCCGCCATGAACGACCTCAGCGGCAAGAGCGAGGCCTCCACCAATGCGGTGGAACACCACGTCGGCAATTTCAACGCCGTGACCAGCAAGGCCCTGCACGAGCTCGGCGCACTCGCGATCCAGTTCAGCACGCACGGGCGCGCGCTCGCCGAGGCAGTGGAGCTTCTGGACAAAAGTAACCGCCGGACCGAGGAGTCGGTTGCCAGTCGGCGCGCAAACATCGAGACGCTGGTCTCGACGCTCGACGCCCGCACCGAAGATTTCGGGCAGCGACTCCAGCGCTTTTCCAGTCTGCTGGATGAGTCGCTCGATGCGGCGACGACGCGGGCAAGGGAGATCGCCAATATCATCGCCGAGACCAGCAACGAAAGCGTGCAGACGATCGAGCAACAGTTTGAGCTCGTGCGCACGACGTCGGAGGAAGAACGCAAGCGCACCAGCGAGACCTTCAACGCGGTCTACGACGAGGCGGCCACGCAGGTGCACACGATGTTCCATCAATCCGCCGAACGTTTCACCGAGGTCATGCAGGGCATGAAGCAAATGGCGGCGGAAATGCAGCAGGAGCTGGAAACGACGCGCGCCGAGTTGCGCCGCGGCATCTTCGAACTGCCGCAGGAGACCGCCGACAGCGCGGCGCAAATGCGACGCGTCATTGTCGACCAGATCGAGGCCTTGGCCGAGCTCAATCGTATTGTCGCCCGCCACGGAGGCACCTTCGATACCGCCGATCCGGTACGGCGCGAGCCGGAGCCCGCCTATGCCGCCGGCGGCGGACGCGCGCAGACACGGCCGATGCGCGGGGATATCACCGCGACGCCGCCGGCCATGATGCGCGGCGACATCACCGGCGCACCGCCGCGCCGACCTGAGCAGCCCTCGCTCAACCCCCAGCAGAGTAGCGGCAACGGCCGCAACGGCGGCTGGCTCAGCGATCTCTTGACGCGCGCATCGCGCGAGGACAGCCCGCCGATTGCCCCGCCCACCTCACCCGCCCCGCCCGCCCCGCGCGAGGGCGCGCGCGGCGAGGAGCGCCCGCCGCGCGACAGTATCGACTCGCTCGATTCGCTCGCGGTCGACGTCGCGCGCATGATCGACCACGAGGCGGCCGCCGAATTGTGGGAGCGCTATAAACGCGGCGAACGCGGCTTGTTCACCCGGCGCCTCTACACGGCCCAGGGGCAAAAGGCGTTCGATGAAATTCGCCGCAAGTACCGCGCCGATCCCGAATTCCGGCAGACCGTCGAACAGTACATCCACGAGTTCGAGCGGCTCCTTGAGGATGTCTCGCGCGGCGATCGCGGCCCCGCCGTGGTGCGCAATTACCTCACTTCGGACACCGGTAAGGTCTACACCATGCTGGCGCACGCCGCCGGACGGTTCGACCAGTAGCGCGCGATTCGCACTGCCATGTGCCGAGATGCGCCGCGCATCGCGCGAGCGCATGACGAGCATGCCGCGCCGACCGCTGAGGCCGGCGGCAAGACGTGTCGAAACCGTCAATGACGGTCTTGCTTGCCGAGCGATCACGGCGCTACCGTTCGCAGCATGGAAGCCCCGGTTTACTTGCCTACCGCCGCGGATGTCGATGCGGCCGCCTGTCGGCTCGCCGGTGTCGCCTGGCACACGCCGCTTCTCGCCTCGGCAGCGCTCGACGCCATGACCGGCGGACGCATTTTTCTCAAGGCCGAGACTTTGCAGCGCACCGGCTCGTTCAAGTTCCGCGGCGCCTACAACAAGCTCGCTGCGATCCCGCCCGAGCGGCGGGCGGGCGGCGTGGTGGCGTTTTCGTCCGGCAATCACGCGCAGGGCGTGGCGGCGGCGGCGCGGCTCCTTGGCATGCGCTGCGTGATCGTCATGCCGCATGATGCCCCGCGCGCCAAACGTGAGCGCACCGCGGCGCTCGGCGCCGAGCTCGTGCTCTACGACCGTGCGCGCGACGATCGCGAGGCGATCGCCAACGAGATCGCAGCGCGCCGCGACGCCGTTCTGGTCCCGCCCTACGATGACGCGCTGATCATCGCCGGCCAGGGCACCGCCGGCCGCGAGATCGTCGAGGATTTGAGCGCGCTCGGCCTTGTGCCCGATGTGGTTGTGGTGACCGCGTCGGGCGGCGGGCTCGCGGCCGGCATCGCCCTTGCAGTCAGGGCGCGGGTGCCAAAGGCGGCGCTCTATACCGCCGAGCCGCAGGGTTTCGACGACCACGCGCGCTCGTTTCGCAGCGGCCGGCGCGAGCAGAACGCCGCGCTGAGCGGAACAATTTGCGACGCGCTGATGGCGCGCATGCCGGGCAAGCTCACCTTCGCCATCAACCGATCGCTGGTCGGAGCCGGCGTCGTGGCGAGTGACGAGGAGGTCGCTGCCGCCGTCGCCTTCGCCTTTTCCGAATTGAAGCTGGTGGTCGAGCCGGGCGGCGCCGTCGCGCTCGCCGCGCTGATGACCGGCAAGGTGGACGTCACGGGCAAAATCGCGGTGGCCGTCCTCTCCGGCGGCAACGTCGATGCGGAACTGTTCTCCCGGCTGGTCGCCTAGCGGCGATATGCCGCCGTTACCGTTATCCGCTCGTCCACG
Source organism: Xanthobacteraceae bacterium (assembly GCA_049522435.1). GTDB lineage: Bacteria > Pseudomonadota > Alphaproteobacteria > Rhizobiales > Xanthobacteraceae > BOG-931. Next base: position 5,037 of record JBEKNW010000233.1, read on the forward strand.
CGAAAGCGCGCGAAAGGGGCACCCAGCGGTCTCCACCGCGGCAATCAAATCCCGATCTGGATTCCCGCTTTCCGCGGGAATGGCGGATTAAACTTTAGGCGCCGGCACCGGGCAAGAAGCAACGGATTTGTGTCGCCCCCTCCGCATCCATGTAAGGCCAGACTACCGCTGGACCATATCGGTTCGGCTCAGTGACAACAGCCGCGTCAGGGACCACAATCCATTCGCCATGGAGCCGCACGCGATAGCGGCCATCCTGTGTGTCCCAATCGACATTCTCGATTTTGAAGCCGTCGGCAAAGGAACAGCACAAGCCTTTTCCGCTCGCGAGTTGATCGAACCAGGCATGGAGCGGTTCGTTGGCGTAGCGGCCGTCGTCACGCGCAGCCACGTCGTTCGCAACGAATAGACTCATGCACAACGCTACAACCGCCAATGTGGGACCGGTGAGTCTGTGCATCGTCGCCTCCAGAAGCTCGTGTTGAGCGGACCAACAACGAGAAGGTCCGGCAGGCCTGGAGAACGCACTCGCCTGCGCGTTGTTGTTGATCCGCATCGACTCATGGAAAGCAACTTCCGTGCCGTTTACCGAATCACCGTATGGGAGAACATCCCTGGTTAACAAAGAATGAACGTGCCCGACACGGCGGTATTCCCGCCGCCAAGCCCAACCCGGCACGTGTGGTAACGGCGGAGGGTTAGTACGACTGAGTCAGAAAGTCGCAGTCGTTTGTTGTTGAGAATCAGGTATTTGGCGAGATTCACAGATCGGCGGAGGGCTGATATGGGTCTCGCAACGATAGCGGATGGTGCGTCTC
>JBEKNW010000234.1:0-5815 GCA_049522435.1 Xanthobacteraceae bacterium
CGACGGCGGTGTGATAGGCGATAAGTTGCACCGGCACGGCATAGACGAGCGGCCCCACCATCGCCGGCATTGTCGGAAGCGTCAGCGTTACGAGCGATTGGTCCGCGGCGGCGGCCGCGCCCTTGGCGTCGGTCACCAGGATCAGTCGACCCCCCCGCGCGGAAACTTCCTGCATGTTGGAGACGGTCTTGTCGAACACCCGGTCGTAGGGCGCGATCACGATCACCGGCATGGTCTCGTCGATGAGCGCGATCGGGCCATGCTTGAGTTCGCCCGCCGCATAACCCTCGGCATGGATGTAGGAGATTTCCTTGAGCTTGAGGGCGCCTTCGAGCGCGATCGGGTAGCTGGTGCCGCGGCCGAGATAGAGCACGTCGCGGCATTTGGCGAGATCGCGGGCGAGTTGCTCGATCTGCGGCTCCAGCGCCAGCGCCTCGGTCAGGTGCCGCGGCACTTCGACGAGGGCATGCACCAGCCGCTTCTCGTCGCTCTCGGCGAGCACGCCGCGGGCGCGGCCGGCCGCGATCGCGAGCGCCGCCAACGCCGCCAACTGGCAGGTAAACGCCTTGGTCGAGGCGACGCCGATTTCCGGGCCGGCGAGCGTCGGCATCACGATGTCGCTTTCGCGGGCGATGGTCGAGTTCGGCACGTTGACGATGGAGAGAACGTGCAGCTTGTGCTCGCGCGCATAGCGCAGCGACGCCAGCGTGTCGGCGGTCTCGCCCGACTGCGAAATGAAGATCGCCAGCGCGCCGGCCTCGAGCGGGACGTCGCGGTAGCGGAACTCGGAGGCGATGTCGACCTCGACCGGCAAATGCGCAAAACGCTCGAACCAATATCTCGCGACCATGCCGGCGTAGTAGGCGGTGCCGCAGGCGGCGATCGAAATGCGCCTGAGCGCGCGGAAATCAAAGGGCAGCGCCATGGGTAGCGCCACGCGCTCCGCTACCATATCGAGATAATGCGCCAGCGTATGGCCGACGACCTCCGGCTGCTCGTAGATCTCCTTGGCCATGAAATGGCGATAGTTGCCCTTGTCGATGAGCATGACCGAGGCTTGCGATTTCAGCACGGCGCGGTGGACGACCTCGCCTTTGGCATCGTGAATTTCCGCGCTGGTGCGGCCGATGATGGCGCAGTCGCCGTCCTCCAAATAGCTGACCGTATCGGTGAATGGGGCAAGCGCAATCGCATCGGAGCCGATGAACATCGCGTCCTCGCCGAAGCCGATCGCCAGCGGCGAGCCCTTGCGCGCTCCGATCAGCAGGTTCTCCTCCCCGGCAAACAGAAAGGCGAGCGCGAAGGCCCCGCGCAGCCGGGGCAGCGCCGCCGTCACCGCCTCGACCGGCGATAGACCGCGCCTGATCTCTTCGCTGACCAGATGCGCGACGACCTCGCTATCGGTCTCGGTCGCGAACTTGGCGCCCTTCCCCTCCAGCTCGCGCCGCAGCTCGCTGAAATTCTCGATGATGCCGTTGTGCACGACCGCGAGCCGGTCGGTGGCGTGCGGATGCGCGTTGTTCTCGGTTGGCCGGCCGTGCGTCGCCCAGCGGGTGTGACCGATGCCGATCGTTCCCGAGAGCGGCTCGCGCGCGAGTTTTTGTTCCAGATTCTTGAGCTTGCCCTCCGCGCGCCGCCGCGTCAGGACGCCGTGCTCGAGCGTGGCGACGCCGGCCGAATCATAGCCGCGGTATTCGAGGCGCTTGAGCGCCTCGATGAGAAGCGGCGCGACCGGCTCACGGCCGATGATCCCGATAATGCCGCACATCCGTGTGGGTGGTCTCCTCAACCGCTGTTCGCAACAGAACCCGCTAAGAGGTTAACCGTTAAAGCGCAATCCTACTGGATTCCAAATAAAAAAGCGTTTCGCTCCGTTACACGGTCGGCGTCATGCAGAATAGGCGGGAATATGCCGGCTCAATCGCGCGACTGCGCTTTTTTTTTGCCGAGCGATTTCAATCCGCGCAAGCGCGTCGCCCCACCTTCCTTAATAACCTGCTTCCCGCGCGCCAAAGCGAGTGCGTCCGCCGGCACGTTCTCGGTGATCACCGAGCCGGAACCAATATAGGCGCCCGCCCCGATCTCGACCGGCGCGACCAGCGCCGAATTCGAACCGATGAAGGCGTCCTTGCCGATCGTGGTGCGGTGCTTGGCGCTGCCGTCGTAATTGCAGGTGATGGTGCCGGCGCCGACATTGGCGTTCGCCCCGACGAGGGCGTCGCCGATATAGCTCAAATGATTGACCTTGGCGCCGGCCTCGATCACAGCCTCCTTGACCTCGACGAAATTGCCGACACGGGCGCCCTCACCGAGCCGGGTGCCTGGCCGCAGCCGGGCAAACGGTCCGACCGAGGCCCCTTTGCCGACATGGGCGCCGACAACGTGCGAGAAAGAACGGATGACCGCGCCATCCTCCACCGTCACCTTCTCGCCGAACACGACATAGGGCTCGACCACGACGTCCTTGCCGAATTTGGTGTCGGCGCACAGAAATACCGTCTCCGGCGCCACGAATGTGACGCCGGCGGCGAGCGCGGCCTGGCGCAGGCGCTGCTGCGCAACGGCTTCCGCTTGCGCGAGCTGGCTCTTGGTGTTGATGCCGCGCACCTCGTCCTCCTCGACTTCGACCGTAACCGCGTTGAGCTTCATGCCGCGCGCGATCGCGACCGCATCGGTCAGATAGAATTCGCCTTTGCGATTGTGGTCGCCGATCCGCTCCAGAATGGCAAGCGCTTGCGCGCCGGCGAGCGCCATGATGCCGCCGTTGCAGAGACCGACCGCCCGTTCGCCGGCGCTCGCGTCGGCCTCCTCGCGAATGGCGATGAGCTTATCGCCGGCGACGATGAGCCTGCCATAGCCGGCCGGATCGGCAGGCCGGAACGCCAGCACCGCCACGGCCGCGTCCGCGGCCAAAGGCGCACGCAGGCGCGTGAGCGTCGCCGCCCGAACGAGCGGGGTGTCGCCGTAAACGATAAGAATATCGTCCGGCTGCCGCTCGATCGCGGATTTTGCCGCCAGCACCGCATGGGCCGTTCCTCGCCGCGCGCGTTGCACGAAGCATTCGGCGCCCGGCAAAACGCGCTGAGCCTCTGCGGCGACGGCCTCCTGCCCCGGGCCGACAATGACGGCCGTCGCCGTGATGCCGGCTTCGGCGACTGCGGCGAGGACATGCGCCAGCAGCGAGCGCCCGGCGATTGCATGCAGGACCTTGGGCAGCGCCGAACGCATGCGCGTGCCCTCGCCGGCCGCAAGCACGATCGCAAGGCAGCTCCGAGCCTGCATTAAAAGGACCTCCGCGCGCTTTCATATCCGAGCCGGTCAGCCACTGAAAGTCGCGATCCGGATGTCTGCGCCGCGCGCGCAAAGGCGGTGGAGTTTCCACCCGATCCGCTCGACACAAGGTTCAGAAACCGGAATCTGCTATTTTTACCACTGATTCGCCTAGGAATACCCGGGAGCGGCAGCATGCTGGGTCGAGCGCACAATGTGAAGATGACCTCGCCAAGGGTTGCGGCGAAAACAAGCACAACAAGCAAAACAAGCTTCACGATGCAGAGCCTTTGGCGGCTGGCGCTGTGGGGGTCTACGGCGACCGCCGCGCTCTTCGTCGCTATCCTCATGGGCCGTAGCGAGGTCGGCTCGCAGCGGGGCGCTATCATGCTCTCTTCGTTGAACTTGACCTCGACGCCATCGCTCCGTGCGGGCCAGGGTGCCGCGCAACTGGCAAGCCGAGAAAACCAAGGCGCACCGCGCCAGTTCGACGCGGATCCCGCAACGCGGCAGCTCGCGCAGGCGGTGCGCAGCCTTACGGAAGATCGCGACCGGCTGATGGCGCGGCTTGCCGCAGTCGAGCACAATTTGGATGATATGACTGGCTCGATCACCCGGCAGGTCGAAGCGGCGAAAGCCGCGAACGGCCAAGCTCTCCCGGCGCCGTGGCCCAACGAAGAACCGCCCGTGCCGGCGACCCTGGCGACCCCAGCGACCCCGGCGACCATTGCCGCATTGGCTGTCCCCGTTGCCCCGGTTGTACCGTCGGCGGCCGGCGCGGCATCCCCGCTTCCGCCGAGCCCCTTGACGCCTGCGGCGCTACAATGGCCGCCCGACGCCGCCGCATCTGCTCCACCCCCGGCATACGGCGCCGATATCGGCAGCGCCCTCTCCATCAAGGCGCTGCAGGCGCGCTGGGCGGGAGTCCGCTTGGCTCACCCGCAACTTTTCGAGGGCTTGGAGCCGGTGGTGACGCTGAGGGAAAACGCGCGCTCCAATCGGATCGAGCTGCGACTGCTGGTCGGGCCGCTGCCGAGTGCCGAAGCGGCCGCGCAGCTATGCGCGTCACTGGCGGCTTTCCGGCTGTTCTGCCAGCCGGCGACCTTCGATGGTCGCCACCTCGCGCTGCAGTGAGGAAGCTATCATCGTTCCAGCCGGGCTACCCCTGACATTGACTTGCCTTCCTGCGTACGGATACCACCCGTATTAGGTGTTGGCCTATGTTTTCCGTCACCCTGAGGCGCTCGGCGCACAGCGCCGAGCCTCGAAGGGCGACGGCCCCAACACCGTGGCCGTTCATCCCATGCTCGCAGGCTTGACGAGGTTGTAGCCTATGGACTACATTTCACTTTATGATCGAGGTGCGCCAGACCGCGGAATTTTCGGACTGGTTGCGCCGTCTCAAGGATGCTGAGGCCGCCGCGCGGATCGTCGCCCGGCTGCGTCGCATGGAGCTTGGAAATCCCGGTGACTCAAGGAGCGTTGGCAGAGGTGTCATGGAAATGCGGATCGCTTATGGTCCTGGCTACCGCATCTACTATGTGCATCGTGGGACGGAAATTGTGATCCTGCTGTGCGGCGGCGACAAGCGCACGCAGCGGCAGCACATCAAGCGGGCTCAGGCGCTAGCGGAGGCACAGTGATGCCCAAAACGACACGATTTGATGCCGCCGACTATCTCGACAGCGAGCAGCGGCAGGTCGCCTACATTACGGCGGCGCTGGAAACCGGCGATGCGGATTTCGTGCGCGATGCGCTTGGCGTCGTTGCCAAGGCGCGCGGTATGGGCGAGATTGCAAAGAACGCCGGTTTGAACCGCGAGAGTTTGTATAAGGCGCTCGGCGAAACCGGCAATCCCGAATTTGCCACCGTCATGCGCATCGTCCGCGCCTTGGGCCTTACTCTTTCCGCCCGCCCAGCAGCCACGGCGCGCGCGCCCAAGCGGCGGCGCGTGGCGTGATGGCTGGTATGGTTGCAGACACTGATGCGAGCCGAGACCATGCGCCGCCCCCTTTTCCTGCCGACTGCCCGCCAGGTGAACTGGCTTTTGGTCGTCGCCTTCCTTTCCCTGGGTGAGGCGCTCTATCTGCGCTATCTGGCGATCGAGAACGGCACGGTGTCGCTCGCCTGCCAGGCCGGGCTCAATACCTGGCTATGCGGCACCTTTCGGCTGACCATCGTTCTCTTCAACTACGAAGTGTTCGGCGGCGTCGCGCTCGTCGCCGCATTGCTCAATTTGCTGCGGCCCTCGATCATACTGTTCGCGTTCGCGCTCGCGGCGGCGGCGTTCGGAATCGTGCTGCATAACGTCGACCTCTCGGCGCTCGCGGCCGGCGTGCTTATCCTGAGCCTGGCGCGCCCCGCGCCCGCGCCAGGATGAAAGCCAGCCCGATCAATCCGGTACAGAACCAGACCGACTGCCAGTTGGCAAAGCTTTCGTTGAACACGATGTAGCCGGCCGCTGCGGCGAGCACGGCGGCGGCAACGATCTCGGCCATGGCTCGCGACCCCGCCGCACGCGGCGTCGAGGCCAGCAAGACCAAGA
>JBEKNW010000235.1:0-5802 GCA_049522435.1 Xanthobacteraceae bacterium
GACGCCGTGCGCGCCAAGCTCAAACAAGCCATCCTCTATGTCGAACGCAATCCCAAAACCGTAAAATCCATCACGTCCTTTCCCTACATCGTCAAATCATTCTGATCTGGAAACGGTATGAGACCCTGATCATTCTTGTCACGCTATTTTCCAAATGTTGAATTGCAGGATACATGCAACCTGGTTCAACGCTGTAGTCTCGAACTCGAGCATCCGCCAATCCAGACCGCATTGATTTGATCTGATCCCAGCAGCGCTGGTCTCTGATTCGTCCATGACGACGTTGATAAGTCACGACCGAACGCTGCTGGTATGACAAACCGGACCACGCTACCGCGGCTTGGTGCCGGGAGCGAGCGCAGCGCGCACGTTCTCCATATCGCGCGCCCATTGGTCGGTGCGCGCCGCGATCACGTCGCGTAGCCGCCGCGCGGCGTCCGGATAGCCTTCGAGCATTTTCAGGAACATCGCGCGCGAAATACGCATCACGGTCGAGCCCTCGCGCGCAATGGCGGTAGCCGGCCGTCTCGTTTCCGCCAGCAGGGCCGATTCGCCGAGTAAAGTGCCCGGACCGGCGATGATTTCGGGTTCGCCGGCCCGTTCCGGCCGGAGACTGAACGAACCCGCCTGCACGATATAAGCGCCATCGGCGGCCTCGCCGGCCGTGAACAGCACTTGACCAGGTTCAACACGATAGCTTTCGGCGCCGATGGCGAGGATGCGCAGCGCCGGCGCGCCGAGCCGGCGGAGAATTGGAACCCGCTCAAGCAACGCGATGTCATCCTCGATGGTCATGGCGGCCGCGATCACGGCACCAGCTTGTAGCCCCCGGCCTCAGTGACCAGGATGGCAGGGGCGGCGGCATCCTTCTCGATCTTCTGCCGTAGCCGATAGATGTGCGTTTCGAGCGTGTGCGTCGTCACCCCCGAATTGTAGCCCCAGACTTCTTGCAATAGCGTCTCCCGCGACACCGGCCGTTGGCCGGCGCGGTAGAGGTAGCGCAGGATCGAGGTCTCCTTCTCGGTCAGGCGGACCTTGTTGCCCTTGGGGTTGAGCAACAGCTTCGAGCTTGGCCGGAAGCTGTAGGGGCCGATGGTGAAAACGGCGTCCTCGCTCGCCTCGTGCTGGCGCAGCTGAGCGCGGATGCGCGCGAGCAGCACGGCGAACCGAAAGGGCTTGGTGATGTAATCGTTGGCGCCCGATTCGAGGCCGAGGATGGTGTCGGAATCGGTGTCGTGGCCGGTGAGCATGATGATCGGCGCTTTGAAGCCGTTCTTGCGCAGGATGCGCACGGCTTCGCGGCCGTCGATGTCGGGCAGGCCGACGTCCATGATCACCAGATCGATCTGTCCTGCCTTGGCGGCCTGCACGCCCTTGCTGCCGCTCTCCACCGCCACGGCTTCAAACTCCTCGTGCAGCGACAATTGTTCGGTCAGCGCGTCGCGCAGCTCCGCATCGTCGTCGACGATAAGAATCTTACGCGTGTTCGGCATCAATCCGGACCCCCGCGGCCGCTTGCCCACCGGTCAATGAGGCGGCCCCCCAATTGCCTTGGCTGCGATTTTGCTGCGCTCCCTGGCGCGAAGTAGAACATTCAAGGATACAGGAGCAAGCGGGAGTTGGGAATTCGCCTCCTCAAGGCAATCACGGGATGCAACGAATTTCTCTTGGCACGATCTTTGGCACGATCCATGTGAGCGCGCGACCGGGCCGGCGGTCACAGGGCTGGCTGCGCGCCGGTCCTTGGCACGTGCCCGTCGCACTCGGCCGCGCTGGCGTCAGGGCGAACAAGCGCGAAGGCGACGGGGTCACGCCGCGCGGCCGGTTTGGCGCGGTGCGGCTGTGGTGGCGGGCCGACCGCGTTCCTCGCCCGCGGACCTCGCTACCCCTTCGCCGCATCGGCCGCGCCGATGCGTGGTGCGAAGATCCCACCGACCGGCGCTACAACCGCTCCTTCCGGCGGTCGGCCAATGAACCAGGCGACCGGCTTTGGCGCGACGATCACCTCTACGACATCTTTATTGAGATCGATCACAACACGCGGCCCCGCGTCGCCGGTCGCGGCAGCGCCGTGTTCATCCACGTCGGGCGGCCAGCCTTGGCGCCGACCGCTGGCTGCATCGCGCTGGCGCATCACGACCTTTTAGCACTAATGTCCCGCATAACGCCAAAGACCAGAATCATCATTCACTGCTAGTTTACTGACCCTCTCTCCCCGAAAATCGCGGTTCCGACACGCACATGGGTTGCGCCGAAAGCGATCGCCGTCGGGAAGTCGGCGCTCATGCCCATCGAGAGCAGCTTAAGTCCATTGCGGCGAGCGATTTGGGCGGTGAGCGCGAAGTGCGGCGCGGGCGCCTCGTTCAGGGGCGGGATGCACATCAGGCCCGAAATGGCGAGCCCGTAGCGGTCGCGGCAGGCGGCGAGAAAGGCATCGGCGTCCTGTGGCTGCACGCCGGCCTTTTGCGGCTCGGCGCCGGTATTGATCTCAGCGAACAAGAGGGGCCGGCGCGCCTGCCTCGCGATCTCCTTGGCGAGCGCCTCGGCGAGGCTTTCCCGATCGACCGAATGGATGGCGTCGAACAGCGCCACCGCGTCTCTCGCCTTGTTCGATTGCAGCGAACCGACGAGATGCAGTTCGAGTTCGACATCGCGCGCTTTTTGGCGGGCGATCAGTGGCGGCCATTTGGCCTTGGCCTCTTGCACACGGTTTTCGCCGAACACGCGCTGCCCGGCAGCGATGACGGGCTCGATCGCCTCAGCGCTGAACGTTTTCGCGATCGCCACGAGCGTCACACTTGCCGGATCGCGCCCGGCGTCGCGGCAGGCGCGCGCGATTTCCGCGCGTACGGCCGCCAGCCCACCCCCTCGGTTCATGCTTTCCATTTTGCCAATGCTTTCAGAACGATTCAAATTTTCGCGGCGGCGCCAAGGTCGTCTTTACGCATATCCATTACCTTGCGGAACCCGGGGCGGGGAACACGTATGTCGGACGTTCAGGCAAAGTCTCCCAAGACATCACGGCGCAACAAGCCGATCCTCAGCATCCGCGCCCGACTGATCGTTGTCGCCCTGTTAGCGATCGCCCCGCTGATGCTCGAGCGCATGCGTGGCCTCGAACGAGCCCGCGCCGAACACGTCGGACTCGCCCGCGCTCAGGTAATTGATCTGGCGCACGGCGGGGCCGAGGCACAACGCGAGATCGTCTATTCCATGCGCGCCCTGCTCCAGGTCGTGGCGCGCCTCTATGCGAGGATGCTGCTAGATCAGGCCGACTGCAAGGAGACCCTCGCCGACCTGACCAGCAATATTCCGTGGCTCCGCGGGCTTAACGTCGCCGGAACCGACGGTCGAATCAAATGTGCCACCGACCCGCGCGGGATCGGATTGAACGTCGCGGACCGTCCGTATTTCCAGAATGCGCTGCATTCGCGTGATTTCGCGCTCAGCGACTACCTGATCAGCCGGGTCCACCAGACGCCCGGCCTGATCGCAACCTTTCCCGTCGTGGAGGACGACGGCTCCCTCAAAGGAGTCGTTCTTGCGTCTATCAACCTGCAATGGATCGGCGATCTCGCGGCGAACGCCGCGCAGCGTTCTGGCGCCTCGGTCGTATTGGTCGACGGGCGCGGCACGCTCATCGCCGCCTCGGCCGACGAGGACGCGTTCATCGGCAGGAACGTCGGCAGCCATGCCCTGGCGCACGACATGCTGGCCAACGACGAAGGCACGATGACCACAGCCGGCTTCGACGGGATCCGGAGAATCTTCGCCTATGTCCGCGTGCCTTGGACGCGAGCGCGGCTTGCCGTCGGCCTCGACGAAACCGTGGTGCACAGCGGCATCGATCGCGAGATCAGCATCGCCTACCTGCAGCTTGCGCTGTTCGGCATGCTCGTTCTGCTCGCCGCTTGGTTCGGCGGCGAGCAGCTCATCCTGCGGCCGATCAGGTTATTGGTGCGCACGGCCGCGCGGTTCGGCCGCGGCGATCTGCATGTGCGCGCAACGGAGAAGCCGTGGATCGCCGAATTCGAACCGCTTGCGGCCGCCCTCGACGACATGGCGCGCAAGCTCGCCGCGCGCGAGGAGGAATTGCAAATCGCCAATCAACACCTCGATGAGCTGGCGAGCCTCGATGGCCTTACCGGTTTGGCCAACCGACGCGGCTTCGACCGTCAGCTCGAGCGCGAGTGGCAGCAAGCGGGCGAACGCCGCCAACCGATCGCACTCATGATGATCGATATCGACCATTTCAAGCTGTTCAACGACCGTTACGGTCATGTCAGGGGCGACGCCTGCCTGCGTGCGGTCGGCGAGACATTGTCGCTGGTCACCCTGGAGGAAGCTGTCCTCGTTGCCCGTTACGGCGGCGAGGAATTCGCTCTGCTGCTGCCGGGCCTCGGCATCGAGCGCAGCACTGCGCTTGCCGAAGAGGCGCGCAGGGCCATCGAAGACCTCCTCATCGCCCATGCCGAAGCGCCCTGCGGCCTTGTCACCATCAGTATCGGCGTCGAGTCGCTGGTACCGGAGCACAATCAACCGGCCGCCGATCTGGTCGAGGCCGCGGACCGCGCGCTCTACGCCGCCAAGCGGCACGGTCGCAACACGGTGGTCGCACATGTTCCGGTGCTGCTGAGCGCGGCGTGCTGATTTTTGGATGTGAAGTTCCTACCGGGTCGCACGGCAACGCCGCGCTCCGACAGGAAGGCACGAATCTGATTGATGACGCCGGTGCGCTGGCCGACCAACCGCTCTCGCACCCGGACCTTAAAACCTATGCAATGTGACGCATATTTCAGAGTGGTCGGCCTGGATACGGAGTTTATTACCGCGCAGCAGCGTCAATCATTTGCGCGAGCGCGAGACCGACGCACTTATAGCCTTCGGCGGAGTTGTGGAGGCCGTCCCACGAGACCAGGCCTTTGACACCGGCCTCGCTCGCCCGTTTCATCAGAAGAAATCGCGGAAACTGGCCTACATTCTGTCCGCGCGCGACATCGGCGATGATTTGTTCCATCCGAGTATGGCGCCCGCTGACGAGTACCAGCGGCGCATACTGCAAATCCAGCAGCACGACATCGGTGTTGGCGGCTTTGAGCCGCTTCACGGCATCGCTGAGCATTTCCTGCGCATTATCGGCAATGCCGCGCCACACCACGTCGTTGGTTCCGATCTGCCACACCACCAGATCTGGCTTGTAGCGCAATACGTCGTTGTCGATGCGGGCAATGTTGGCCGGTAGGTCGTCCATGATGCGGCCGCTGTTGATCAGCTCAATCCGCGCCGAAGGTCGCAACCGCAACAGCTCCTGCTTCATCACGTCCGGAAAGGCGCCGCCGGATTCGAACGTTCCGAAACCAGTCGTTGACGAGGAGCCGAGCGCGACGACGGTCAGAGTTTCGCCCGCTCGCAGCTTCGCCTTGGTGTACGCCAGCGACGCGCCGAGCGACAATCCGCGTTTGAATTCAAGGCAGGCTTCCGCTGGGCTGCCGGAGCCCCCCGGATGTTGCGCCCAACTCACGGTACCGCCGACAAACAGAATGGGCAGCAGCAACAGCAAATCGGGAAGGCGGAAAACCTTGAACATCGGTTTAGCGATTCCTTATTTTGCGGCGATAGCTCGAAATCTTTGCATGAATTATATGTCGGCATCTGGCGCTGATGCGGCAACGGTGCGATTCACGGCACGGAATCCAGGTTAATGGTCATTTGAGCTGGAGGATTTCGAGCAGGAAGTCTGGGCTCCAGCTGGCGCACTTTCGACGGGTTTTGACGCTTCCCTTGGCCTTATTGGCGCGGACG
>JBEKNW010000236.1:0-5801 GCA_049522435.1 Xanthobacteraceae bacterium
GGCGCGGTGGGGACGAGGGCCGGCTCGCCAACGCATTTCGCCCCATAGGGCCCGGCATCGTCGGCGATCTCGACATGGCTGAACTCGATGTCAGGTACGTCGAGCGTGGTGGGAAGCGTGTAATCCATGAGACCGCGGTTCAAGGTGCGGCCCTCCCGCAACTTGACCTCCTCGGTCAGCGCCATGCCGATGCCCTGGGCAATTCCCCCGGAAATCTGTCCTTCGAGGAGCATCGGATTGATAACCGTCCCGGCATTATGCGCCGCCACTATGCGCAGGATGACGACGTCCCCCGTCTCCGTGTCGACCTCGACCTCGGCGATTTGCGTCGCATAGACGAAAGACGGGTAGATGGTGCCCTGACCCGTCTCGGGGTCAACAGTCTTGCCGGCGACGGGTTGGAATAACCCGCTGGTCGCAATGGGCTTGCCGCTATTGCCGATCGTCCGCCGGGCCACCACCGCCACTTCGAGTTGGACGTCGCGGCATTGCCGATCGCGGATCTTGCCCTCGACGATTTCGAGTTCAGCCGCCGGCGAATTCAACATCTCCTTGGCCGTCATTAACAGCAAATCGCGCATCTTCTCGCCCGCCAGACGGACCGAATTCCCCTGCATATAGGTAACGCGGCTGCCGACCGAGCCGTAATCAGGCGGCGTGATGGCGGAATCGGCCGCGAATACCCGTACCGATCCGAAGGGCACCCCCACGGCATCGGCGGCGATCTGCGCCAGCACCGTGCTGGAGCCTTGGCCGACGTCCTGCGCGCCGGTGAACAGCGTCAGGATGCCGTCCTCGTCCATTTCGAGCCGCGCGAGACTGCCATTCTGACCTCCGGGCCCGACGGGGTACCACATGACGGCCATGCCTTTGCCGCGCTTCTTCACCGGTCGTCTCCTTGGTCCCAGCCAAACGCAGCCAAGGCCTGCCGCATGCTGGCCTTGAGGCCAACATTGGCGAGCACCTGGCCGCCTGGCGCCACGTCGCCATCCTCAAAAGCATTGATCATACGAAATTTCACCGAATCCATACCCAACCGTTGGGCGATGCTTTCCGTGTGGCTTTCCCAGGCGAAACAGGCTTGCGGCACACCGAAGCCGCGCATCGCGCTGGAGACGGTGTTATTGGTGTGAACGAGCAGCCCTTCGACATCGATGTTGGGCACCCGATAGGGACCGACGCACATCAGGGCGGACTTGCGCAACGCCGCCTCGCCATGACAGCTGTAAGCGCCGGTGTCGAGGATCAACCTCACTTGGCGGGCCAGGATCCTTCCTTCCGCGTCGACGCCGCTGCGATACCGCATGATGATCGGATGGCGAACGGTTGAGGCGAAAAACTCCTCGGTGCGGGTAAGCTTCGCCCGCACCGGACGGCCGGTCTTGAGCGCGACCACCGCCGCGGCCGGCTCCAGCCAGGCGTCGCTCTTGCCGCCGAAGGCGCCGCCCGAAGGAACGCCGACGACCCGCAAATCGGTCGGCTCGACCTTCAGTACCCGGGCGACTTCGACGCGGACGGCGAAGGGTCTGGAACTCGGTGTGTAGATGGTAGCGCCGCCCTTGGCGTCGGGATCGACGACGACGATCTGCGTCTCCAGGGTGCATTGCTCGACGACCTGCGTGCGAAAGGTCTCTTCCACCACCAGCTGCGAGGACGCGAAGCCGGCCTCCACGTCGCCGCGGCGAAGCCCTTGGCGCGCCAACAGGTTGCTGCTGCCGTGCAGCACCGGAGCGTCCGGTTCGAGAGCCCGCACGGGATCGAAAACCGCCGGAAGCTCCTCGTAATCGACGTCGATCAACTCGAGCGCCCGCGAAGCGGCTTTCTCGGTTTCCCCCGCCACCGCGGCTACCGGGTCGCCGAGGTAGCGGACTCGGTCGCTCGCTATCACCGGCTGGTCCTGCCGGAAAACGCCCATGCCGTTGAACGGCACGTCCGCCGCCGTGACCACCGCGACGACCCCGGAGGCCTTGGCGGCGCGTGAGGTATCGATGCGGAGGATCCGGGCGTGCGGGTATCGGCTGCGCAAGAACTTGATGTGCAGCATGCCGGGGAGCCGGATGTCTTCGGTGAAACGGATTTGGCCGGTGACCTGGAGCATCGCGTCCGAGCGCGGCAGCCGGCGCCCGATGGCGCCGTTGGATTTAGGCGGTGAGCGCGAAATTTCGTTCATCGTAAGTCTCCGCGAAGCGTATCGGCGGCATCGAGCACGGCGTCGATAATTTCCTGGTACCCCGCGCATCGGCACAGGTTGCCAGCGAGCGCGCGTTTGACCTGATCCCGGCTCGGCGTAGGATTTCGATCCAGGAGGGCCTTCGCTGCGGTCAGCATTCCGCCAGCACAGAAGCCACACTGCAACGCTCCACGATCGATGAAGGCCCTTTGCAAGGGATGAAGGTTGCCGTCTCTGGCCAGCCCTTCGACGGTGACGATCTGCCGGTCGCGCGCAGTTACCGCCAAAATCGTGCAACTGGTCATGGCATCGCCGTCGAGGAGCACGGTGCACGCTCCGCACTCGCCGCCATCGCATGCGCGCTTCGCGCCGATGAGCCTCAACTCCTCGCGCAGCACCATCAGCAGCGTCGTATCGGGGCTTACGTCGAGCCGATGAGCCTTGCCGTTAACCGTGAGCGCGATTTTCATTTGTTATCTTCGCTGGATTGCGCGCGCGACCGCGCGGCGGCAGATGCGACCGCCCGCTCGGTCAGGGGAACCAGCACCCTGCGTTTATAGAAGGGTGAAGCCCGGATGGAGTCCTCGCGCGGTTCGGCAGCCGCCGCTACCAATTGTCCCGCCTCGCGCAGCACGCGTTCATCTGGAACCTTGCCTTCCAGGAACGCTTCCGCCTCGGCGATCCGCCGCGGCACGGGCGTCGCCGCGCCGATGGCGATCCGCGCGTCGTGAATCCTTCCTTCGCGCAGAGTGAGCGCGGCCGCGACCGAAGCGATTGCCAAGCCAAGCCCGCGATACTTTGCCGCCTTGCAAAACGCGGAAGCAAAATTCTCGTCCGCCTTGGACAGCCGCACCTCGATCAGGACTTCACCATCCTGCAGTTGGTTACGATAGGGACCGACCAAGAAATCCCTGATCGGAAGGCGCCGCTCGCCGTTTGCCCCCTTGAGACGGAGGTTGGCTTCCAAGGCCAAAAACGGCGGGACTAAGTCGGCGGACGGGACGCCGAAGACAATGTTGCCCCCGATGGTGCCCTGGTTGATAGCCTGGGGCGAGCGGATGGAGCTGGAAGCATCGCTCAAGGCCTGCCACGGCCCTTTGGTCAATGGCGAACGTTCGACTTCGGCGTGGGTGATCATGGCGCCGATGCGCAGGCCGCCATCTTCGTGATCGAGAACGCAAAGCTCCTGCAGCCGCGATAATTCGACGAGGCCCATCGGCTCAAATTCGCCGCGGTTCATCCGCGGCACGATTTCGGTGCCGCCGGCGATGAAGCACCCTTGCTCCCCGATCTGGCGACGGAGCACGATCGCTTCGTCGACGCAGGATGGAATGAGGTACTCGAAAGCTTCTCGCATTTATCTTCGCATCCCCTTGGTGGCCCGCGCCGGCGGGAATTAGGCTCAAAGCGATGGCTACGTCGGAACAGCCAACGGGCGGCTGGTGCCGCGGATGCCAAGATCACATGTCGCAAATTACGACACCCTGGAAAGGAACGACGGATTCAAGTTCCGAAGGAAACCAGAGCCGTTTCCAGCATGTTCCGCCTTGTCCGCCTTGTCCAGCAGGGCGTCGAAAATTCCCAGACTTAGCGGATCACTCAGCGCTCTCCTCGCCCTCCTCCGAAAGCCGCTCGACCGAGGCCACGCGCTCGCCTTCCGCGGTCGAGAACACGATGACGCCCTGGGTCGAACGCCCGGCGATTCGGATGCCGTCGACCGGGCAGCGGATCAATTGGCCGCCGTCGGTGACCAGCATGATCTGGTCGGTCTCCTCGACCGGGAACGACGCCACCAGCCGGCCGTTCTTTTCGGTGATTGCCATGGCGGTAATGCCTTTGCCGCCGCGGCCAGTGGTGCGGTACTCGTAGGATGAGGTGCGTTTGCCAAAGCCCTTTTCGGAGACCGTCAAGACGAATTGCTCGGCCTCCGACATGATGACGTAACGCGCCTCGCCGAGCTCGATGGCGCCATCGCCCTCCTCCTCGGCCGGCACTTCCTCGCCCTCCCCGTTACTCCCTCGCCGCACGGCGTTGGCGCGCTTCAGATACGCCGCGCGCTCGTCGGCGGTCGCCTCCACGTGACGCAGGATCGACAGCGAGATCAGCTTGTCGCCGTCCGCAAGATTGATGCCGCGCACGCCGATCGAGGTGCGGCCCTGGAACACGCGCACGTCGTTGACCGCGAAGCGGATGCACTGGCCGGCCGCGGAGGTCAGCAGCACGTCGTCGTTCTCGGTACAAATCTGCACGTCGACAAAGGCGTCGCCCTCGTCGAGCTTCATGGCGATGATGCCGGAGCGCCGCACGTCGGAAAAATCCGACAGCTTGTTGCGCCGTACCGTGCCGCGCGTCGTCGCGAACATGACATCGAGCTTTTCCCAGCTCGACTCGGCCTCGGGCAGCGGCATGATCGTCGTGATGTTTTCGCCCTGCTCGAGCGGCAGGATATTGATCAGGGCCTTGCCGCGCGCCTGGGGCGCGGCGAGCGGCAGTCGCCACACCTTCTCCTTGTAGACCTGCCCGCGCGAGGAGAAGAACAGCACCGGCGCGTGCGTTGAGGCGACGAACACCCGGGTGACAAAGTCCTCTTCTCGCGTCTGCATGCCGGCGCGACCCTTGCCGCCGCGCTTCTGCGACCGATAGGTGGAGAGCGGCACGCGCTTGACGTAGCCGGCGTGCGAAACGGTGACGACCATGTCCTCGCGCTGGATCAGGTCCTCGTCTTCCATCTCGCCTTCCTGATCGATGATCACGGTGCGGCGCGGCGTGGCGAACTCGTTCTTGATCGCTGCAAGCTCGTCTTTGATGATCGTCTGGATGCGGGCGCGCGAGCGCAAAATGTCGAGATAATCGGCGATCTCCCCGGCGAGCTTGTCGAGCTCGGCCTTGATCTCGTCGCGCCCGAGCGCGGTCAGCCGCTGCAGCCGCAGATCGAGGATGGCCTTGGCCTGCTCCGCCGACAGCCGCGTCGTGCCCGCCGCAGAAACGCTGTGGCGCGGATCGTCGATTAGCGTGACCATGGCGGCGACGTCCCGCGCCGGCCAGTCGCGCCCCATCAATTGTTCGCGCGCCTCGTTGGCGTCCTTGGCGGCGCGGATCAGTCTGATCATCTCGTCGATATTGGCCACGGCGATGGCGAGACCGACCAGCACGTGGGCGCGGTCGCGCGCCTTGTTCAAAAGATGCTTGGTGCGCCGGTAGACCACTTCCTCGCGGAACGCGATGAAGCAGGTGAGCAGGTCCTTCAGGTTCATCACCAGCGGCCGGCCGCCGTCGAGCGCCACAATATTGGCGCCGAACGAGGATTGCAGGGCGGTGAAGCGGTAGAGCTGGTTGAGCACCACGTCCGGCACCGCGTCGCGCCGCATTTCGATCACCACGCGATAGCCGTCGCGGTCGGATTCATCGCGCAGCGCCGCGATGCCTTCGAGCTTCTTCTCGCGCACCAATTCGCCGATGCGTTCGACCATGTGCGCCTTGTTCACCTGGTAGGGGATTTCGGAGACGATGATCGCCTCGCGCTCTCCGCGCAGCGTCTCGAATTCGACCTTGCCGCGCATGATGATGGCGCCACGGCCGAGATGATAGGCGGCGCGGATGCCGGCCCGGCCCAAAATGACGCCGC
Source organism: Xanthobacteraceae bacterium (assembly GCA_049522435.1). Taxonomy (GTDB): domain Bacteria; phylum Pseudomonadota; class Alphaproteobacteria; order Rhizobiales; family Xanthobacteraceae; genus BOG-931. The sequence goes on from JBEKNW010000236.1 coordinate 5,796, forward strand.
CGGTCG
>JBEKNW010000237.1:0-10970 GCA_049522435.1 Xanthobacteraceae bacterium
GCCCTTCAGCTCGGCGTGCGACAGACCGTCAAGATCTCCGGGCGGCGACATTCCCAGAATGAATGACTCGCGTCCTCCTGAGAATCGTAAAATCATACCGCCTCTGGTTTTGCCCCTCTTACCAATGAAGTGCTTAAGTACTTGTACTACCGCGCAAAATACTGATTACCGGCTAGGTGGGCTGGCTAGATAAACTCGCGCCGCGGGGTGCCCGTACCCCACACAGTGACCAAGGATGGCCCCGATTGCTTTGCTTCGTGAATCCTATCAAGTAAGCGCCGTCCTGGCCGGTTGCACCGGTGATAAGTGCGGGCTTGCGACGAACCTAATTCATTTCTTCACGATCCAATCTCCCGTCGCATTCCGATCACATTTCTCCCATGGTAGGTGCAAAAGAGGTACAAAAGCCGGCGCCAGTCCGGCAGCAATAATCCGGTAGGTGGCGCTATGGTGCGCTATGCGCATCTTGCAACCGCAGGCTGTCTCAGCACATCATGCCGGCTCGAATGCGGGTACAACTCCGAAGACGCGTCGCCAAACCTCACTAAAGCGTTCAAGCGCCGCCGGTCCTTCGAAATCTGCCAACACTCGACATGTCGGAACGCCACGTGTCCGAGTTGGCCAGCATACTCGAGTGCGTAGCGCCAAGTCACGGTCATGCCGGGAAGACCATATGTCTCCCAACGGCAATAGGTGGGTTGGTCGGAGGTTTCGGTACACTCTTTCTGTTCGATATGAGCTCCTTTAACCCCGGTGCCGCGCCTGCCTTTCCGAACACGCTGTATCTCGTCTTCGGTCTCGTCGGTTATCTCTGCCGCGACCAGTCCAAGACCCCCGACTTCACGGAAGAGCATCTCAAAGAACGTATCAGGACCGATGGTCGCACGGATATCGTCCAAGTCGCTTGAGTCTGGCTCATGGAGACCGCCTTCGGTCGAACGCATCAGCGTCATAAGCTGTCCGATATTATTGTAGTGTCTCAGTTTGAAATTATTGAGCGACACACAGGACTGAGATTTGGATGGTGTGCCGCGGATCGCCGCTGAACTTACGAGCTTCATCCTCTAATCGCGCAGCCTCCCCCTTTAAGAATTTCGCGGCATCCCTGCAAAGCTCCATCGTAGAAAATGGGGCCTGATAGCCGCTGATCGCTTGACCAGGAATTATCCAGGTTACCAATAAAAGTGCTTTCATGCTTTCCCCGCTTATCGGTAGGGCCCGCACTTGCTCGGCTTCGGAGCCGCCGCCGCAACCATCGCCGCTAGGTTTTCCATCGACCAGAGCCGATCAGTGAGGCCAGCGGCCATTGCCAGCGAGAGCTTGTGTGCTTTGTGCTGGCGAACGAAATTGTACCAGACCATATAAGGCGCGACCATGTGCATGTGGTTCTCGAATTTCTTCGAGAACGCATTCGTGAGGTCATTGATGCGGATGCTGTATTGTCCCTTCCGGTCTCCATGTTGGATTCCGGTTCCTCTCGCTCCGCCAAGGCAGGCTTCCGTTTCATCCCTCGGTCTCCTCCATGACGGCGCCGGCGCGCAGGAGAGCCGCGACGCGTCCGCCGCCTTCGCTGGCGAGCGTGCCGAATGTCCCGGACTGGACGATCCTGCCGCCGTCGAGCACGGCGATATGGTCGGCGCTGCGCAAGCTCGACAGCCGATGGGCGATGATGACGATTGTGGTGCTGCCGCGCAGCCGGTCGATCACCGTCCACACCGCCCGTTCGCTGTCGTGATCGAGTGCGTTGGTCGCTTCATCGAGGATCAGCAAAGTGGGCTCGCGCAGGAGCGCGCGCGCCAGGATGAGCCGCTGACGCTCGCCGCCGGACAGCCGGCTGCCGCGCTCGCCGACGACGGTATCGAGCCCCTCCGGCATCGTTGCGACGACGGCGTCGGCGCCGGTCAGCGCCAAGACCCGACGCAGATCCGCGTCGCTGGCGTCCGGCGCGGCCCATTGCAGGTTGGCGCGAATGCTTTGGTTGAAGAGAAAGTTCTCCTGCGGAATATAGGCCATGCTTCGCCGCCACGCGGCGAGCCGCGGACCGGTCAATGGCTGCCCGTCGACCGAGACGCTGCCGGCATCCGGCACCTGCAGTCCCATCAACATGTCGGCCAGCGTGCTTTTGCCGACGCCGGAAGCGCCGACGATGGCGACCGCCGAGCCGGCCGCGATCTCGAGATCGAGACCGTCGAGCACATCGGGGCCATGCACCTTGTCGTAGCGGAAGCGAATGCCGGAAAGCCTGATCCGGTCGCGCAGCGGCAAACGTTCGGTGCCGCCGCCGATGAGGGGTTCCTTGGCGGCGTCGCAACGCGCAATCAGCCGGTGCAGGTCGTTGAAGACCGGCAGTGTCTGCCACATGGAAGCGGCGTTTTGCTGGATCTGCATGACACCCGGCACCAGCCGCGCAAACACCACGATCATGATCACCAGTTCCGGCGTGCCCAGATGGGAAAACTCGGCGCCGGCATAGACGAAGGCGCCCAGCATGATGGCGGCGGCGACTTGCACGAGCATGCGCGCGTCCGCCGTGCGCCGGCTGTAGGCGAGCATGTTGTCATGCTGGTGCCCGACGGCTTCCTCGAAAGCTAGGCGATGGCGCTCCTCGGCATTGTGGCTCTTGGCCAGCTTGAGGCTGGCGAGAAAATCGCTGATTTCGTCGAAGGTGGCGCGCCGCGCCAGCATGATGCGCATGCCGGCCTGAAAGGCGTCACCGCGGCGCCAACGCACCAGGATCGCGACCAGGCCGCCGCAGCCGATCGTGGCCAAGGTGAGCAGGGGCGAAATGCTGAGCGCAATCGCCAATTGGACGGCGGAGACCAAGGCCACCGCCGGAATCTGCAGGAATAAATTTGTCCCCATGGCGACGCTGTCGATATCGGCGGTCAGCGCCTTGACCAGATGAGACAGACGTTCCCTGGCGATAAAGGACCAGTGAGCGTCCTGGATTGCGCGGTACAGACGGCGCCGGACCGCATTGATGAATCTGATCTGCAGGTCGAAGCTCACCATGTCGCGCTTGCGCATCATCAGGGCGCGGCACAGCACGGCGCCGACGAAAATGGCGAGGATGAGCGGCAATGAAAAATTGAGGCTAACCGCGTGCAGCAGCCGTGCAGCGGCATTGCCGGCCGGTCCGACGCTGCTCGTGCGCTCGCCGGTGAGCGCGAGCAACGGGCCCAGCAGCGATATGCTGATGCCCTCGGTCAGGCTGGCGCCGATCGCCAGGACGAGGCCGCTGATCTGCAGCCGCCGGGGGACGGAGCTGCTGAACAAGCGGACAAAGCTTGCGAGCTGGCCGATCGAATGGCCGCCGAGGAGATTCATCTGCGCAGGCGCTCCAAACATCATTGCGGTCGGTCGCGGCGAAAAGTACCACAGCCGCCGGAACGTGCGAAGGCGTGCCCGGTCGCGCGGCTCCATCCGGAATGCGCGAGGGATGGAATCAGCGAATGAGGCGGCTCCTGCTAGCGCCGGCTCCGCCATCGCCGGACCAGCCAGCCAACCGGTCGAATGACCGGATAGAGAAAGAACAAGCGGTCGGGTAGGCGCACGACATCCCAGTCGGCGGGTGAAAACCATTCGCGTTTGGCCTCGCTCGTCCAATAGTGAAAATCCGTTCTGAGGGCGACGCGGTAGAGGCGCTGCCAGAAGGAATAGCGCGCAACGCCCCGCCACGATGCGTGCGGCGGCATTTGGTGCCAGGCCGCACCCGCATAGTGACTCGCGAGGATGCGATCGAGGCGCATGACCCCTCGGCTCGCGCGCGCTTGCGCAAGCTCGCGCTCGGCGACGGCCAAGCCCAGCCAGTCATGCGCCAGGACCAGCGCGTGGCGCATGGCGGAACCGAGCCCGGCGGCGTCGGCCATTGCCAGCGTCCGTTCGATCGCACCCGGTTCACGCAGCGCCGCCGCCAAATCGACCAGCCATAGCAGCCGCTCCCAGCAATGGCTGGCGCCGTGCACAGTGAGATAAAGCGCGAGCCGCTGGCGCGCGAGCGTGGGGATGGCGGCATTGCCGACGCGGACCTGCGCGCGCTCGCTCCACAGTGTCGCGAAGTCGGACGGTAACAGGGTCGGATTGTCGGTCAGCCGGTCGTGCAGCTCGACCATCGCACCAGTGCCGCTGTGTACATATTCGACTTCCTTGATTGCTTGGCGATACGCGGCGGTTTGGCGCGGCGATTGCGCAGCCTGGAGCGAGCGATAGCCGAGCGCGGCAAGCACCGCATGGGCTTGCCCGAATTGATTGGGATCGACCAAAAGATCGATGTCGCGGGCGCCGCGCGCGAAGGTCTCGCTATGCAGCTCGGCCGACAAGACCACGCCTTTGAACGCAAGCACGCGAAGGCGAGCGTCGGCAAAGGCGCGCGCGAGCCGGCCGATCTCCGCACGCTGGGCGAGGTCGCGTCTCGCTGCATTGGCGGCTTGTCGGCGGAGCGCGGCGATGACGCTATCGGGAATCTCGGCCGAGCCGCAGGCCTGCAGGCCGGCAAGAATGCGCGCAGCGACCCGGTGGCGCCGCGCCCCGGCAATGACGGCCTTCCAGTCCGGCGCCGCCCCGATCGCGCGGCGCAATGCCTCGGCGTCCTCCGGCCGTTGCGGATCGCGCAGCGCCAGACAGAACAGGCGGAACTCCGGTACCGGTCGCAGGGCCATTGGAAACTCGGTCGCCTTCGAAAATCTTCTTATCACCGCGTCGCCGGCGACTCACCACGTTGGCAACGCCCGGAGAAACTCAGCACGCCATATGCCCGTGCCGACGCCGCTTGACATAGCATTAGGCATTGTCACCGTAATAGGTAGGGCGGATGCGCAGCGTAATCCGCCGTTTTTCGCGGGATTAGATTGATCCAAGTTTACGAAACACCGTGTCGGGATAATCGGCGCCGTTGATCAAAATATTGTCCGGCCCGAACAGCGGCGCCTTGGCCTTGACCTTGGCATTGGTCGGCACGCGCAGAACGGTCTCGAACACAGCGCCCGCTGGCGTATCACATAAGCGAAAATTACTGTGACGGATGACGAGCAAACCTCCGGGCTTGAGGCAGCGGCTGAAATCCGCGATCGTCGCCGCGAAATCCTCGAAGCGAATGAGGTGATCGCAGTGCCTGACGCCGGGCTGGCCGAGGCTGCCATGCCGCAGCACGGCCATGCAGAAGATCGCATCGTAGACGGAAGTGGGTTCGGCCGTAGTCGATCCGGCGATTGCGAACGAGAGCAAGGCGTTCGGATTGCGTCGCAGACGCCCGCGCGCGGCGGCGATGTTGCCCGCATTGACGTCGATGCCTTTGATTGCGGCGCGGGGGAAATAGCGGCGCAGAGAGAACACCTCTTCGCCGGTCGAGCAGCCGAAGGAGAGAATTCTTAGCTCGCTCTGCGCGCCGAGCGTCTCTTGCACGAAACCGAAAATCCTTGGGTAGCGATCGGGCGCGGTGTCGTTGAAGGGCTGGAAGGCGTCGGCCGGCCGCCGCCAGAGGAGCCACATCATGTCCCGGTAGGGCCGGTCCATCACCAACCGCCGGAGCATGCGGAAGGCCTGAACTATGCGGGGCGGCCTGCTCGACGGCGGGGACGGACCGACTTCGTGCTCTGTCATGGCACTGTCATGGCAAGCGAAACCGCGATGATTTCCTCTTGGCCGGCTCCGCTTCGGCGGGCTTGCGTCCCGCCCCCACGGCACGGAATCCAGGTTAATGGTCATTTGAGCTGGAGGATTTCGAGCAGGAAGTCTGGGCTCCAGCTGGCGCACTTTCGACGGGTTTTGACGCTTCCCTTGGCCTTATTGGCGCGGACGAGATCGTCACCGAACTCGACGTCGAGCAGCCAGTGCATGCTTTCGACGCCCCAATGGCCGCGGGCGCCCCTGGCCATGCGTTCGATGTCGAGGGGGGCGGAGCAGATGAAGTAGCGCGTGTCGAAGGTTGAGTGGTCGGCGTGCTCGGCGCGGCAATGGACCTTGAGGAGGGTCTTGATGTTAGTGAAGCGGGGCTGGCCCGGATAGCTCCGTTCGGACACGATCCAATCGACGCGGTTTGAGGCGGCATACATGCGCGTCTCGATGCGGCCATGGCCCTTCTCGACGGTGGTTTTGGTGACGAGTTCGGCGGCGGGAGCGGCGCGAAAATAGTCTTCGACATCGGCCTCGAGCGTTGGCTGGTTGCCCTTGAGAGCCAGAAGGTAATCGGCTTTGTAGGCGACGATCTTGTCTGCGATCTCGACCTGACAGCCCATGGCATCGATGGTCACCAGCGCGTCTTCGAGCTGTTTGGCTTCGGCCAGCGTATCGAGGAGATCGGGGATGGCAGTGATTTCATTGGTCTTTTCCGGCTCGCTCAGCTGCGCCAGCGTCAGCCGCGCCGAGGTCGCGTAGGCGCTGAGCGTGTGCAAGGCTTTGAGCCCCTTGCGGCGGTCGTGGGTGCGCCGCGCCGTCTTGCCGTCGATGGCGATGAGGTCGTGCCGGTCTGGCCACAGCGCCGCTACCCAGCTCTGGAAGCAGCGTCCAAACAAGATCGGATCGACCCGGTTGACGAGCTTGCGCACCCAGCGCTGGCACGGAATGCCGTGATGGAACTCCGAGAACCGGCGCAGGAAATCGAGGTGATGCTGGCCCCAGGCGACAATGTCGTCGAAATCGTCGCAGGAGGCGATCGTTGCACAGGTCACCAGCAGCAGCACCTCGTTGAGCGGATACATCACCCGCCAGGGTTCCCGGTCATCCCCAAGTTCGGAAAAATGCTGCAACAGAAGCGCCACGCGCGCCCGCGGGACCTCCTCATCTAGGATCGTGCCAGTGATAGCGAGCATGATGGCGCTCCATACCGAATCAGAGCGTTCACGGAATCACAGCCCACGCGTCAACTCAAAATTACCCCTCCGGGCCCGTTAACCTGAGTTCCCAGCCGTGCGGTGCGATTGACGACCGATTGATAGCAGAAATGCGCGGGGCTACGATCAGCGCCCACTTATGAGTTCATGGATTAGCAGACCCCTGACGGGTCTGCCGGCGACCGGTTGGATCATCACCGACGCGACGCTCGCCAGCGCCCACTGAGGCGCCATGCCGAACCGAGAACTATAATCGCTCCATCCACTGTCATCGAGATCGGCTGTTCGATCGAGCAATGACCTGTCGCGCCTGTCCGGGATACGGGTTCCACTGGAGAGGCTCTCCACGCCAGCTTCGATCTCTGCAAAGTTGGGCGAACAAAGTTTGACTGAACATGCGGGCCCGGCAACGATGAAAGCAAACGGCCGAGACGCCCAACTTCGCCTCAGCCGTTCAAAATTAGTGGATCGTGCTAGACGCCACCGTCGCCTCGTTTGGGAGACTGGCGACCGGCTTCTTCGGGGTTGGCGGCGTATGCGATGTCTTCGCTGCCGAAGGCTGCGCGGTGACTGCCGGCTGCACCTTGGGTTTCTGCGGCGGCAACGGCGTCCCCGACGCCGAGCCGCTTGGCGCCGCCAGCGAACCGGGTGCGTCCTTGAGCGGGCCTTGCTCTGTCTGCACCCCATTTGCTTCGCGAAGCGAGTTCACCAAAGTCTCCGGGTACATCACAACGCTCGGCGCTGCCGCTATTACAAATGGAACCTTCAAATTCATGAAGACCGCGACGTCTCGTCCGAAGGTTACACAATTGTTAAGGAAGGCGTTCCAAGGGGTTTTGTTAGCTTTCCGCTGTTTTATGTAAGCCACTAACCTTTGGTACTGAGCGGCATCTATCCAGACGCGAAAGCGGGCGAGTACATATTTTTCTTCAAGATCGCCGTCGCTCGCGCCAATTTCGGAAGGGACAAATACCACATGCCCCACCGTCCAGTTGACGACGCCACAATTCACGCAATCCCGCGTATCGCCAGCCGGAAAGAAGCCGGCGATCTCGCTCCTTATAATTTCCTGCCGATCGTTTACTTCGCCGTACATAACGTACATATGGCCATAGCTCGCGGCGTTGCGCGCGCGAAACTCGACGAAGTACCGCTTGGCCGGATTGTATGCATCGGCAGTTCCGGTCTTGGCCGCCGACGAGGTCTTTTTAGAAAGCGCAATGGCCGCGAAGGATGCAGCAGATGGCGTGCTGCGGATCACCGCCTGGGCGTCGTCCGCCCAGACGGATGCAGAGTGCAGCCCAACTACCGCCGCCACAGCCACGCCGGACAGGAAACCAGCGGCGGTACCTAAACGGCATTTCATCACTAGCTCCCTAACCCGAACCGAGGTTAGTTAACTGCTGTCATAAACCAGGGACCCCGATTCGCCGGGATCCCCGCGATAATCGCGCTTTTCTCGCCGTTCGCGCTCCAACGAATGCAAGCCCGTTGCAATCGCTCAAGCCGACAGCTTAGTTAGCCCTTGGTCACGACAGGGACAGGGGCTGGGGCTTTGCCCTTGCCGATCGGAGCCTTGCCTTTGCCGGCACAACCAGCAACGCTCAGCCCCAAGAGCACCGAACAGACGATAGCGAGGAACTTATTCATGGCGCCCACCCCTTTAGATGGCCAAACCCTAGATGGCTAAATTAGTTAGCCCTTTGTCACGACGGGGACAGGGGCTGGGGCTTTGCCCTTGCCGATCGGAGTCTTGCCTTTGCCGGCACAACCAGCAACGCTCAGCGCCAAGAGCACCGAACAGACGATAGCGAGGAACCTATTCATAGCGCCCAACCCCCTTTTGATGGCTAAACCCTAGATGGCTAAAGTCGACCCATTTAACCGCCCGATTCGCAGGCCCGCTAGTGCAGAAAAGTCACACCTCACAACTATCTTCTAACCGGTACGTCCCCGAGCGAACACTCGCCGCAGCCTATTGGCTTTCAGAACGTTAGCGTATTGCCCGGAAGGCGCCGCTGCACTCCAGCCGCATGTGTCTCCGAGCGCGGCAGCCAACGCCTCCCTAGGGTTCCATTACCTTCGCCAGGCGCACAGGGGCTCTGTTCTCTTTTTTGTTGCGTTTTGACTCCGCTGCCGCCGAGTGAGGCGGTTCGTTATTGCCAGTGCAAAGCTGCCAACACGGCCGCGCTCGGCGCGCCAAATTTTCTGCAAAGATAGCGGCATCCGGTCCGCGAATGTGGCTTATAAAATTGCGGTCCGCATGGACCGCCTCAATGATACTCCTCGCAGCTTCCGACCAGCGGAAAGCGGTCGGGATTCGGGTATTTTTTCTCGAGGCTGGCCTCGGTGGCCTTGAGCGCGGCGTTGCATTCCTTTTCGGTTTTAAAGCGGGCGGAAACCTGCCGCTCGCCATTTGGGCCGAGCGCAGCGAATTGCCACCAAGCCAGTGCAGGCGATACCGAGGCCACAAAAGTTGCGCCGGCAAGCAGCAGGAATGTAATTGTTCGCAGCTTCATTCTGGTTCCTTGTTTACGCGTGCGGAGTGGCGGGGTCAGTGCAATACAACAACTGTCGTGCCTAAACTGACGCGGCCATAAAGGTCCAGGATGTCGCTGTTGTACATGCGAATGCACCCATGAGAGACGAACCCGCCGATTGAGCCTGGATTATTGGTGCCGTGGATGGCGTATTGGCCGCCGCCGCTCAGGGTCATCGCCGCCGCACCCATCGGGTTCGCCGAGCTGCCGCTCGGGATGACATTCGGTATATTGGGATTTTCGAGCCTTATCATATCGGGCGGCGACCAAGCCGGCTTTATATACTTGCCGTCGATGAAAGCCGTTCCTGACCAAGCCATACCCGCCTTGCCGACGCCTACCGGATAGCGGAGTGCCTTGCCGTCGCCGATAACGTAATAGAGACGCCGCTCGTTCGTCTTGATGACGATCGTGCCCGCCGAAAAGCCAGTGAGGTGCACAATGTCGCGGGCGCCGGCCGACGAGGGCGCCAGGATAGCGAGACTTAAGAACGCAAATGTGCCGAGCGAAAGAATACGCACGCTCAAGCGATCACGTGTCAGCGCCCCACGATTATTTTCCATTGCAGCGCAGCTTCGGTTAAGATTTGCTTCGCGTCCAGAAATATATACGGCGTGAGAAGAAAAGGTGGGGGGAAAAGGAGCCAGTTGCCGCCACTTTTAAGACGAGTTCATGATGACGCAGATGGTCGGTGCACTCGTCTGGTTCGCAGGAATCATCGGTTGGTACATCATCCGATATCCCTTCGAACGAAAGGCGAAGAAGATCAGGGTGAGCAAGTCGCTATTCGATCGGCGGGACTCGAGCATTCTCGCCCTTGCATCGCTCGGCTTGTTCGTGATCCCGGGCGTGTACGCTTTTACCGGATTTCCGGCATCGCTCGATCGTCCGTTTATCCCCGCGATCGCCTGGCTCGGCCTGGTGCCGCTGTGCGCGGCATTGTGGCTTTTTCGCCGCAGCCATGTGGATCTCGGGCGAAATTGGTCGATCTCGCTGGAAGTCCGCGAGCAGCATGCGCTGGTAAAAACCGGCGTCTATCGGCTTGTCCGGCATCCGATGTATTCTTCGTTTTTCCTCCTGGGTCTCGCGCAAATGTTGCTATTGTCGAATTGGCTTGCGGGCGCATCCGGACTCGTGGGGGCAGGCGTCCTCTACACTTTTCGCGTCCGGCGCGAGGAGCGGATGATGCTCGAATGCTTCGGCGACGACTATCGCCCCTATATGGCCCACACAAAACGGCTCATTCCGTGGATCATTTAGTCGTCCCGCAGCCGCCGTGGAGATAGCGAAATGCGCGGGAAAGCAATCCCGTTGTCGGTGCAACGGCGCATGATCATCGACTTACTGTATTTCGCAAGCGGCATCCCGACCGTGCCGGTGCAGAAGCGCATGTCGCTCGCCCCGCTGGTTGCCGCACGTGCCGCATGCCGCGAAAGGCCGCGGTGGACCGCCATATTCACCAAGGCCTATGCGTTGGTTGCCCAGGAGTTTCCCGAGCTTCGACGGGCCTATGTCAAAATTCCGTGGCCGCATTTGTACGAATATCCCGTCAGCAAAGCCACTATCATCATCGAGCGCGACTACCACGGCGAGGGCGCGGTGT
>JBEKNW010000238.1:0-5737 GCA_049522435.1 Xanthobacteraceae bacterium
CTCTCGGTGATCAGGCGCATCGTCAGCGCGGCAGTGTGCCAGCCGCTCGCAACCAGACGTCCGAAAATTGAATTGCGCGCGGCTTCCTCGTCGAGATGAAAGTACTGCGGATCGTACTGCCTGGCGAAGGCGATGATCTCGTCCTTCCCGACCCGCACGCGCCGATTGTGCTTAAAAACCTGTCCGACAACGAAATCCTCGAGAAATCGCTCGCTCATCATTGGCTCCTGGCTGAGGGATATAGCGAGCCGGAGCCCGCCGTGAGGGGACGCTTGCTAGCCGCGGCGCGCCGGTTCGGCCGAACCGGACGCCGCAACAGCAGCGGCATCGATCGAAAGCGCCGAGCGCGGCGCGTGCAACACGGGCACGTTCAACGACAAACTTTTACCCAGGTGCAGATTTTCTTGAAATTCTCCCAATGACACTGCTGCTCCATGCGACAATTCTTTCCTTTTGTGTCCTGAGCCCGGGCAATCGCGGGGTTGCAAATCGAAATGAGCGCCAGAAGTCCGCAGGCAAAAAGCAGATGTAGTCTATGCATCGTCTTCTCCATGAATTGGCGCCGGAGATTTTATGTTACCCAAAGATCGCATCCACAGGCGCCTTTGCATTAGCGGCAGGCCGACAAGGGAATACCGATGGAGGCCTTCCGTTGACGGTCCTGCAAACACCCATCCTTCCAAGTGCCTTGTACGGTTTCCGTTCCGGCCGTCAGCGTCCCCACCCCGTTGGGTCTGCCATTGCGAAATTCACCCTCGTAACGCTGTTTTTGCAACGTCAACACGCCATGACCGTTCGGCTCGCCGTCCGAAATTTCCCCTTCGTAGCGGCCCGTGGACCAGGATTGAATGCCCTTGCCGGCCTGACGACCATCGCGCCACTCACCCTCGTCGGTCTCGATTGCCATGGCGCCCTTTGACCATTGTACGATCCCGCGTCCTTCGGCGCGACCATTCGCGCACGATCCCGACCATGTAACCGATTCCTCCAGTTGCGGATTGGGATCCCACACGCGACAGCCGGATTTGGGATCGGCGATCCATTCACCCGCGTGAGCCGGAGGGACCGCACTCATCAGGCAGACCGCCAGCGCCGTCGCCGCGATGCCGCGTGCTGTTGGCCTATTCAACCTATTCAGCATGAAATCGGTCCTGGACGCCACCTTCGCTCAATGCGGGAGAAGTGGAACAACAATCCCCATGAGCAATTCATCGCGCACATCGATGAGTTTGTCGCGTACTTTGCCGTCGACATCGATGATCCAGGTGATCGGCACTCCCTTCGGCGGCCCGAAGCCATCGTCGGTGATGGCCTTCGCCACGGCCGTCGGATAGGCGAGCGCTTGGGCGGCCCTGCGGACCTTTTCGAAGTCGCGCCGAAAGTCGACGCTGATGCCGATCATTTCCAGGCCCTGGCCGTGATAGCGCCGGTAGAATGCATCGAGCTTCGGCATGTCCTTGCGGCAAGGCGCGCACCAGGTTGCCCAGTAGTTTACCAGCACGACCTTGCCGCGCAGCTTGGCGAGATCGAAGGTGGCGCCGTCGAGCGCGGTGAGGACGAGCGCCGGGGCGGCCTCACCGATCTCCGGCGCGGCACGCACCGGGTCCGATGCCGACGCGAGCCCCAGGATTGCGGCGGCTGCGGCAATGCGCGCAAGCCGCACAGATGCCACGGATTTCGTGGCGACGACTGACATCGTGGCACCTCCTATGGACCGACGCGCCGGTAGCAGCGCGTCGGTCGTTGATCGCTCAGAAATTGTAGCTCGCTACGAGCTTGATCAAGTAGGGAGCAACGAGCTGGCCTTCGGTCCCGGCATTGTTGGCGGCGTTGCCCCGGTAATAGACCGGAACCTCGATGTCGAAATAGACCTTGACCACTCGGTTGTTGGCCTCGTCGACCACCTTGGTGAACTCGATGCCGGGCGACAGCATCACCCGGTCGAAGCCGCTGTTGTAGGGATCGGCGCCGGTGCCGGTATCGTTAGCGCGGTGCGATACGATGACCTGCCCGAGCGGGGTGATCTTGTCGAAGCCGAGCACATGATACCAGTTGTTGTAGAGGACGCCGACATCGCCGTCGATTTGTAGTCCCGGATAGTAGGTTTGCACGACGCCGGGATTGCCGTCGAAGAAGCCCTGCGGGTCCGCGGCGGACTGATAGAGGAACGGCTGCCGCCACATGACTTGGGAAAAATACTGCCACGCGTTGTCGCCAGAGAGCATGCCGCGATGGAAGGCGCCGACTTCCAGGTCGGTGCTGCCCGACCCGATCTGGCTGTCGCGGTCGAGCCCGGGGGCGGTGAAAGTGCCGCTCGGCAGCTTGAGGCCGAACATGACCCCGGTCGACATGTCCTTGAAGAAGCCGGTGTACATGCCCATGATCTCGATGTCGCCAATATCCTTGGTGTTGTAGGCATGTATGCCGAGGGCCGTCTGGGTGTCGGTGGTCAAAGTACGATTGGTCGTGGGAATCCGTACCATCACGCCCCAATCGCGATTGAAGTTGTAGCTGAAGCCGACATTGAGCCACTGTGTATTGATTTCCTTGTCCGTATTGAGGGCCGCAGCGGCCTTGGAACTGCCGACATAATTCTGCGTCTGGTCGCCGCTCCAAAATTCGAGGAAAACGCGGCCGCCGTGATCCTGCTCCTGCGGCAAATCGATGCCGCCGACATCGAACACGCTGCAGCCGCAGGCGCAGGCTCGTGCCGCAATTGTGGTGAAGCCGACAAGCGGCACGAATGCCAGCACGATGGTGGCAAGAAGCGTGATCGCCGCGGCAACGGAGCGCCCGGCGCGACGGCTTCGTGCCGCTGATCGTATAGTTGCGATGGTGGTCGACATGGTATCTCCGATCGGATTTGCGCACCGCGGCGCAGCCGGATGACGGCGCGCACGCAGGCGGGCGATGAAGGTCGAGAGTTGGGCGGGTCGGAACATGGCGCGCTCCCGGCGGTCAGAACTTGAAGTTCACGCCGGCGCGGGCGATTTGGACCACGAGGTCCGTCGAACCGTGGAGCGTATTGGCTCCGCCCGCGATGTCGGTGAAGGTGAACGGGGTTACGCCGTCGGACAGCGTGTTGGTGTTGTTGCTGAACTGCGGATTGCTGCGGAAGGCGTCGAAATCGCCTTCCAGCCCGTAGACCAGCGTGCCGGTCTGCAAGTTGCAACCGGCTTGCCCGCCGCCGAGGGGACCGTTGGCGTTCGCCCCGCCGCCTCCGCTCGCGCTGACCACAGCGGGGTCTGCTCCGAGCAAGTGGGTTCCCGGGTCGACCGTTGAGCTGAAGTTGGTCCGCCCGTGCCGCCGCCACCATTGAGTCCGACATAGCACCCCGACCACTGATAGGCGGGTGCTTCCGGCGCTTTCATCGGCATGTCGGCGGCCAGCGCCGAGCCTATTGCGAGAGGTGCCGCAAGGGCGAGGCCGACGATGCAATGTAGATGACGTTGCAGTACTGGGCGCAGCTTGGGATCGCGAGCAACGCTCGCAGCGCACTCGATCATGATGTTCCTCCCTGTATCCCCACGAGGGCCGAGCGCGCCCATTGGGCGGCGGCCACATTCGACGATTAGGATTGCTGTTGAGCTTGAGGCGGCTCAGCCATCACGCCGGAAGCGGGGGGCCTCGGGGCGGCTGACTGGGATGTCGAATGGCAAATCTGTCTCGCCAATCGGCTATTGGCCAAATGATTTCGTAGGCTTCGGTAACGGCGAGAGCCAGGAGGGCGGGGCTTGGCGGCTCAATGAACGGCGGGGCACCGAGACAACAGCCGCAATGGCCGGTGTGGCTGCCGTGGCCGGCGTCGCCGGGGATTTGATCCGGCGTACCATTGTGGGAGCAAATAATTGCGAACGGATCAAAGGCTGCAGCAGACGACACCGTCTGGATCAGGCCGATGCCACCGACGATCGTCTGCAACGCGAGCGCATACGCGGCGATCCAGCCGATAGCCTGCCGCCATTTGCCCCGTGTGCGTCCGCTCACCGAGAAGCTCCCCCCGACGAATTCATAACATGCCGGATCGACCCGGCAAAGTTCCGCATCTTTGCTTCTGCACGCCGCTGCGGTTATCATCGCGCAGTCCCACCGGAGCATGGCCATGACCATGAGGCGTGCCGTTGTCGCGTGTACCGCTCTCCTTCTCGCCGGCATGCCTGCGACAGCGGGGCAATATTGGCACAGCGGCCATGGCGGCGACTGGCGCGCAACCCACTACGCCATTTACCAGCTGGAGAACTTGATCGCCCTTCTGGAGGCGGACCCGGCGGTAGATGATGGCTACAAAGCGCCCATCATCACCGGGGCTCGCGCCGACATATTGCGGCTGCGCGCGACGCTTCCTCGGCCGCGATGGCGGTGGGCTACTCCATGCTGCTACAGCCGCAGACCGATTTACATCCGCTGAGTCATTGCATCTGCCGAGGCTCGGATGAGCCTCGGCATTGCACCTCGCCTCACCCCGCAGGACGAACGCCGAAAGAACCCGGTAGCAGTCCCAGCAACCGCTGCCGAGCGCGCATCGACCAGCCGCTGAGGCGGTCCAGATAGAGATAGACCACGGGGGTCGTGTAAAGCGTCAGCAATTGGCTGATCAGGAGCCCGCCGACGATTGAGATGCCCAGCGGACGCCGGATTTCTCCGCCGTTGCCGAAGCTCAGCGCCAGCGGGATCGCGCCGAGAATGGCGGCCGACGTCGTCATCATGATCGGACGAAAGCGCAGCAGACAGGCCTCGAAAATGGCGTCGTAAGAACTCAAATGATGCGAGCGCTTCGCCTCGATGGCGAAATCGACCATCATGATCGCGTTCTTTTTGACGATACCGATCAAGAGGATCACGCCGATCAGCCCGATAATGTCGAATTCCGTGTGGAACAGCATCAGCGCCAGCAACGCCCCGACGCCGGCCGGCGGCAGCGTCGAGAGAATGGTGATCGGGTGGATGTAGCTCTCATAGAGCACGCCAAGAAGGATATAGACGGCGGCAATGGCGGTGAGGATCAGGATCGGCTCTTTGCCGAGCGATTGCTGAAATAGTTGCGCCGTGCCGGCGAGAACGCCGTGTATCGATGAGGGCATATGGATGCGCGCGATGGCGGCGTTGATTTCATCCGATGCTTCGCCAAGCGACTTACCTGGTTGCAAATTGAACGATATGGTCGAGGCAACGAACAATCCCTGGTGATTGACGGACAATGGCGTATGTCCCGGCCGGTAATGGCTGACGGCGGCCAGCGGAATCATGGTCTCGAACGTCGTGCTGACGGCGGCGCCGGCGGATGTGGGGCTATGGCCGGTATTGGCCAGCGCGTTGATGGCGACGTTGCGCGCCGCAAGGGCATTGGCGGATGTCGCGGCCGTTGCGCTTGACGTCGCGGCTGATCCGCTCCTGCCGGACGCGGAAGAAATCGTAGAAGCTGCAGAGGTCGCACTGGCCGCCGAATAGGCCGTAGAGGGCGCAGTGGTCGTAGAGAACGCAGAGAGCAGAGGAGTAGGGGGAGTTGCCACGGTCCCATTCGTGGTCGCCGCCGTGACCATTCCCCCCGGTGCATTGGATGTCGAAGTGCCGGGGGGCGTGGCACCGGAGAGGGACACGTAAACGTCACGCAGCGAATTGGGATACTGCGTGTAGCGGGGGTCGATTTCCATCACCACGTGGTACTGATTGATGGCGCTGTAGATGACGGAGACCTGGCGCTGCCCGAACGCGTCGTACAGCGTATTGTCGATTTGCA
>JBEKNW010000239.1:0-5725 GCA_049522435.1 Xanthobacteraceae bacterium
GCCCTCGATGTGGCGATGGGGGCTTCTTTTGCTGGCCGCCGGGCGCTTGCCGCGATGAAGCACGTCGGCCTCAATGTGGCCGCCGATGCCTTGATGTCCCTGACCTATATCGGCGTGAACGGGGGGCTGGTGCTCGCCGTCTGCGACGATCCGGGCATCCACAGCTCCCAGAACGAGCAGGACACGCGGCTTTACGGCGCACTCGCCGGCGTGCCGGTGCTGGAGCCCAGCGATGCGCAGGAAGCACTCGATTTCACCCGGCTTGCCTTCGAGCTTTCCGAGCGTTTCGACACGCCATTCATCGTCCGCGGTACGACGCGACTGTCGCATACCCGTAGCCCGGTCGTGGTCGGCGTCCGCACCGAACCACCCGGGCGCGGGTTCCTCGAACAGCCGTCGAAGAACGTCATGATTCCAGCCTACGCCAGGCCGCGCCACGGCGCGGTGCTTGAGCGCGAGGCCCGACTGAAAGAATACCTCGACGATGCGTCCATCAACCGGTGGGAGGCCGGCGACAGAAGCTTCGGCGTCGTCACCGCGGGGACCTGTTACCCCTATGTGCGCGAGGTGCTGCCCAACGCCAGCGTGCTGAAGCTCGGCGCGTCTTGGCCGCTGCCGGAAGGACTGCTGCGGCGCTTCTGCGAGTCGGTTGAGCGAGTGTTCGTCGTGGAAGAGCTGGAGCCGGTGATCGAAAAGGAGATTCGTGCCCTCGGCTTCGAGGTGGAGGGTAAGCGGTTTTTTCCGCGCGTGGGCGAATTGGGCCCCGAGATCGTGCGCGTCGGGTTCGAGCAGGCCGGCATTCTGCCGCCGCGCCGAGAGCAAGGCATTTGGGCCCCCGAGCCGCTGGCGCGTCCGCCAGTGCTCTGCGCCGGTTGTCCGCACATATCGAGCTTCATGGCCGTGCGTGCATCCGGTGCGCGCGTCGCCGGAGACATCGGCTGCTATACCTTGGCTTGCCTCGATCCGCTGCGCGGCATCGACACGACGGTGTCAATGGGATCTTCGATCGGCAATGCCATCGGCATGGCCAAGGCGGGCGAGCCCAAGCCAATCGTGGCGACGATCGGCGATTCAACCTTCCTGCACGCCGGCATTCCCGGGTTGATCAACGCGGTCTACAACCAAGCGAATATCGTGGTGCTGCTGCTCGATAACCACGTAACGGCGATGACCGGCGGGCAGCATCATCCCGGCACCGGCAAGACGTTGCGCGGGGAGGACGCCCCCAGGGTCGACTACGAAGCGCTGGTGCGCGCGGTCGGCGTCACCTGGGTGCGCTCGGTCGATTCCTACGATCTGGCGACCATGTATCAGTCGTTGCGAGAGGCCATCGCGTATCGCGGCGTTGCGGTTCTCATCGCCAATCGGCCTTGCGTCCTCGATCCGGTGAAGATCAAGGGACCGCCGCTGCGGGTGGTCGCCGAGGAATGCAACGCGTGCCAAGCCTGCATGAATCTCGGCTGTCCCGCCATGATCTGGAGCAACCGATTGTTCGAAGGCCGGCACAAAATAGAGATCGACCAATCGCTCTGCATCGGCTGTACGCTTTGCGCGCAAGTCTGCACGGTGGATTGCATCAAGCCCAGCCCGATGGTGCAGCTATGAGCGGCCCGAGGCCGTCCGGTCCTGCGCTCGCCGCTGCGGCGGCGGTGCCGATCGCGCTCGCCGACCCGTCGCACGCGCCGCTCAACGTTCTGGTTGTGGGCGTGGGTGGCCAAGGCGTCATCATGGTCTCCAAGCTGATCGCGTTGCTCGCGCAAAAGCAAGGCCACGATGTCAAGCAGAGCGAAGTCCACGGCATGGCCAAGCGCGGCGGCGCGGTCTTCAGCCACGTGCGCTTTGGCCGGCGAGTCTGGTCGCCGACCATCCCGAAGGGCGAAGTCGATGTCCTGATTGCGCTCGAGTGGGCCGAAGGCCTGCGCTGGCTGACCCATCTCAAGCCCGACAAGGGCATCTTCATTTGCGACACCAAGCGCATCGTGCCGCCGTTCGCGTGCCGCGATCGTCGCCCCGGCGCAGCC
The DNA here is from genome assembly GCA_049522435.1 of Xanthobacteraceae bacterium. Taxonomy (GTDB): domain Bacteria; phylum Pseudomonadota; class Alphaproteobacteria; order Rhizobiales; family Xanthobacteraceae; genus BOG-931. The sequence continues at coordinate 2,022 of JBEKNW010000239.1, forward strand.
ATGCGCTACGCGCGCGAGACGCAAACCGAGGTGATCGCGCACGTGGCGGAGGGATACGCCATCGATGCGACCCGCATGGCGGAAGAGCTCGGCAATGAGCGTGCGGCCAATGTCGTGCTGCTCGGCGCGCTGTCTGCCGCGCTGCATTTTTCCGTCGCAGAGTGGGAGCAAGTAGTCGCTGAGTTCGTGCCGAAGAAGACGGTGGCGGTGAACATCGAAGCTTTTCGGCGCGGGCGCCGCTGGATCGAGCAGGCGCGAGACGGCTTGCCCCAGGCCGAAAGGATCGAGACACAAGTGCCGTCGGCGGACGCCGCCTATCGGGTGCGCCTCGAGATCACTCCCGCATGGTGCAAGAGCTGCGACATCTGCGTGAAGCTGTGCCCGGAGCGCTGCCTGCGGCTGAACGCGGAGCGCATCGTGGAACTGGCCGAAGCGGACAAATGCACGGGCTGCCGTCTCTGCGAATGGTTGTGTCCGGACTTTGCGATCCGCGTGCATCTCGATCATGCGAGCGTCCTTGCCGAGCGAGGTCCCGCGCGATGAACGCCGTCGATACCGCGCTGACCGGCAAAAGCGCCCAAAAACTCATTTCGGGCAACAGCGCCTGTGCGCTCGGAGCGATAGCCGCAGGCTGTCGATTCTTCGCCGGCTATCCGATCACCCCCTCGTCGGAGATCGCTGAACGTCTGTCCCGCCGGCTGCCGGAGGTGGGCGGCGTTTTTGTGCAGATGGAGGACGAGATCGCCTCGATGGCGGCGGTGATCGGCGCCTCGATGGGCGGCGTCAAGGCGATGACCGCAACCAGCGGCCCGGGGTTCTCGCTCAAGCAGGAGAACATCGGCTATGCAGCGGGAGCCGAGATTCCGTGCGTGATCGTCAACGTCATGCGCGGCGGTCCTTCGACCGGCATGCCGACGCGGCCGGCGCAAGCCGATTTGATGCAAGCGCGCTGGGGCAGCCACGGCGATTATCCGATTATCGTGCTGACGCCGGCATCGGTGCGCGAGATCTTCGACGAAACCATTCGCGCCTTCGACCTGGCGGAGACCTGCCGGTCTCCGGTCGTGTTGCTATACGACCAGGTGCTCGCCCAGCTCTCGGAGACCGTCGCGCTCGACGTCATGCACGATCCCGTGCGCGCAGAACGCAAATGGGCGAGCGGTCCGCGCTCGGACTATCGGCCTTACGCCGCCGATGCAGGAGGCATCCCGGCGATGTCGCGTCCCGGCGCCGGCTATCGGACGCACACGACCGGATTGACGCACGGCGAAGACGGTTTCCCGACGCAGAACCCCGACGCGGTCACGCGCAACCTGTCGCGGCTGTTCTCCAAGCTCGAGCGACACCGCAGCGCGATCGACGCCTCGACGAAACTGCATTGTGACGACGCCGATGTCGTGATCGTCGCCGTCGGCATTACTGCGCGCGCCGCGAACCGCGCCGTCGAATTGTGCCGCGCGCAGGGCGTGCGCGCCGGCCTGTTTCGCCCGATTACTCTGTGGCCGTTTCCCGAACAGGCGCTGCGCTCGGCTGCCGCAACCGCGCGCGCGGTCCTGGTGCCCGAAATGAATGCCGGCCAGCTTTCCCTCGAGGTCGAGCGCGTGCTCGCGGGCACCCGGGTCGAAGGCCTCAATCGGTTCAGCGGCGAGCCGATCGTTCCGGTGGAAATTGCCGCGCGCGCGGCAGCACTCGCGCAGGGGGCGTGATGTCCATCGATTTGGCTCCGGAGTTCGACATCAGGGATTATCTCCGCATGGAGATGATGCCCCACTTTCTGTGCCCGGGCTGCGGCCATGGCATTGCGCTGCGGGCACTGCTGTGGGCGGTCCACGACCTCGGCATCGACAAGGACCGGCTCGCGGTCGTATCCGGCATTGGCTGTGCCGGGCGGCTGTCGGCCTACATCGATGCCAACACCTTTCACGTGACGCACGGGCGGCCGCTCGCCTACGCCACCGGGCTCGCGCTCGCGCGTCCCGATCTCAGCGTGGTGGTGATCACGGGCGACGGCGATTGTCTCGCGATCGGCGGCAATCATTTGATTCACGCCTGCCGGCGCAATCTCAAAATCACCTGCCTCATGCTCAATAACGAAGTCTACGGAATGACCGGCGGCCAGGTGTCCCCGACCACCTCCGAGACGCGGTTCACCACCACGACCCCGCTGGGAAATTCGGAGCCGCACTTCGACGCCTGCGCGCTCGCCGCGGCCGCGGGCGCCGGCTTCGTCGGCCGCGAAGTGACACGGCACCTGCCGAAGCTCAAGGAGCTGATCAAGGCGGGGCTCGAGCATCCCGGCTTCGCATTCGTCGAGATCCTGTCCGACTGCACCGAGATCTTCGGGCGCAAGAACGATATGGGGTCTTCGCCCGAGATGCTGCTGCGGCAAAAGAGCGAGCTGCGCCCGAGTGCCTACCGCGACAGCGTGGACACGCCTTTTCGACCGAACAATCTGCCGACCGGCATCCTGACGAAGAACGAACGTCCGGAATACGGTGCGACTTATCGGCGTCAAGCGGGGGCGGCGGGGGCGGCGGGGGCGGCGGCGGCCCGCAAGGGGGCGCCACGATGAGCGCATTGCGGATCGAAATCCGCATCGGCGGCACCGGCGGCCAGGGACTGATTTTGAGCGCCAAGATGCTGGCGGACGCGATGGCGGCGAGCGGCAAGCGCGTCGCCCAGTCGCAAGCCTACGAGCCGACCTCGCGCGGCGGCTTCTGCAATGCGGACTTGGTGATCTCCGACGGCGAGGTCGACTTTCCGCTGGTGACGGCGATCGATCATCTGGTACTGCTCGATCGGCTTGCCATAAAACCCTCCTGGCCGCTGCTCAAGCCGGGCGCACTGGTCATCGCCGACACCAGGCTCTGTCCGGAGCTGCCCGCAGGGGAGTACCGCGGCCACCACCTGCCGCTCAGCGCCACCGCGTTGGAGCTGGGAAGCGAGCGGGTGACCAACATCGTCGCGCTCGGCGCATTGGTCGCGCACAGCGGCATCTGCGACCGCGAACGGATCGAGCAGGCCGTGCGGGCGGAGACGCCGCGCGGCTTCCTCGATCTCAACATGGATGCGCTCGAGGCGGGCTACGCGATCGGCCGCCGCGCCGACACCGCCTTTGCCGCCGTGGCCGCCGTCGCCGCCAGCGGCGATTGACGTCGTCCGCGCCGCGGCGCTGCTCATTTGCCCTCGCTCGATCCGGTGCGCCACGATGTCAATGTCGGCAGCGGCTCGCGGCGCACGACCCATTCCAGATGCGTCGCCGGCGGAATGCGCCGCGGGCCGCCCGCGATCACCTCTTTCGCCGCTGTCAGCCTTCGCTCTTCCGGCACCGCGGGCAGGCCGCGCATGAGACAGCCGGCCGGCTCGCCCAGGCAGCGCCGATGCCGGCGGCACTGTTTTCCCGAACAGGCGCGCCAAAACCCGAAGACCGCGCAGTACAGCCGCCATACCGCGGCGTGCGCCGCGTCGGCGATCTGCAAGCCCTGTTCGACCGTGCGCCGCTTGGTGAAGCTTTTCCGGTTCGGCTCCTCGTTACGCAACGTGGGCATGTTGAAAGTCTCCACTTGTTGTTCGTTGCGCGCCGCCCCGTTCTTTCGTCACCGCCGGGCTTGACCCGGCGGTCCATGCTGAGGCGCAGCGACACAAGCCAGGCGGCGATGATGAAGGAGCGGCCTTGCCGCATGGATTGCCGGATCAAGTCCGGC
>JBEKNW010000240.1:0-5684 GCA_049522435.1 Xanthobacteraceae bacterium
ACCCATCTTGGCAGCGGTCATGTGTGACCGCGACAACAGACCGGACATATGATCGCAATCGCTTCGATCCGCACACTGCCAACTCTTGCAAGCAGGGGGCCGTCCACATATGGGACCTGGCTAAAAAGCGGGCGTTACCCGCCCCCGCCTGTCCCAGTCCAGCGACAAAGTCGCAGACCGGTCATCATGCCGGCCGGGCGTCTTCCCGAAGCCGCCCGGGAGCGGAGGTGACGAGCCCCCGCCCGCGGGAACCGCTCTCGCTCCGGGCACCGGAGTCACCGGCTGTCGTCCCTCGATTGAGCGAGATTTGCCGCTTGTAGCCGAAATGGGGACAGGCGTCAAGCGTTCTGTTGCCTGATCGGTGACGGCTAACCAACCGGAGCGCCAACGTCGATGCCGCGAACGCCGTCCGGCAGCCATTCCATTTCCAGATAGACGCCGTGGTCGGCGACGGCGGCGAAGCCGAGGCGCTCGCAGAGCCGCAGCGCCGGATTGAATTTTTCCACCATGATGCCGACGCCCTTGCCGCCGGCGCGGCCGGCCGCCTGCACGGCTTGCAGGATCGCGGTGCCGGTGCCACGGCCACGCCAGTCCGGCAACAGCGCGATGTCGATGATGTGCAACTGCGTGCGCCGCACTTGCAGATAAAGCCGCCCGGCCGGCTCGCCGTGCTGCTCGATCACGTCGAAGGCGCAGTCCGAAAAATACTTGCGGTAATGTTGCCGCTGCGCTTGGAACTGGCTCGCCAGGAACGCCTGCTTCTGCTCCGCGCTCCACGGCACGCCCGCCAATTCCGGCTCGCGCGTCGAGGCGTAAAGCCGCAGCAGGAACGGGATATCGGCGTCGGTCTCCGGCCGCAGCGCAAAACCTTGCGACAGCAAAGCCGCCGGCAGGGCGAATGCCGGCGGCGCTTGGTGCAACGTCACGATAGCCGCCCGTTCAACCGCGTGACGGGAAGTAACCGTTGAAGCAGATGCAGAAGTTAAGCACGAGAAAGGGCTGCATGTTGTCGTGGGGTATGTTGCCGCCCACCAGCGAAATGGCGTTTGCCGCGAACTGGGGCCCTATAGTGGGAGTTTTTTGCCACACGGCGCTGGGCACTGACTCACCTAGAAACGAGGTACTACTCGGGCTGGTGGTCACGGCCGTACCTTTCGCCGCGGTTGCGGTATGCGTGTGTGCCGGGAGCTGAGCGGTCGTCAGCGTCACGTTGGCTTGGCCCTGAGCCTGCCCGATTTCGGTCGTGGGCAGGCCTGCCGCGGTGCCCCAATGCATGGGGATCTGGCCCTGCAGATTGGGCAGTTGGAAAGTGCTCGTCCCGTTGCCACCGTAGAAGGTCCCGATGATCGAAAACAGCGCGGTGTATGACGAGATCGGAAGCGTTTGTCCGTTGCACAGCATCCATCCTGCCGGAGCGAAGTTGAAGCCGAACGCGCGGATTTCCCCGATATAGCCCTGGGACATGGTGCCCTCCTCAACTGCGCGACGGAAACAGGCCCACAAGGGCGATGACGAAGGTGATGCAGAGCGACGGCATCAGGTTGGTATGCGGCTGGCTGCCGCCGGTGTTGCTGACCGCGCCCGTGGCCATATTAAAGAAAGTGGGCGTGGGCGACCCATTGGCATAAAAAGCCACGTCGGAAGTGCCGGGCGGTGTGCCGGGTAGGACCGCGGTACTGATGGAGGTCGCGTTCGCCCCCGTTTTCGTCGCGCTGAGCGTGTGCGTATGCGCCGGCATGGTCTGCGGAGTGAGCGTCACCTCCGTCGCGCCGGCGGCCTCGCCGAGGACATAAGTTGACAGGCCGGCGCCGGTGCCGATATCGACTGGCAAGCGGGATTGCAGGTTGGGCAGCAAGAACGTGCTGGTGCCGTTGCCGCCATAGGCGGTTCCAAGTAGCGCGAACAGCGCCTGGTTCTGGGAAACGCTCATCGTCTGCCCATTACAGAACGCATAGCCGCTTGGCGCGAAATTGCCGCCAAACATCATGATCTGTCCGACAAAAGGGGTCATCGAAGTCAGCCTCCCAGGTGCGATGTTGCTTGGCGATGTTGCTTGCTGCGCTCAGCTGCGCGTCGGAAAAACTCCAACCGTGGCGATGCACCAATTGATCGCCAGATAGGGCTGGATGTTGGTGTGCGGCTGGCCGCTGCCGTTTGGCTTCAACGATGCCGGGTTGAGCGGTTGCGGCGCCCCGCTGGGGGCATAGTAAGAAACCGGCGTTTTGGTTCCTTCATATGCAGTCGCCAGAGCGACACCATTTTCGGGGGGCGATGCGTTAGCGTTCTGTGACGTGCCCAGAAAATTATGATTGTGCAAAGGCATGTTATTGAGCAGCAGCGTGACGTTCTCCTCGCCGCCTTGTTCCCCCACCACGTAGCTGTTGCCGGTGGAAGAGGTCCCTTGATGCATCGGCACGCGGCTCTGCAGGTTGGGCAGCAGGAAGGTGGTGGTGCCGTTGCCGCCGTACTGGGTGCCGAGCAGCGAGAACAGCGCGGCATATTGGCTGACCGGCAGGGTTTGGCCGTTGCACAGCATCCAGCCCTTGGGCGCGAAGCCAAAACCCAATGGTTGAATCTGGCCGAGAAATGGGTTGCTCATCGGTTCTCTCCCCATCGATTTAGTACAATCGTAGCAGGAAAAATTATATAGTACAATCATGTCGTGTGTGTATTTTTGACTTTTCCCGCTGGGGATTTTTATGCGCCCGGCGGCGAAACGCCCATCCGGTCGGCGGAGCGCCTTTGTGGACAACGGCGCGCACGTCTGGTGGCCTTGCACGCTGGCGTTGATGCGTGCACCATGTAAGGTAGTAATTCTAGATTGGGAGGTGTGGGGCTATGACTGAGATCGCTAACAACCCAAGCTCGGCCGAACCGGCAAGCTCGCCTGTCCAGCGCAAGCGGTGGTCAACGCCGCGGTTGATTTTAGCGCAGGCGGAGGAGGCGGGGAAGTATTCATTTAACTCCTCAGACATATTTACCGGATTATACACCCTTGGACCTTCCGCGTAGCAATTTCATCGAAGATGCGGGGTAGCGCTCATCGGTTGTGGCGCCGCAACCATTTCAGATAGCGGGCGACGACAAAGCCGTGCAGCGCCCGCTGGGTTTCCTCTTCCCAGCCGGAATTGTGATCGTCGGGTTCGCGGGCGGCGAGCAGCCGGCGAATCTTCGCAAAATCGACATACTGCGCAATCTCGTCCAACCGTTCCATGCCGTTAACCTCGGCGAGAATTTCCGGCTCAATCGATTTTGCCATGCGCTGGAAGTCGGGAATTTCGTCATCGTTCTTGCGCCAGCGCGTTTGGAATTCCGTTGGATAGACGTCCTTGAGCGCGGCGCAGGCGAGATATCGGTTACGGCCATTCTTGACATAGAGGTCTTGCGGAATGGCCAGCGCCAGTTCGACGACGCGCTTGTCGTGAAAAGGCCGCGTCACCTCCAGCCGATGCAAGGCGGCGAGCCCAGCAAGGCCAGGCGCCGCCGCCGCCTTCACGGCCTGAAGCGTGGACAAGATTTGCGCCCGCATGTCGAGCGGCGGTTTGGGCGCGATAGACGGCGCAGGCTGATCGATCGCGCCCTCCGCGACGAGCCGGTCGGCAAATGCCGAGTTGATCGGTTGTCCATCCCAAGCGGGATTTGCGCCATGGCGGATTCGATGCCACAGCCTCATGACGGAGCGCGGAAGCAGCGGGGCGGCAATGTCGATTTTGAGCGTCGTCCAAGCGGAATGCCCGGACAGCCGCAGATGGCCGCGCAGCTCGGAAAAAAATCGGCGCAGGTGCAATGTCGCCAGGAAACGCGCGAGCGCGGCCTGTCCGCGCGGATGCAAGGTGTAGTCGCCGCCGTGGCCGTCCATAATCAATGTCGCGCCGGCGCCCGCCAAGGTCGACAGCAATTCGTGCATCACGAAATGGTAAGAGCCGGCAGGAAGATCGGTCGCCATAAAGGTCTGTTCCAGACCGGATAGCACGCTCTTGCCTTCGCGCGTGACGTATTGGACATCGAGATGCGGCATATCGCGCGCGCACATTTCGACCCAGGGCCGCGCATGCCTGATCGTGCCGCGATAGTCGGCGGGCATGACCGAGGCCGCGGCGATGAGCTTGCGGCCCGATTCGACAAGGATGGGACCGGCGAATCCGGCGATCGCCGCGCTGTCGTAGCCGCCGCTAAACACGATACCGGGCGGACGGAGCGTGCGGCGGATGCGGCAGGCGACGGCCTCGCCGAGCACGCGCCTGTAGGCCGCTATGTAATAGGCCTCGTCGCGGCCCTCGTGGACCGGGTCGGCATGCGGCTCCCAATAGCGGCGTGTTCTGATGGCGCCGGACCCCTCGACGGTCATAACCGTTCCTCCCGGAAGGCCCTCGACACCGTCGAACAAGGTGCTGCCGGCCACGCGCCGCCGGTCGACAACCAGCAGCCGTCCGATTTGCGCCTCCGACAAAACGCGCGGCACATCCGGATAAGACCACAGCGCTTTGAGATCGGTTGCAAAGGCGAAAAAGTCTTTGCCGTGATGAAAGTGCACATAGCGCTGGCCCATGTGGTCGCGGCCGAGCACCAGCTTCTTCCGGGTCGCGTCCCAGATCGCGAAAGCGAAATCGCCGAGCAAATGCTCGACGCAATCCTCCCCCCACGCCGCGTACGCGCGCATCACTAGTGCGCTGTCCGGCATCTCACGTAAATCAGCCGCATCGATGCCGAGCGCGACGGCAAGTTCCTCGCGATTATCGACCCGCATATCGGCGACTAATGTCGCATCGGCTCTGCGGTCGTGCAGCGGCTGCGCCTCGAACAAATCCTCCTGGTTCACACGCATCAAACAATGACCGAGCGCCATCCCGCCATCGATGAAGGATTTGCGCCCATCGGGTCCGCGGTGGGCGAGCGCATTGCTCATCCGCTCCAGATCGCGGCTGGAAACACCGATGCCGTCGAAGCGAAGGATGCCGAAAATCGCACTCATGGAAGATCGCGCCGAGCCCTTATGTAGCCGCTTCGGAGTTCTTACCATGCACCCAGCAATTAGTGGCGAACCGCGAATCAATGAACCGCTTCGACGGACAGCTTACCGGCATGACTTCGTGCGGCGCCCACGCTTCGCTAACCGTCATGTTATCTGCCACCACGTTAGCCTAGCCCACCATTCATTCGATCCGTTCCCGGGATATCGACCGACTACGCCCAAATCCGCACCGTGTGACGGTCGTGGTTACCAAACACTATGACGGTCGTTCCCGCGGGACAATCCCGAGGCGTCTTAAAGGGCCAGAAGATTATGGCCCATGCGGATGACGCGCCGGGGATAGGATTGTTCTCGTACCATCCCTCTTCATCCATTTGCAGCGCGATCCATTGCGCGATGCCGTTCGCTCGGCCGCCTGTACTCGTGAGCGGCTTCGACGTGGTTGCGGACGGAAACGGCCCGCCGGATTGAAAGTCGAATTGAAACAGGTCGGCCGCGGCGCTGATCAAGGTCAGGCGCCTATCGCCGCGTCCCACGCGATAGGAATTCGCCGCGAGCCGATTAAACGGCGAAAGATCGAAGCCTTCGATCATGCCCATGCGCTCGCGATAAAGCTCGATATCGTACGCAAGTGCGACGCGGATGATGCCACGAGCCGGTATGATTTTCGCGCCCGGCTTCAGCAACATGCTTGCGGCATGTTCTGTCACTG
>JBEKNW010000241.1:0-5635 GCA_049522435.1 Xanthobacteraceae bacterium
TGCGGCCGCAAGCGTGACACGGCCTGCCGACAGGCCAGACCGGCTCGCCCGAGCGGATCGGTTCACGCGCGCCGCATGACAGGCAGATACGCTGTGGGCAACCCGTGCCGCCATTCATCGGGCAAGCGCGCTCACGGTCACGCCGGCGATGATGAGCGCAAGGCCAAGCAGTTGGATCGCCGGCAGCGGCTCACCGAACAGCGCCATCGCGCCCAGCGGCACGAAGACGAAGCTGAGCGCCATGAAGGGATAGGCATAGCCGACTTCGAGCCGCTCAATGGCCAGCATCCAACAGGCGCCGGCCAGGACCGCTGCGCCGAAACCGCTGAGCACCCAGAAGTCGGTGAACATCGCCAAGAGATAATGCAGCGTGTCCGGACTACCGACGGCTTCCGATGCATGCGCGAGGGCGCGCGCCTTGATCATGAGCTGCCCATAGACAGTGAGAGCGAGAACGGCGAAAAGCAGAAAAGTTGACCGCATCTTAGCTTCCGTGGGTGTAACAAGTCAGACTTACCATCTTAGGGGCGTCGCGTGTCAACCTCCCCGGATTTGGCGAAAAGCATGCGTATAGCGATCATTCAATCGTGCTACGTGCCGTGGAGGGGGTTCTTCGACCTGATCGGACGGTGCGACAAATACGTGATATTTGATCGAACACAGTATGTGAAGCGCCACTGGCACAATCGCAACCGCATCAAGACTGTGGCCGGCCTCGAATGGCTCACGATCCCCGTCATCAGCAAGGGGCGCTATGAGCAGCCAATCGACGAGGTCGAGATCGAGAAGCCGTGGGCGGAGAAGCATTGGCGCACGCTCGAGCTTGCCTATCGCCGGGCACCATTCTTCGAGGCGCTCGCTCCAACGGTCCGCCATTGGTACGAGCGGGTAGCCAAGGAGCAGCGGCTCACCGAGGTCAATGCCCTTTTCCTGCGGGAAATCGCAAGCCTTCTTGGGCTTGGCACCCGGATCGTCCGCGACACCGACTTTCCCATTCAAGGGGTCAAGACCGAGCGACTGCTGGGGATCGCTCGTGCCGCGGGCGCCGATCGCTATCTCAGCGGACCCTCGGCCAAGGCCTATTTCGACGCGAGCCTTTTCGCGAGCGCCGGCATCGAGGTGGAATGGATGAGCTATGAGGGCTACCCCGAATACCGGCAATTGCATGGCCCGTTCGAACCCGCTGTCTCCGTGCTCGACCTCCTCTTCAACATGGGCCCCCAAGCGCCACGTTATCTGCACGCCGGCACTGCTTGACGCGGCCGGATCGGCCCGTTGCGGCAACGCCGCCCTTGCTCTATGACAAGGGCTGCTGTGCCAGGCGTGAATGAATTAACGGCCAAGCCAATCTTGGCACGTCAGCGAGATAGATCCATTGAAGCAGCCGATTGTCATATTCGGGGCGGGCGAAATCGCCGAACTCGCCGACTTTTATTTCACTCATGATTCCGAGTTCGAAGTCGTCGGCTTCACCGTCGACGAATCCTACGTAAAGCAGAACGAATTTCGCGGCCGTGCCCTGATTCCTTTCGAGCGCCTCGCCGAAGCATTTCCCCCCGCGCGATTTGGCCTCTTCGTTGCGGTCAGTTACGCCAAGTTGAATGGGCTCCGCGCTGAGAAAGTGGCGGCGGCACGCGCGAAAGGCTATCGGCTCGTGTCCTACTTGAGCAGCCGCGCGACTGTCTTTCCCGGCTTCGAACTCAAGGAGAATTGCTTTATTCTCGAAGACAACACGATCCAGCCGTTCGCGCGCGTGGGAAGCAACGTGACGCTGTGGAGCGGCAACCACATCGGACATCACTCGATCATCGAGGACGACGTCTTCATCGCTTCGCACGTGGTGGTGTCGGGCGGGGTGCGGATCGGCCAGGGGAGCTTCGTCGGCGTAAATGTCACGCTTCGCGACCATGTGACGATCGGGCAGAAATGCGTTCTCGGTGCCGGCGCTCTTGTATTGGAAGACCAACCTGATTTTTCGGTCGTCGCGCCGCGGGGAACCGAACGATCCAAGGTTCCGAGCACGCGGCTGCGCGGTTTGTGAGGGACAATGGCGTGGAAGCGCCTTGGTCTGGTTCACGTGCCGGATGGGACCAAATCCTGGGCGCGCAGTCACGCCGCACTGCCGGTCCCTGTCCGGATCGAAAGAGACATTTACCGCGTATTTTTCAGCACACGGGACGCCACCAAGCGATCCTCCGTCGGATGGGTCGACGTCGACCTCTCGTCCACGCCGCGCGTTCTGCGCGAAGCATCGGACCCCGCTCTCTCGCCCGGCGAGGATGGTGCATTCGATGACAGCGGCATCGGCATTGGCTGCTTCACGCCGGCGGATGACGGCGTCAGGCTTTATTACATGGGCTGGAATCTCGGCGTGCGCGGAGCGTGGCGAAACGCAATCGGCCTCGCTCTTGTCCGCCCGGCGCTCGACCTGTGCGAGCGCTTCTCGGCAGGGCCGATCCTCGACCGATCGCCCGAGGATCCTTATACCCTTTCCTACCCTTGGGTCCTCCGGCGCGGTCCACAGGACTGGTGGATGTGGTACGGCTCAAATTTGACTCCCGACACTTCAAGCATAGGCATGAGACACTCGATCAAAGTCGCGAGATCGCAGGATGGTATCCATTGGAACCGCGATGGCGCAGCCGTGATCGATTTTGCGACAAACGACGAACACGCGATCGCGCGTCCGACCGTCGTGGAGGCCGATGGTCGGCTGCTCATGTTGTTTGCGTGCCGCGGCGAGCAATACCGGATCGGAGCCGCTACCAGCACCGATGGCGAGACATGGACGCGGATCGACGCGATCATGGGCCTCCACCCGTCGGCGGAAGGGTGGGACAGCCAGATGACCTGTTACCCCGCCATATTCCGGCATCGCGACCGGCTTTGGTTCGCTTACAATGGCAACGGCTATGGGGCCACCGGCTTCGGCTTTGCCGTCTGGGAGGGCGAGATTCCCTCAAACGGCCCCCCGAAAAGGAATTGATCCGAATTCGTGCTTAATTGCACGCCGCGAGGATGCTTATCAATGACGCGTCGATCCGCTAGGCGGCCTTTCTTTGCTGTTAGTGACGTACGATGACCGTGAACTCCCATAAGCCATAATCTTGCAGCAACGCCACCGAGCGCCCGAAGCGCGACAGGCAATAAGCCAGCGTCTCCGCCGGATCGGCGTAGTAGAGGTTCGGTCTGCGAAGCGCCGGATCGCTGGTCAGCGTCAGGACGTTGAATGCAAAACCCCGCCGCGCGGCACGTGCCAGCACGTCCATGGTGTCGTGCACGCGCTCGTTCCAGACTTGGACCGGGATGTCACCCTTGACGTTGAGAATTCCGCTGGCGATGGCGTAGTCGGCGGTCTCTTGAGGCACGGCCCCAACGCGCCAAAGCCGGTTGCGGCCTTCCCCATGGATGCGACACGCTGCCGCAATCATGTTCGGCGCGATGTCGTAGCCAATGTAAGTACCGGAAAAGCCGCGTGTGCGCAGAAATCGCAGAAAATCTCCATATCCGCACCCGAGGTCCAAAATGCAGGCGTCACGCTCGTCTCCAAGCAAACGAAGAAATTGGCGGTGCCGTTGGTTCTGACTCTCTTCGCCGTTCCAATCAACGCCACGCGCGGTGGGTCCGTGTTGTGCGAGCTTCGCGGTATAGTAATCGGCAATCCCGGCAAGGATGTCATCGTATTGCGACAATGTCAGCGAGTCCTGTTTGCTTCGTTACGCACACCGCTCAAGGGTGCGCGAATGATATTGGACGATGCCGTTCTCGCGCGCTCAGCATCGTATACTTCGCGCACTACAGTATAGGGGCGCCGCTTGGTCTCTGACAAAATGTTTGCGATATAGATTCCCTGAATACCGAGGATCAGAGTCAGCAATCCGCCGAAAAACCAGATCGAGACGATCAACGAAGTGAAGCCGTCGACGCCGATGCCGAAGAAGGCATAACGGAATAAGTAATACCCGATCACAGCAACGGCCAGGCATGACGACATAAAGCCGGCCCAGAAAATTATGTAGAGCAACTTGGTGGACGTCGTCGTTATGTGCTTCAAGAAATACTCAGCGCGCACACGCAGCGAGTAAGTGGTGGTTGGATTGGACAGCTTTCTGGCCGGCAGGCCGACTTGTTTGAATCCAGACGTGGTCCAAAGTTGCGAGATCAGGAATGCGCGATCGCGGTGGCGAACAAGCGCGCGCACATAGTCTAGCGTCATGAGGCGCGCGGTCAGGATATTCCTGGGCGGCTTTTCATCGCTCAGCAAGCCGAGCAAGAAATAGTATGCTTCGCCACCCACCTTTTCCAATAGGCCGCCGCGGCGACGCTCTTGAAAGCCATACACGACATCGCAATCGCCTTTGGCCAAGCGCTCATGGAATGAAGCGAGAAGCTCCGGCTCTTCGTCCAGATCGCTGTCAATGAGGAAAACGAGTTCGCCGCTTGCGTAGGTGAGTCCGGTCATCATCGCCTTGTGATGGCCGAAATTGCGCGCGAGATCGACAATGACCACCCGGGCATCCGCCCGATGCAGGGTCAATGCGAGATTGAGGCTCTCGTCCGGAGAACCGTCGTTCACCATGATAAGTTCGACCTCGTAGCCAAGTGGCTCGGCGGCCGCCATGGCGCGCCGATAGAATTCCTTGATCGTCCCGGCCGATTTGTACAGCGTGGTCACGATCGACAATTTCACAATTTCGCTCTCCTTGTTCTGCGCTAAGCCCATCTGAACGGGAGTTCCGCGATCGAGACGCGGCGCGCGCAACACTTCGTTTGAGAATAACCAATATGGCACAGTTAGGCCAGACCATCGCGATCTGAGCGCTGGCTAAGCTCCCACGAGCCACTGACAATCCTTTGCACGCAGGCGATCACGTGCTCAACACCGCGGGATTGGGCGGAGCCTTGATCATCCCGGCGGATTGGGTAAGATAGTGCAGAGTTTGGATCACTACCTTTGGTTTGCACTGCAACAGCCGCGACATCATCCAAATATATGGAATGGGTAAAGAGGCCATGTGAAGTTTGTGAAGTCGAATGGGAGAGTAACATGAGGAAGATCGCACTTTCGCTTGCTATCTTGGGGGCAACCCTCGTATCCGTGCTTTATACGGCTCCTGCGCATGCCCAGGCGACGCGCACCTGGGTTTCCGGCGTCGGCGACGACGCCAATCCATGCAGCCGAACGGCGCCGTGCAAAACCTGGGCAGGCGCAATTTCGAAGACAGCAGCCGGCGGGGAAATCGATAATCTCGATACCGGCGGCTATGGCGGGTTGACCATCACCAAGTCGATCACCCTCGACGGCGGCGACGCTCAGGTGGCGTCGGTCCTGGTGTCGGGCACGAACGGAATAACGATCGCGGCCGGAGCGACCGATGTCGTCATCCTCCGGAACCTACAGTTCCAGGGCCTCCTCGGCAACGGCAGCAGCTCCGGCACCGCCGGCCTCACCGGCATCAAAATCACGTCCGGAGCGACGGTCAGCATCGAACACGTGAAGGTCATGGGGTTCTCGGGAGCTGGTATCAGCGATGCGCGCACTGGCGGCGGGACCAAACTCTTCGTCAGGGACACAATCGTCGAGAATTGTGCGGGCACAGGCATCGCCGCGGTGGCGGGTGCCACGAATACCGTT
>JBEKNW010000242.1:0-5621 GCA_049522435.1 Xanthobacteraceae bacterium
GGTTATCCCCCGACCGTGTCGTCCGCGGCTCCGATTCCGCCGTCATCCACAAGCCCTTCAGCATCTCGCCACCGCACCCAGGAAAAGGAGCGGATAATTACTGATCAGTTGGTATATCATTCCGTACGAGGCACCGACGCAAGCCGGCGCGTTCACTCCTCACGATACGGTGACGACGATCTTCCCCATCTGCGCGTTGGCCTCGAGATAGCGATGCGCGGCGACGATCTGCCCGAAGGGAAAGGTCCGGTCGATCCGCGGCTTGAGGGCGCCCGAGGCCAGCCCCTCCAGGATGAACGCCTGTGCCTTTGCGCGCCGCCCGGGGTCGCGCAGGATTTCCCGCAACGAATAGCCGCGAACGCTGAAGCCCTTCGTCACCGATTGCACGAAGGGGAACGGCGTCTGTTCCGCCTTTTCGCTGAGGTTGCCGTAGAGCAGCAGCATGCCCCGGTGCGCGAGGGCGCCCACCAGACCGACGATGCCCGGCCCGCTCACCGGGTCGAACACCAGGCACGCGCCGGCGCCACCGGTGATCCGCATCACCTCGGCGGTCAGGTCCTGGCTGCCGGTGACCACTACATGGGCCGCCCCGGCCTGACGCAACCCCGCCCGCTTCGCCTCGGTGCGCGTCACCGCGATGGACACCGCGCCGCGGTGGTTGGCCAATTGGATGGCGGCCAGGCCGACGCTGCTCGACGCGGCGGTAATCACCACGGCGTCGCCGCGGCCGATGGCACAGACGTCGATGAGGGCGCCATAGGCAGTTAAGTTCGGCATCCAAACCGCGGCGGCTTCGACCGTCCCCAGCCCGGGCGGCCGGGCTACCACCGCCGAAGCGGGAACGATCGCCCGCTCGGCATAGACGCCGTAGTCGTTGAGCGAGAATGCCGGAATGACGCAGACGGCGTCGCCGTTCCGCCATCCCGTCACCCCCTCCCCGGCGGCCTCGACGATCCCCGCTGCCTCGTAGCCAAGGCGCGCCGGCAGCTTTGCCTGTTCCAGGTAATGTCCCGAGCGGAAGTTGACCTCCGCCCGATTCAGGCCGATGGCCTGGACTCGCAGACGTATCTCGCCGGGACCGGGTTCGCCGATCTCGATATCTTCAATCTGCAACACCTCAGGCGGGCCGACTTCATGAAATCTAACGACGCGAGCCATACGTTCCTCCCGCCTGTACAGACACTTGCCTCCCGGTCGACCGAACGTTAATGCCGCCGCCGACGCTCTCCGTGTCGGCTTCCGGCCGAGACACCATCCTAACGATGTTGCCGGCTGCCACACCAAGGGTTCCCGGCCATTCAAGTCGGCGATCGCCCTGAAGAACCAAAATATCTGGCGCCCAACGAGGTTTAGACATAGCAAATGCAAATCCATTCAGCGGTTAGAGCCGGTTTTTCCTCGCCCTCAATTTCCACCGTGACATTCATAACTTGCTGCCAGCGACCGGGTTGGGTTTCCGAGAAGCCGGTTATTTTAAACCTCGCCCGGATCCGTTTGCCGCTACGGCCAGGACAAATGAACCGAATCTTATTGAATCCGTAGTTTACGATGACTTTCGCAGACGCAGGCACAGGCACTACCTCTCCTGAAAAGGCAGAGAGAAGCGAGAGCGTCAAAAATCCATGAGCTATTGTTCCTCCGATTGGCGTTCCCTTCGCCCTTTCCGGATCAACGTGAATAAACTGGTGATCATTGGTTGCGTCGGCAAAATTATTGATACGCGTCTGGTCAACTTCAATCCATGGCGATGGATCGAGTTCCTTTCCGATAAGCGCGCTTGTTTCCTCGAGCGAAGCAATAGTCATTTTTTAAATCCTCTGGGGAAATTTCTGCATGAACTGCGGTTCCTCGTGAATTCGCACCGCCGTCCCTACGCCCGCACCCGCGGGCCAACCGGCCGTCGTTGCAAGGTCGAAACGATGTCGGTGGATAATGCTGTCTTGCTGTCCAGAAATTTTAGGAATACTGTTCCGCATAGCGCAACTACTTGACTGCATGAAAAAACGATCTGCAAACCAACCATCGTCCGTTGAGGACGGTTCTGACCAATCCGGGACCGATGGCGACCTGGGAAGAACCGGTGGCGGCAAGGACCGGCGCTTCGTCACCGCTCTGGCTCGCGGACTGGCGATTCTGCGGGCGTTCGAAAGCTCGTCGGATCGACTCGGCAATGGCGACATCGCCCGCCGCGCCGGCCTGCCCAAGGCTACGGTATCGCGGCTCACCCACACGCTGACCAGCCTTGGCTATCTCTCGTATTCGCAAGAGCGCGAACAGTATGGATTGGGGGTGTCGTTGATGGCCCTGGGCATGGCATTTTTCCGCGCCAATTCCTTCCCCCAGATCGCCCGGCCGTTTCTCCAGAACCTGGCGGACGAGGTCCAGTGCGTTGTCGCGCTGTTCCAACGTGATGGCCTCGACTGCGTGGTCGTCAAGCAGTTTACCGGGGTCACCCAGAACATCGCCGTGCAATTGAACGTCGGCTCCCGCGTGCCGCTCGGCGGCACCGTCACCGGGTTGGCGATGATCGCAGCCCTGCCGCTGGACGAACGCAAGCATGTGCTCGCCGAGCTGCGCCGTCGGCAGGGCGACGATTGGCCGGCGCTACAAGCAAAAATAGAACGTTGCCGTGAGGAAGTCCTTGCTCGGCATTACGCCGTCGGTATTGGACTTTGGCATAAGAACGTCAATTCTATTACGGCCCCGCTGGTGGCCCAGGAGACCGGCGAGTTGTTCATGATCTCAGTCAGCGGGCCGGCCTTTCTCACCACCGAGCGCATCATCCGCGACAACGTGGCGCCGAAATTGGTGGCAATGATGGATTGCATGTGCCGGCTCGATTTGGCGCGATGGCCGTCGTCCATCAGAGGAGGGCAGCTTGCGGCGGGGGGCGGCCGATGACGCGCGCGAGTCGGCCAAGATATTTGTTTGTTGGGGAGACGGCATGAGCGGATTGAAGCAAATCAATTTCGACGAATCCGATTATCGGGCTACGTTGCATGAGCTGTGGCGGCGCGCCTGGCCGCGCGAAGTGCCGCGCCGGCCGCACTACCCGTTCGGCGGAATCGCGTTGAGCGAATATTTGCGCCGTTGGGCCCGCCTGCAACCCGCCAAGCCCGCGCTCGTCTTCTACGGGAGCGAACTCTCCTTCGGGGAACTCGACGACCTTAGCGACCGGACGGCGACCCTGCTCGCGTCTTGCGGAGTCCAACGCGGCGATCGGGTTGCCGTCTTCCTGCCCAACTGCCCGCAGTTCCTGATCGCCTTCTACGGCATCCTCAAGCTCGGCGCGGTTTTCGTCCCGGTCAACCCGATGTACAAGCCTCTCGAGTTCGTGCACCAAATCAATGACGCCGGTGCCGAAGTCATTATCGCCCTCGATCAGTTGATGGACATCGTGCGCGTAGGAGCCGACCGGACCGGGCTACGTCGCGTCATCGTCACCAGCATCGCCGAAGTTCTTCCTGCCGCGCCGACTCTGCCACTACCGCCCGGCCTGTCGTCTCCCCGGCGCGTATGCGCCGAAGCAATCGACCTGCTGCCCAGTCTGCGGGCGCTGCCAGCCGCAGTGCCGTTGTCGGCGGCGGCTCTCGACGACGTCGCCGCGATTAACTACACCGGCGGCACCACCGGCATCCCCAAGGGCTGCATCCACAGCCAACGGGACATGATCTATACGGCGGCGGCGGCCTGTACCTGCATCACGCCGCTGACGCCGGACGACGTCAGCATCTGTTTCATCCCGGTGTTCTGGATCGCCGGCGAGAATCTGGGCGTGATCTTCCCGATTTTTTCCGGTTCGACGTGCGTGCTGCTGGCGCGCTGGGATCCCGTGGCCTTCATGGCCGCAGTCGACCGCTACAAGGTCACGGATGCCGACGGCACGGTGGATGCGTTCGTCGAGGTGATGACCCACCCCGACGTCCGCCGTTATGATCTCCGCTCGCTGCAAAGAACGCGGGCCGTCTCCTTCGTCAAGGCACTTACTGCGGAGTACCGCGGGCGCTGGCGCGAGCTCACTGGGACGACGATGATCCAGGCGACCTACGGCTCGACCGAAACGCACACGATGGACGTATTCACTCGGGGCATGCAGGAGGGGGATATCGATCTCCGCTCCGAGGGCAGTTTCATTGGACTGCCGGTGCCCGGCACGGAATACAGAATCTGCGACTTCGCCACCGGCCGGATCATACCGCTCGGCAGCGCGGGGGAAATCTGCGTGCGTTCGCCGTCGTTGCTGAAGGGGTATTGGAACAACCCGGACGAAACGCGGGCCAGCCTTGTCGACGGCTGGTTCCACACCGGCGACATCGGTCGACTCGACATCGCCGGCTACCTCCACTATCTGGGCCGCGGCAAGGAGATGCTCAAAGTTAACGGCATGAGCGTCTTCCCGACCGAGGTCGAGGGACTGCTGATGCGTCATCCGGCCGTGGCAAGGGCCGGCGTCGCCGGCGTCGCCGACGCCGAAACGGGACAGCATCCGGCGGCCTTCGTCGTCCTGGCGCCGGACTGGCCGGGCCGCATCAGCGAAGGCGAACTGACAGCCTGGTGCCGCGACAATATGGCGACCTACAAGGTTCCCGCCATCCATTTCGTCGACGCCCTGCCAATGACCGCCACCGGCAAGGTGAAGCGCGGTGAGCTGGGGAATCTGCTTCTAGGCGCGGCTGCGGACTCGCCCGCGGGATGAGTGCGCGGATCGGCCGCGCATCTGAATCGCCCGTCGGTTGGCAAAGGAATGATCGTCGACCATCAGGATGCGCTCGGCGCCGGATTTGCGGTTACCGAGGTCGCTTCCGATGGGAAGGCTGCACAGGAGATTTACGACCTGTGGCGGTGGGTTTGGAAACAACTGACGGCGGAACCGATTGACCGTGGACAAGCCCCGATCAGAGCGGCCGGCTATGCCACGAAAGACATATCCGGGCCTGCGCTACGTTACATTGGCTTGTTACAAACAGATGACGCCTGATCCGCCACCCATGCACTGGGCGCCGTGCCATCCCTCGACGATCCAACGTTTTAAAGACTCGATGACTTGTCCGAATGGGTATGGATTAACTCTTCGCGACCATTCGATCGCGAAAAACGGTGAGGTTTTGCCAAGCGTTGTCTGTCCCGTACGCGGCTGCACTTTTCATGAGTATGTCCGGCTTGATCGGTGGTCTTTTTGCGCTCTCCAGTGATCTCCCTCGGCGGCTGAGCGCATCAGCTCGGTTATTGTCCGTATTGTTTTCTCCATCGTTTGTCGGCCACGCCAATCGCGGCCTTCTGGCGGAGGACGCGGCGACGGAGGAGGCGGGTGCATCGCTTGCGACCGGAACGATCAGCGGGAGTGCGTCAGCACTTGCAGCCATGCAGCCGACGAACGGTGCGAGATGGCCGAAAGAAGGACGGGGGTGGTGGAAGGAATAGAGGGAGCGGGGTGCGGCTACGGCTTGACGCTTGTGCCGGAGGTCGCCGTCGATGTCGAAGTGCGCGACGCCCCAGTCGCTGTGCCAGGGTAGTGGCGACAGCATGTACACAAGGTGTCAAATCGCATCCAACTGCGACCCCCTTTTCGCGTCCAACTGCGACCCCCTGCAGCTGTGCGGATGCTTCGCTCTGACGGAGCC
>JBEKNW010000243.1:0-5505 GCA_049522435.1 Xanthobacteraceae bacterium
GAGGTTCAGGGGAAGGGTAGCTGACGATTTTGCGCTGATAAGCCGGATCGGCTTCCGCGGTCGGCGGCGGAGCGGTGGTGCAACCGGCGAAGGCGAAGGCAATCCCACTTGCAGCCGCTCCCGCGATAACGGCACGGCGGCTCGGCGCCGACGAAACGGCCGACTTGGATGCCGACTTGGATGCCGACTTGGACATGATCGGGGCCCTGGGCTTCATCACCGTACGCAACAGCCTTCCGTGGAGTAGTCGTCGCTAAAATTAGTTCAGAATTGGTTCAACGCCTGCACATGCGCCGGTCGTAGCGCCCGCTTTCCCGTAAGTTTTGTAAACGATTCCAGGCGATTGCGCGGACTTCGGCGGCATTGTATACTTTCATTGTCTACACATCTACACAGCACCGTAAATACAGAACGGGAGCCCGCCAATGGCTTTGCACATTCGTGATCAGCGTGCGGCGAAACTCGCCCGCCGGCTCGCCGACCGCAAGGGCGTCTCCATGACCGAGGCCGTCATCGACGCGCTCGAAGGCGCCCTGCTGCGGCAGGAGCGGCCGCTGCCGGAGCGGCTCGCCGAAATCGCCGCCGAGGCCAGGCGTCTGGCCGATCCGCGGCGCCAGCGTCCCGCTGCCAAGAGGGACATCGATGCAGCCTGGGGCCATTCATGATCTTCGTCGATACCTCGGCCATCGTCGCCATCCTTGCCGCCGATCCGGATGCTGCGAACCTGGCGGCGAAGCTCGAGGTCGAGCGCGAGCGGGTTTCGGCCGGCCACGTCGTCCTCGAAGCGGCGATGCGCCTGGCCACCCTGTTCGGCCTCACCCCGATCGTCGCCGATGGTCTGGTGACCCGGCTCCTGCATGAAGCCGAGATCACCATCGTACCGATCACCGCGGACATCGCTCATGTCGCCGTCGCCGCTTTCGAGCGCTACGGCAAGGGACGCGGCGTGGTGGCAAATCTGAATTTCGGCGACTGTCTGTCCTATGCCTGCGCCAAAGTCCATAACGCCCGGCTTCTGTTCAAAGGCCACGACTTCTCGCAAACCGATATCGCGCGGGCGTGAGGCGGCGCGTACGCGCTCGAAGCCTCCGGCGCCGGGGCGCAAGCCGCGTTCTTGCCCTCTGATTCGGGTGTCGGCCGCACGTCCACGATCTCAAGCGAGAGACTTATTTCGCTTTCGCGATCGGATTGGATTGACCTTGGAAGGCATCAGTCGGCCGCGTGCCATAAGCGATCTCTTCGGGCACTTCGCTGGTCAATTGGAAAAACGTCAATTGACACGGCCTATCTATCGTTGGCGTTAGTTCAATTGTCAGTGGCCCACTGTTGAAGATTTCGAGAGTGAGTAACCCGTTCCAACCGGGCTGAAGCCACGGTGCCGTCAAATGCATTGAAAGGCCGGCGCGGGCGTATGAGCTTCGGCCTTCAACGGCTGCAACGAGATGTCGTGGGACCCAAATTCTTTCGTAGGTTTGAGCAAGGATAAATTCGCCGGATTCGACAGTGTAAGTTTCCGTTTTGCCAAGTTCGTCTTCACGTCGTAGCGTTTTTTCCTTCCAAAGGCCTGCGTCGGCAATAGCGCTCATTCCATATGCTAAGGACACCTTTAATCCGCGCTTGGCGGCCAGTTTGGTGAATTTGAAACCAAGCCTCAGATCAACCGAAGCCTCATGCCACTGATTTTCTTCTAGTGGCGGATCGAATCTAATTTCACCTTTCGCGACCGCTTCGCGAATCTCAGCTTGCGCCAGAATCATTTGTTGCCGCCATCAGGCGGCCATTGCCATTCCTGCGGGAACATTGGCCAGCCCGTTCGTCGTAAAGAACGACCCTTTAATCCACACTTCAATGTGGTCTTTTTCAATATTACGCACGATCCCGCGAACCATCGTTTGACCGGCGGTCTCTTTCAACTCGTCACTGTTCACAAAGCCGGTTATTGGGCCATCGATGCCTTCAAAGGTCACGAGTGGTTCGTCGGAAAATGGTCCCGGTTGCACCTTGCAGGGAATCCAAACTTGTTGCCCGACCATTAGAGCCATCACGTCCTCTCGATTGTTATATTGCCCCAAGCCCCGCGCCGCGATTCGCGACGCATTATTCTACCCTACCCATTGGCCTCATGAATGACAGGATAACGGATTAGAACATACCAAGAACACTATGCCTTAAGAATCATTCCCGCAACTGCTATTTTTAGTCACGTCTCGGCCGAGACCGGCCACCGCATGCTGCTGGATGCACTTGGTTGAGTGCCGCTCGCCGACCTAACATTTGGCTTGGCGAAGTCTCCGGCGCCGCCTTGGCGGTGTTGATCTCGCGCGCGGCGCTCGCCTGCCGCACCGGCATGGCGACCTTCGCCGAGGCCGGCGTCTCCGACAAGCCGGCCGACGACACGGCGGCGCCGAAGGCCGCGGGGTAGCTTTCTTTTCCGCCCCTGCACACACAGTGCGGGGGCGGGGAACCACGCGAAGCGTGGTGGAGGGGGCGTGCTGAGCAGCCGTCTTTCTCTGCGCAAGTCGTCCACGCCGCACCCCTTCCACCGCGCTATAGAGCTGTCCCGCTTGCATGCTTGGCACTAGCTGGGAGCTACCGCGAAACGTCCCCGCTTGAAATTACCCGAATGATTTCTTGCAATAGTTCAACCGATGAGCAGCCCGAGATTTCAGCCGCGATCACATCTAGACCCGCAACAAACGAGGTCCCCATTCTCGGGTTGAAAAGACCAATACGATCGAGCGGGCGGGATGCAGAGGCATAGTTTAGTGCCGCGTAAGTAAGCAACTGTTTGAAGTCGACAGATTTATATGGTCTGTGTCCGGCCTTTATTTCAAATAGCGTGCCATCGGAATAGACATCACCTTCGCATGTTTCGATAAAACCCGCCCCAGGAAACTTGGGCAGGACCTCAATCGTATCCCGCACGTCCAAAAAAAAGGCACGAAGCCGCTTCACTTGCTGAATACAGTCGTTTAGCTCAATTTCGTTCGGGGGGTTGACCTGTTCGATCGGGATTTTGTCTAAAGCCGCTATTTTGCGGCTAGCGTGACGAACCGCACCGCTAACAATATTGTCGCTCCATATCAGGGTATCGTCTAATGCGAGCGAGGAGCAAAATACGTTGAAAGCGATTTCATTAATTAAGCCTCGACGATGGGCCGCAACCGCCGACTTCATGATCGGAAATTCTCGGCGGTAAAGCTCCAAGTTAACTTCGCGAACAAGAAGATCAATTGTGGGCGCCAACGTGCGCCAGGTGGACGTATGATGCAGTGCAAAGCCAGTCTCCGAAGTCACAGCGGAATGCTCCAGCTTGGAGATTGAGATTTTTCTGACGCCCAATCCCTAACGAGACTTTCGAACGGAGACAGTTCCGGAGCAATATGCTGCCGCCAATGACGCCCCTCATCGGTAAGACAAAACGAGCCAATGAGAAAAGCCCGTCGTTCTGCCGGCGTAAAGGTCCGAAATTGGCCTCTTAGGTCGGAAAGCCAATACGTAGCCCTCCATCGGGCCATACCCAGTATAATGTCCCTACGAATAAGGATGCTGCGTGTTCTCTCATAAACCTTATTCAATATCTCCTCGTTCTCTGGACCTTGGCCGCAGGCTAAGAGCCGGATAGCATAGCAAAGATTCAATTCAGTCTGCAGAACGTGTGAATCGTTTTTGACAAGCGATCTTACGTATTCAATAATTGCACCTCTGACTTTCTCTCCCAATTCTTGATACAATAGCTTGGCCGTAAGGAGAACGTTCGCGTATATTGGATAAAGAAGTTCTGCATTCTCTATGAGAGACAGAACAGCTTCGCCGCGTTGCGGTTCGTCGACATAGCGAATCGCGCTAACGATTCTTTTAGAGAGCGAAATGTGCACTCGACTTTTCGTCAATTCGGCTTTCAAAAGTCCCAAAATATCAATTCTCCCGAGTTCGGACTTTAGCGTCTCATAATCGCCCTGGGCTGTAGCGGAGTATGGATCAAAGCGAACTGAAAGGCGCATGAGGTTCTGGGATTGCTCTCGAAGATGTGGGCTCGTTTCGTCTGCAGGAGAATCTTCGAGATTGCCACCAAGGGGGCTTGTTGAAATGAACTCTTGCCCAGACATTATTCTGGTTTTTGCTTTCTGCAATTGAAGACCCTGATTACTCAGCAGTCGCTCGGTTAGGTATAGTAAAGCTTTGAAGGCACCTTCGTAGGTGTCAGCAAACAAATGAAAGTCGTCAGCAAATCTAGCAAATCGTATTCCCTCCGTGCGAAGCAGCCTATCGATTTGATTCAGCAATAGCTCTGAAAGTATTCGAGCTGCGGGACCGCCAATAGGTAACCCAAACGAATACGTTCCAGAGAAGTTTGACAGGAAGGTCATTATCTTCGACGCCTGATCGCCAGCCAGCCGTAGCTGACGGAGTGCGTTGTCTAATCTGTGATGATTCAGTCTGGGATAGAATTCTGAAATATCGCATGTTATGACAAATTTGCTCGCCGCAGCCATCTCCAGTGATTTTTCCATAAACGAGCGCCAATTGTAGCTCTGATCGAAAAGCTCCAAGCTTTCGTTATCGGCATTAAACCGATACGAAAAGACAGCGTTTTCTTCCTTCGGGATGCGTGCCCTTTCGATTGGATCACCAATCGAAAGAACAAGACCTAAAAAGAACGCGTTCCACAACGGATCAAGCTGCGTCGCCCAACGAAAGCCGGTGTATCCGACCGGCGCTAGGGCGCTGGCATTTGAGGGGGGAAACTGGACCAGTCGTTCAGCAAAATTCTGATACGTGTCCAGAAGCAGTTCTGCAGCCTGATCAGCTTTGTCATAGAAGATGTGATTTTCGACAGGAAACGGAAAGATGTCTGTATCTCCGAATTTGGAGATATTAGAAAGCGCGCGTTTGAAATGCATTCTCATGCGGACTCTGTGCGTGCGAAACGCCCGTTGTCAGAGGCTACCATAAGCCTTCTCGTCGGCCGCATTCGACCATTCGGAGAACGTTGCGAACGGATCGTCGGCCTCGTTCGCCGGCGCCTTGTCGAGCAGTATGCCCTCCTCCGTCATGCGATAGCGGAGCGTATCTCCAGGCTGTGTTAGTGGAGCATGATCTTTTCGGAAAACCGGTTTCCACTTTTCCGGATCATGCTCTGGGCGCAGCCGCTCGCGCACCTCGCGCGGAATCATGGTCTGGCTTTTGACCGAAACCTTGGAGAAGGCGGACGGCGGGGGGGTTCGACGTTTCATGCCGTTAGGATGGCTCGCTGCCTTAGGGCTTTCAAGAGCGGAGTCACCGATGCCGCGATAAATCCCTTGACATCCGTCACTATATCGGATACATACAGCGAATCTCGCTCATCGAGGGACGCCTTCGGCCGAGGGTACTCCCGAAAGCGGAGCGAGTGCGGTGCCCGCGCGCGGAAAGATACAGTCCGCTCCCGGGCAGCTTCGGGCATCATGCTCTCCGGTACTACGGCCGGTGCGGGAGGTGCTTTCCCTGGACTGGGACAGGTAG
>JBEKNW010000244.1:0-7039 GCA_049522435.1 Xanthobacteraceae bacterium
GAAAAGTGGGTACTAGTACCCGGAATCACCAATCCGCGCAGGCAACGATGCGAACAAGTGTCTCATCCGACTCTCGAATTCACTGCCCGCGCGAATCACGTTTCTATGAAAGTGGGTACTAGTGAACCTGTTTCCGCTCGTTCCCGTAACGTCCGAAGTTACTAAGCCGGAAACCGTATTGATTTAGGCTTCCCCCAGATAAGCTGTCCTCACCTTCTCGTCCTTCGCCAACGCCTCGGCGGTATCGGCGCCGACGATATGGCCGTTGTCGAGCAAATAGCCGCGGTCGGCGATGGCGAGGCTCTGCTTGGCGTTCTGCTCCACCAAAAAAATCCCGACGCCGGCTTCTTTGATGCGGGCGAGCGTCCGGAATAGTTCCGTGCACAACAGCGGCGCAAGCCCGAGCGAAGGCTCGTCGAGCAGCAGAATCGTCGGCGCCGACATCATCGCGCGCCCGATCGCCACCATCTGGCGTTCGCCGCCGCTCAGGGTGCGCACGAGCTGCTTTGGCCGTTCCCTCAGCTTGGGAAACAAGGTCAGAACGCGCTCCAGATTGTCCGCCTCGAGGGCGCGCGCGCGGGCCGGATGGGCGCCCAGCGTGAGGTTCTCCCGCACGGTAAGCTCGGCGAAAATGCCGCGATCCTCGGGCACCAGCGCGATGCCGGTCTCCACGATTTCGTGCGGTGGACAGTGCGTGATGTCGGTCCCATCCATGAGCACCGTGGCGCCGTCCATCTTGCGGGTCTGGCCGGCAATCGCGCGCAAAAGGGTGCTTTTGCCGGCGCCGTTGGCGCCGAGCATGACCACGATCTCGCCTTTCGACACGAATGCCGAGACGTTCTCCAGCGCGCGATGGCGGCCGTAAAACACCGATACGTTGCGGGTCTCAAGCATCGGCAACTCCGAGATAGGCGCGGATCACGCCGTGGTCGGCCAGCACTTCCGCGGGCGTCCCCTCGGCGATCTTGACCCCGCCGTTCATCACGATGCAGCGGTCGCACAGGCTGCGGATCGCGTGCATGACATGCTCGACGATGATGATCGTGCAACCCTCGGCGCGCAATTGCTCGATCAGCGCGATGCCGATCTTGAGCTCGGTCGGATTGAGACCGGCGAGCCATTCGTCGAGCAGCAGAACCTTCGGATCGGACGCCAGCGCGCGCGCAAGCTCGACGCGCTTCTGGTCGATGTAGGTGAGCGACGACACCAGAGCGTCGCCGGCGTTCGGCAAACCGACCCGCCGCAACAAGGCATAGGCGTAATCGTGCAGCTCCTTGCCCCAGCGGCGGGCGTGACCGAACACGCCGCCGGCGCTGACGTTCTCGAGCACGGTCATCGCCGGCAGCATGCGCACCAGCTGGAAGGTGCGAGCCACGCCTTTGGTGGCGACGCGGCTGGCGCCGGTCCCGGCAATGGACTCGCCGTAGAGTCTGATCTCCCCCGAGCTTGGCTTCAGCGCGCCGGAGATCAAGTTCATCATCGTGGTCTTGCCGGACCCGTTCGGCCCGATCAGGCCCAACACCTTTTTCTCGGCAAGTTTGAACGACATGTTCTCGACCGCGACGAGACCGCCAAAACGCTTGGTGACGGCGGTGGCGGTCAGAGCCTCGGTAGTCGAGCGGTCAGGCATTGCGGCTGTTCCACCGTTGCCGCAGGTTTCTCACCGAACCGGCCGAGGCGTCGATAGCGCGGTGGAGTGCGCCCGATCCGCCGAGCTTGGCGCGGCCATTCCAGGCGTCCTCGATGAGCCCGGTGATGCCGTTCGGAATGACGTAAACGATGAGCAGGAAGCAAACGCCGAGCAGCAGTGTCGTCTGCGAAGGAAAATAGATCGCGATCAGCTCCCATAGGAGCACGAACGGAATGACGCCCACCAGCGGTCCCCACAAGCGGTGCGTGCCGCCAAGAAGCGCCATGATCACAACCTGGAACGACAAAAACGGGCTGAAGGCGACAACCGGCTCGACATAGCCCCAGCGCGGCGCCACGACTGCGCCGCCGATTGATGCGAAGGTGCTGGAAATGATGAATAGAACCACCTTGGCGCGCGCGGTGTTGATGCCGCAGTGGACGGCGACGAGTTCGTCGTTGCCGATGATGCGCAACGCAAATCCAAGCCGCGAACGGCCGATCCACCAGCCGACCAGATAAACCACTGCGGTCATCAGCAACAGCTGCCAGAAGTACATCTGCTCGCTGCGGTCTATCGTGACGTAGAGTCCGCTCAGCGTGCCCAGCACGTGCTGCAACCAGGTCATGACCTGGCGTACCAGCTCCGCGAGCCCAAGCGAGAAGATGACGAAATAAACACCGGAAACTCGTAGCGTGGCCAAGCCTACGATCGCGGCCAGCACGGCACCGGCGACGCCGGCGATCAGGATCAGCACGGGATAGGGCAACAGGTCGATGCCGCCTGCCGCCGTGTACATGCCGATGCCGAAGAACGCCGCCGTGGAGAGGGCGATGTAATTGGTCGGCCCGGAGAATAACAACCATGACGTGGCAAGCGCCGTATACATCACGATCGAAATCGCCAGCTGCAGTACATAGCCGCCGAAGATCAGCGGCACCGAGGCGGCGGCAATGAAGAGCACGGCGCTGACCAACAGATTGCGCAACTCATGGGCGGCGAAGCCCACTCCCGCGCGCACAGCCTGCGGTGTCTCAATGTTGCTCACGCCGTTCGCCTCCCGAACAGACCTTCCGGCCGCACCAGCAAGACAATCATGAACAGCACGTAAGCCGCGGCGAGCGTGAGACCCGGATCGATCAGGGTGGCGACGGCCGTTTCGGCGAAACCGAGGATGAAGGCGGCGACGATCGTCCCGCGAATATCGCCCACTCCGCCGAGGATGACGATGACCAGCGCCTTCAACGTGAAGACCACGCCGAGCGAGACATCAAAGGTCAAGAACATGCTGAGCAGTCCGCCGCCCGCCGCCGTCACCGCTCCGCCTAATGCGAAGGCGAACGCCGAGATGCGCGCAACATTGATCGCCACAAGTCCGGAAGCCGACGGATTGACCGAAACCGCCCGTAACGCGAGGCCGGCGCGGGTCTTATGCAGCCAAAGATAGAGGCCGGCGCAGAGCACCGCGGCAGCGAGGAAAGCAACCACGCGGTTGAGGCCGTAGCGTTCGCCAAAAATAAAAATCGGCCGCGCCAGGTAGGAATAGTCCAGATATTCACCGCCGAAAATAGCCAGCAGAATTCCGACGGATATGAAGCTGATGCCGAAGGTTGCCAGAATGCTGTCGACTTCAAGCTTGCCCTGGCTTTTGGCGCGGCGGACGAGCGGCAGGAGCAATACCCGGTAGATCGCCCAGTTCAGGACGAAGGCCGAGGGCACCACCAAGAACAGCGCATAAAGTGGGCTCGCTTGCGTCGCGGCGTAAAACCAAAAGGTGCTGAAGGCCCCCGCGATCAGAGTTTCGCCATTGGCGAGATTCATGATGCGAGCGACGCCATACTGCAATTGCAGGCCTACCGCCATCAAGGCATAAGTGCCGCCGAGCAGCAGGCCGATGATGACGATGTCCATGTCGAACGGGTTTATTGATTACGGATGCCCGGCGCGAAGTCTCAAAGCCATTCTCTGCCGGCCAAAGTCAACTCCGCTGCGGTTTCGTCCCCGGCCTATTCGCGACCGGGGACGATAACCGTGACGTCGGAGTCTTCTCAGCTCGGCGAAATGCGGTCAGCCCGCTTTCGGAGCCCCGGGGATTCTCATCCCCAGCTGGTCTTCAGCTTGACCTGAGAGTAGTTGGAGAAGCCTTCGCCATTCACCGCGGCGAAGAATCCGCCCTGCCATTGTCCGACCGTGTAGACCTTGTCGAGAATCTGGCCAGGCATTTCGGCCTCGCCAATGAGGGTCTCGAATTTGCGGCCGCGGAAGTGAGCCGCAATTGCCATCCGATCCATTGAACCGACGGCTTCGATCGATTGCGTCAGCACCTGGAGCATCGAGTAGTAGAACGGGCTGCCCCAGTAATCGGCGTCGACCTTGGTAACTTCCTTGTGCAGCTTGTAGAAGTCACGGATTTCCGCTGTGTCGACCACGCCACCGGCGCCGAGAATGTTCTCGGCGGCAGCGCCGTTCTTCTGCGAAAAGCCCTGGAAGGCACAGCCAACAGCGCTGTAGTAGGCCTTGACGTTGAGGCCTTCAATCTTGGCCGCGTCGGCGAGACCAAACGTGTCAGGCGGATAAGACCAGGCGACGAACGCGTCCGGAGTGGCCGCCTTGGCGGCCTTGATCACCGGCGTGTAATCCTGCGTCCCGAGCGGGTAGGACTTGTCGTAGACGATCTCGAAGCCGGCTTCCTTGAACAGCGGCCGCCCGGCGTTGGCAAGCTCGATGCCGAAGTCGTCACCGACGTTGACAACGGCGACCTTGTTTCCGATCTGGCCGCTGTCCTTCAATTTCTTGAGGACGCCGATCGCGCCTTTGGCATAGGCGGTCGTCGACGATTGGAACATGAAGAAACCGGGATACTTCTTGACCAGCATAGGTCCCTGATCGGTGACACAGGCTTGGGTGAGCTGCGGATAGTTGTACTTCGCGAAGGTCGGCGCCGCGGCGAGATTGAATCCGGTGGCGTATAGGCCGCCGATCCAATCGGCCTTGTCCACCGTGGCGAGCCGCTCCACGGCCTTGATGGCTTCGGGCGGCTGCGTGCGATCGTCGTACTCGATCAACTCGATCTTACGCTGGCCATCCTTCAGCTTTAGACCGCCGCGCTCGTTCACCTCATGCGCCCAAAGTTGATAGGGCGGGAAATGAGTGACCGCCGCGCCTGGCGCGAGCGGACCGGTTTTCGCGCCAACCACGCCGACCTTGATGGTGTTGGCATCCGCGCTGGCGGTGCGATAGCCGAACGATCCGGCCACCGCCGTTGCGGCAGAATATTTCAGAAATTCACGCCGTCTCATGAAATCCTCCCTGGATGTGTGTGCGCTGCCGGGGGTTGCGCCCCCGTGGTTTCTTGCACACCAACATGATAGCGTTATAAACACTGGTTGCATAGTGCTCTACGGCTGCGCTTCGCTTTAAAAATAACGACCGCAGCGAATTGCGCGGCGTGCCGTGGCGTTCCGCCTGGTTCCTCCGCGCATCCAGGTAGATCGGGACTGATGATTTTTTGGGCGGCTGCCCATTTCGATGCCGAAACGCGATCAAACAAATAACCAGGGAGGACAACGATGACATCCAGCACCGACCGCATCATCACGACGCACGCCGGCAGCCTGCCGCGTCCGCCGGAGCTGCTCAAACTGGTTCGGGCGAAGGTGGCGGGCCAACCCTTGTATGGGGCTCTTTCTGTCAAGTGCTTTTTTGCAGCATGTCACTTCTGGTGTCGCATTTTCTTCGCTCTCTGTTCAGTTTCTTTGTTCGACCTGAGGGTCGTTTCTCCGTCCCGACCCGCGTTCGCGCGATGATGCCGCGCGCAGACGCCGTCAAGGATGGCCGAAGGCCACCGCGACGATTGATCGTCCTGGCGCGCGGCAGCGCGGGGTTACGCCCGTCGATCTGAGGGCAGCCTGCGGTCAGGAGGCGACCATCGCCTCACAACCTTGTATTCGGTGAATCCTGAATTGCGGATTCGACCATGATGCAGTCATGCGCATCGACGGCAGGCTCCTCGGCGGCGGGTCCATTCTACAGAAGCGGCACAACGGCCAGGGTGGGCATCGGCTCACCGCCACCTCGGATCGTCTTGGGCGCTCAACCGGCACGGCCGGTGGACGCCGAACTTTGCTCTATAAATCTCCTTCTCGATCGGATGCCGGGATCATTGCGGTTCGCATCGTCAGGCCACCTTGAGCACGACACCTTGCGGCAGTTCGCCGGTCGTCACATAGCGCCACAGCGCGATCAACAGCTTGCGGGCCAGCGCCACGATCATGGTCTTGCGGGTGTCGCTGCGGCCGTCGGCGGTGCGCGAGCGATACCATTGCGTCAAGGCACTGTCCTTCTGGAACATCAGCCAGCGCCACGCCAATTGCAGCATGCCGCGGCGCACCCGCCCGTTGCCGGCCTTGGCCAGTCCCTGCTCGCGCCGCTTGTTGCCGCTCTCGTCCGGAGCGCCGGTGAGGCCGCCATAGCGCGCCACCGCCCGCTGGTCGCGCAGCCCCCGCGTCAGCACTTCATGCACCAGCATGTCCGCCGTCTCGATGCCGAGACCCAAGATTTTGGCCAGCATCAGGATCATCGGATGGGTTCCTTGCGCCGGCGCCGATTGAAGCCGTTCCAGCCGCGCCTGCTCGATCGCCTTGATCTGCGCACGGATCACCGCGAGCCGCTCCAGATCGCGGCGCAACTCCGCGAGCGTGTTGGGCGGCACCGGCTCGCCTTCCGGCGTGCGCAGAGCCGCAAGATGTTCGGCCGCCTGGCGCACCTTGATGTTCACCTTGGGCAGGCCGAGCCAGACCAGCGTCGCCGCCATCCGGTTCACCAGGCGGGTGCGCTCGGTGACAAGACTGACATGCTCGCGGCTCGGCCGCTTGGCATCTTCCTGCGCCAGCGTCGGGATCGCCGCCATCCGGCAGTGGCGCGCTTCCCCGCGCAGCCAGCCCAGAAACGCGCGCATCAGCGCCTCGGTGTCGAGCCGGTCGGTCTTGGCCCGGCGATGCTCGCGTGACACCGCTAGGCTCGAAGCGTGGATCACATAAGCCTCGATGCCGCGCGCCCGCAGCCACCGCGCCAGCCAAAAGCCGTCGCGGCCGGCCTCGAACGCCACCGCGATGCGGTCGATCGCCCGGCCGGCTTTGGTCGCCTCCTCGCGCCAGCGATGAAGCAGCGCCACAAGCCGCTCCGGATCAGCGGTCTGCTTCTTGAGCGGCTGGCGCTTCACGCCGGGCACCAGACCCGACACCAGCCATGTGTTCAGACTCAGTTCGATCACCGCCACAATCGTGCTATTCTGATCAAAGGCGACGAGGGCTCGGCTCAAATCGTTCCGTTCCATGGGACGCTCCATCGGTTGCTGTTGCCAATCGCAGCGATGGTGCCACACCCTCGCCGCCGCCCCATAGGATCTAC
>JBEKNW010000245.1:0-5450 GCA_049522435.1 Xanthobacteraceae bacterium
AGCCGCCACCATTTGCCCGTGTGCCGCATCCAGTAAATATCAAAACGGTCTCGTCCCATGCGGTCGATGCGGGCGAAGGGCGCATCGAACTCCTCGCCACGATTGTGCGCCATGCCCGACCTGTAGCGCTGCATGAAGCGATATCGCCCCGCCGTCCACGCGCCATGGATGTCGATCACGTAGTTCCATTCAGTCGGCCTGATCCCAGGCAGGAAGCGCGGCTTCAAGACATTGCGAATGAAAGTCTCGCAGGCTGCGATGATCGCTTGCTTTTCCGCCTCGTCCGGCAGCGCCGACCGGGGCGCGCGAATCGTCGGCATCCACTGCTTCCTTCGGGCCATCGATTTGCCGTCTCACATAAATTGATCGCGTCGAAGTTATATAAACGAAAAGGAACCGGTAAGCGCGCGCCGACAGGTTTGCTGGGTTTTCCCCAATCCCTCTTACGTCCCCACCAGCCCGAATTGCGGGCTCGACGGTTCGGCGTGGGTGCGCTTGGCGATACGGCCGGCGAGCCGCGACAGCCGGCCCGCTTCCACCGCCGCGCGCATGCTCTTCGCCATCATCACCGGGTCGCGCGCCTTCGATACCGCGGTGTTGACGAGCACCGCCGCGCAGCCGAGCTCCATCGCCAGCGTCGCGTCGGAGGCGGTGCCGATGCCGGCATCGAGCACCACGGGAACGGGTGACCGCGTGCATAAAAGCTCGATGAGGTGCGGGTTGGAAATGCCGAGGCCGGAGCCGATCGGCGAGCCCATCGGCATCACAGCGGCGGCGCCGGCGTCGGCGAGCTTGCGACAAATCACCGGGTCTTCGGTGCAGTAAGGCAGCACGACAAAACCTTTCGCCACCAGCATCTGCGTCGCGCGCAGAAGTTCCTCGACGTCGGGATAGAGCAGCTCGCGGTCGCCGATCACTTCGAGCTTGATCCAATGGGTGTCGAGCGCTTCACGCGCGAGTTCGGCGGTGAGCACGGCATCCTTCGCGGTCTGGCAGCCGGCGGTGTTGGGGAGGAAGCGGACGCGGCCCGCCAACAGCTCGATCAGGCTCTCGTCGTCGCCGGCGAGGCTGATGCGGCGGATCGCAGCGGTCACCATCTCGGCGCCGCTCGCGGCGACGGCGTCGAGCATGATTTTGCGATTAGGGTAGCCGGCCGTGCCAAGGAAAAGGCGCGAGCGGAATTCGCAACCGGCAATGACGAGCGGATCGGACATTTCTTTGATGCTCCTAAAGCTTACTCCGCTCATTCCCGCGCAAGCGGGAATCCAGGTTGCGACACTTCAGTGGAACTGGGTCCCCGCTTTCGCGGGGACGAGCGGAAAACACGGGGGCGGTTCAACATGATCGGATCACGCTCTATCCCCCTTGGCGCGCGCGTACGATCTCGACGCTGTCGCCGGGCCGCAACGGCGTCGCCGGCCAGGCCGCACGCGGAACGACGGCGCCGTTGAGCGCGACCGCGATGCCGCGCTGGCCGGTATCGACGGCTTTTTCCGCCAGCAACGCTTCGAGCGTTTTTTGCGCGCCCAGCGGCTCGCTGTTCCCATTCACCTGGATCGATGCTTCGGTCATCGGCTTCTCCAAAAAGAGAAAAAAGCGAAAAAGAATCACTCGGCAGCGCGCGCCGGCAAAAAGCGTTCGAGACCGAACGGCTTTATGGCCGGCTCGACGACGTTATCGAGCACGAGACGGGCCATCGAATCCGCCGTCACCGGGGCCAGCAGGATGCCGTTACGGTGGTGGCCGGTGGCATAGAACAAGCCTTCCAGCGGCCCGGGTCCGAGGATCGGCGCGTCGTCGCGGCTGCCCGGCCGATGACCGACCCAAATTTCCTCGATCGGCAGCTCCTCGATTGCGGGCACCGCCCGCCAGGCAGCTTCCAGCAGCGTGAGCATACCGCCGGCGGTGATTTTATCGTCAAAGCCCTTTTCCTCGACGGTCGCGCCGACGATGAGCCTGCCATCGCGTCGCGGCACCAGATAGGCGCCCGGCGCCCACAACACGTGAGAGATGAGCGGCGCAGCGGAATCCATCCGCAGCGCCAGCATCTGGCCCTTGATGGGGCGCACCGGCGGCCGCCGGTCGGGCGGCAGTCCGGGGATGCCGCGCGACCAAGCGCCAACGGCAAGCACCACGATATCGGCGGCGGCGATCGTTCCGTCTTCGAGCACTACACCCCCGGCCCGGCCGCCTTGCACGACAATCTCCTTGACCGGCCGATGCTCGTGAATTTTTGCACCGGCGCTCTCGGCGGCAACGCGCAGCGCCTGCACCAGCTTGCGGTTATCGACCTGGTGATCCTGCGGCGAAAAAAGCGCGCCGGCGATTTTGCTGGCAAGGTGGGGCTCGCGCGCCCGCGTCGCCGCGGCCGAGAGCCATTCGAGCGGCAGGCCGAGCTGCCGCTGAAACTCCAATCGGTGCGCGATCTCGGCCTGATCGTCCGCGGTCAGGCGAGGACCAGCGTGCCCTCGTGGCGCAGTTCGACATCGATGCCGCTTGCGCGCAAAAGTTCCTCGGCAAAGGCCGGCCAGCGCGCCTGGCTCTGGCGGCCGAGTGCGACCAGCGCCTCTTCCCCTGGCTCGGCCTCGCAACAGGCCGCCAGCAGGCCCGCGGCCGCATGGCTTGCGCCCGATCCGGCCTTGGCGCGGTCAAAGACCGTGACCACAGCGCGGCCGGCGAGCCGCCAGGCGATGCCGAGACCGACGACGCCCGCGCCGATGATGGCGACACTCGGCCGATTGTTTGTGGGCGTGACGGAATGAATCGTGTCGTTCAACGCGGCTCCCTTCGCTGGAATGATCCAGACAGGTTCGACGGGTCTGATCTCAGCCGCGTTTTTTCCGCGGCACCCCTGGCCGTCAGTATCGATGATGGTGGTTTTCGCGCCTCGCGACCAGAGCCGGCGGGCTTACGTCTTTGCCGCACTCTTGGCTGGGGTTTTGGCGAGCGCCTTCGCCAAGGCATCGAATTGCATCAAGCGCTCAAGAAGCGGCTCCATCTCCTTGAGCGGTATCATGTTCGGTCCGTCGGACGGCGCCCGGTCGGGGTCCTGATGGGTCTCGATGAAGAGGCCGGCAATGCCCACGGCCACGGCCGCGCGCGCCAGCACCGGCACGAACTCGCGCTCGCCGCCGGAGGAGGCCCCCTGCCCGCCCGGCTGCTGCACCGAGTGCGTCGCATCGAAGATCACCGGCGCGCCGGTCTTCGCCAGGACCGGCAGCGCCCGCATGTCGGAGACGAGCGTGTTGTAGCCGAACGACACGCCGCGCTCGGTGACGAGTACGTTGCGGTTGCCGGCGCCGGTGATCTTTTCCACCACGTTGGCCATGTCCCAGGGCGCGAGGAACTGGCCTTTCTTCACGTTGATCGCCCGGCCGGTCTTGGCGGCGGCGACCAAGAGATCGGTCTGCCGGCACAGGAAGGCCGGTATTTGCAGAATATCAACGACCTCGGCGACGGGCGCGCACTGCTCGGGCTCGTGCACGTCGGTGAGCACCGGCACGCCGAGTTTTTGCCGCAGCTCGGCGAAGATCGCGAGCGCCTTGTCGAGGCCGACGCCGCGTGCGCTCCGCCCGCTGGTGCGGTTCGCCTTGTCGAATGAAGTCTTGTAGACAAAGCCGACGCCGCGCCGCGCGGCGATATCCTTGAGCGCGGCCGCCATCTCGAGCGCATGGGCGCGGCTCTCGAGCACACACGGCCCCGCGATCAAGGCGAGCGGCAACGCGTTGCCGAAGCGCACTTTACCCACGGCGACGATGGAGTTTGGCCTGACTGGCATCGGCTTCATCGGCGGCGACCATGACGGCGGCCGCGCTGCGGGTCAACACCGATGCGCGGTAAGCTTGCGCGCGAAATTCGCGCCGAGAGGCCGCGGTTCAGATCACGCTGACAAAACCGTCGAGCTTCGCCGCCTTGCGGTCGAACGTAGCCGTCGCCTCGCAACCGCGCGCACGGTTGACTTCGCCGATCAGGGCGTCGGCGAAGTCGATGTTTCGCGATGAGAAAATGCGAAGCGCCGCGCCAACGGCATCCGCATCTTCCAATATTATTTCTTGGCTCTCCAACAGTTGCCCGATGATGCGTACGATTTCGGCTCGACCATAGCCATGGGAATACGAAAGGACCCATACGAGTTCGCAGAGGGCAACACGATCGATGAAGGCTGGATTCTTTTCGCTGCATCGTTCAGCCACGAACTGCCGCGCCGATCGCGCTTGAACTGGATCGTCGTCGATGAAAAGGCGCGCAAGGACGTTTGTGTCGAGGCCGATCATCGTTTTCTGCCGACCGCACGAAGATACCGTGCGACCGCCGCATCCCGGATGGCCTCATCCATCTCTTCAAGCGTGGCGCTCCGCGGCGGCTTGCCGAGAATGCCAAAGAGGTCACTCAGCCTCGGCCCTCCGTTTGTCACAACAATTCGGTCTCCGTCTTCGAAGGTGAATCTGACTTTGCCGCCGTCGCGTACGCGCAAGCGCTCGCGCACCTCCTTGGGCAGCGTAATCTGGCCCTTGCTGGTTACCGTCGCTTCGTAGGACGGCGACGCTGGCGCCTGCGCAAAATACCGTGTTTCCCTACCTTCTTTGACCTTGCGCAAGCGATAGCCGCGGGCTTCGAGCCTTTTCAGCACGTTGTATTGTGGCCCGCCGGTCACCGCGATGATCTCGTCCATCGTGGCGCCGTTCGGCCGGGTCATCAGCTGTTCCGCGATCTTAGTGCCCGGACTGTCCTCGGTCATGCTTCGCTCCCGATCGACGGAACCCTTACATTTCGCGATAAGCTACTCGCGAGTTTCCTTACTGTCAATAAGTTGAATGGCCATCCTGCCCGCCAATTCGGGCCGCCACCGCTTTCCTAAAATTGGAAAAGCTCCATGCGCATTACACCAGCCGGCTCTGCTCCACCGCCGCCTCGATGAAGGAGGAAAACAGCGGGTGCGGCGCGAACGGGCGCGATTTGAGCTCGGGGTGGAACTGCACGCCGATGAACCAGGGATGGTCGTCGTACTCGATGATCTCCGGCAGCAGGCCGTCGGGCGACATGCCGGAAAAGCGCATGCCGTGTTGCGCGAGGCGGTCCTTGTAGGCGGTGTTGATTTCGTAGCGGTGGCGGTGGCGCTCGGAAATCTCCCTGGCGTGATAAATCTCGGCCACGCGGCTGCCGCGCTGCAGGATGGCCGGATAGGCGCCGAGCCGCATGGTGCCGCCGAGATCGCTGCCGATCCCGCGCTTCTGCAACTCGTTGCCTTTCATCCATTCGGTCATCAAGCCGACGACCGGCTCGGGCGTCGCGCCAAATTCGGTCGAGTTCGCAGCCTCGATGCCACAGAGGTTCCGCGCCGCCTCGATCACCGCCATCTGCATGCCGAAGCAGATGCCGAAATAAGGCACATGGCGCTCGCGCGCGAACCGCGCGGCGCGGATTTTTCCCTCGGCGCCGCGCTGGCCGAA